>DUCT01000040.1 GCA_012959665.1 Myxococcales bacterium | reverse complement strand
CATATTGCTTTGGCTTGGGCTGTGGCCTTGGCTTGGGCTTCGGTTTGGGTTTCGGTGTCTGGGGCGGTCTCGCGTTCTCCGAAGAGGTCCGTCCCCACCCGTACCACGGTGGACCCCTCGGCGATGGCCACTTCCAGATCGGCCGACATGCCCATGTTGAGGTGGTGGAGCGCTTTGCCTCCGGTCGCGTGGCAGAGGGTATCGCGCAGGCCACGCAATCGCGCAAAAGTGTCCCGGGAGGACTCGGGGGTCGGGCCCGGCGCGGGCAGGGTCATCAACCCCACGACTCGAACCCCGGGCAGGGAGGCACAGCCATCCAGCAACTCGGCCAGGGCATCCTCCGAACAACCCGATTTGCTCTGCTCAGCGCTCAAGTTCACCTGCAGGCAAATGTCGACGACGTCCCCGGCCGCCAGGGCCCGCCCGGACAGGGCCCGGGCCAGCCGAACCGTGTCCACCGTATCCACGGCGCGGAAGACCTCGAGGGCCTGGGCCGCCTTGTTGCGCTGAAGATGGCCGATCATTCGCCAGCGGGGCGTGGGGGCCGGGGCCCCGGCAAAATGATCCCGCAAGCGTTGCTCCACCAGGGGATGGATTGTTCGAGCCGCCTGGACGTAGTTCTCGCCGAGATCGCCGAGCCCCGCGCAGACTGCGGCGGCAATCCGATCGACGGACTGATGCTTACAAGCCCCCACCAGGGTCAACTCCGAAGGGTTTCTCCCCGCGCCCGCGCATGCGGTTTCGATGCGTTGGCGCACGGCCGCCAGTCGAGCGCTGGCCTCGGCCAGGAGTTGGGGGTCGAGGCTGACGCTCATGCTTTTTCTCGGACCGCGCGATCCGCCGCCTCGGCGAGCATGGCCAGGGTTTCGTCTGCGGGCAGCCCGATCACATTGGATTCGCTGCCGATTACCTGAGTCACGAAGCGCCGCCCCTGACCTTGGAGCGCGTAGGCCCCGGCTTTGTCGAGGGACTCACCGCAAGCCACGTAGGCGCGAATCTCAGCCTCATTGGCCGGCCGCATCACGACCTGGGAGGTCACGGCAAGGGCCAGGTCCGGTCCGCCCAAGGCGTCGACCACTGCGACCCCGGTGATCACCCGGTGGCTTCGTCCCGTGAGCCGTCGCAGCATGTTCACCGCGTCCTCGGGGCCATGGGGTTTGCCGATAGTCCTTCCGTCAAGAACGACGACGGTGTCCGACCCCAGAACCCAACGGCGAGGGCCTTCGGGGAGGGTCTTGGCAACCGCCCATGCCTTGGCCAGGGCCAGCCGGACGACGAGTTCTTCGGGAGGCTCGTCCGGGAGCGCGGTCTCGTCGAGGTCCGGCGGGCGAATTTCAAACTCCAGGCCCAAGCGCGTCAGGATTTCCCGTCGCCGAGGTGAGCCGCTGGCCAAGACCAACTGGCCCGGCGCAATCGGAACTGGATCATCGCCCGGTCGGGGCTGGGTTTGCGTCATGGGATTCAAAAATCCGTTTCGCCGCCGGTGTGAGGGGCGTATCCAGGGGCGAGTTCTACTGGAGCCGCCAATTCTACTGGAGTCGCCAATGCGCGTCGCCTGGAGCGTCGCCGGGGGATGCTGAGACCCGGCCCTCGGCTTCGAGTTTTCGCAGGTGAGAGGTCACGGATTGGCCGGCGGCGGCGTGCAGGCTTTCCGGGTAGGCGGCATAGATGATCTTCACGATGCCCACGACGCGATCGACTCCTTTTTCGAGAGCGGCGAGAATCTGAGCTTCGCGCTGGAGTCGGTGTGCGATGTATTCGCGGATCTTGGCGCAGGCGTCTTCCACCTGGGGACCGTGGGCGGGGAAGATTCTTGCGGGGGCAAGGGCGAGAAGGCGTTCGAGGGAGCGAAGATAGTCGCCAAGATCGCCGCTCTCGGCTGGAATGATCGTTGTTCCGACGCCGAGAACATTATCTCCAGTGAACAGCCCCGACTCCTCCTCGAGGAGAAAGCAGAGGTGATCCGGGGCGTGACCGGGGGTATGAAAGCCGCGGAGGGTTGCGCCCTCTGTTTCGATCACGCAGCCATCACTGAGTTCGGTAATCGGAAAGCGGTAGGGGGCATCGAAGGTGGGGTCGGGTAGCTTGCTGACGCGAAGGGGACCCATGCGGTCGAGAATCGACTGGACTCCACCGATATGGTCCGGGTGGCCGTGGGTGAGAACGATCTCCTGGAGGGTCCGGCAGCCCGCAAACTCCATGGCGCTTTCCAGCACCGGGAGGTAGTCGTCACGGCCATCGCCGGTATCGAGCAGGATTTGCGATTCCCCCGTGCCCACCAGGTAGGTGTTGGTCCCCGGCCCCGTAAAGGCGCCGGGGTTCTGGCCCAGGGCGGTGACAACCCGATCCGACCAACGGTCAAGGTTGGGCATTTGCATGCCGAGCATGAGGGCAGGAGAGGCTCCCGCCGAGTCTTTGCTTGTCAATTCGGGTCTCCTCGGTGACCGGGGTGGGCGGCTACTGGCCAGCGACGGTCATGCGCGCCACGCGGAGGGGAGGGGCGGCGACTCGGCCGCGCCAGACCAATTCGGAACCCACCGCATCGACCTGCATCAACATGTCCCCAAGATTCCCGGCGATGGTGATCTCTTCGACGGGGTAGGCGATCTGGCCCGATTCGATCCAGAGTCCGCTGGCCCCTCGTGAGTAATCCCCCGTTGTCGGGTTGAACCCCATGCCGATCAACTCGGTGACGAGGAGGCCGCGCTCGGTATCCGCGATGATTTCTTCGAGGGTCCCGGACCCCGGCTCGATCCAGAGGTTGGTGGCGCCGACCCCGGGACCGCTGCCGGCCCCGCGCGAGGCATTGCCCGTGGACGGCAGCCCGAGTTTGCGGCCCGAGTAGGTGTCCAGCAGCCAGGATTGCAACTGGCCGCTCTCAACCAGGACATTGCGCCGAGTGGGGAGGCCTTCTCCGTCGAAGGGTTTGCTCCCCAGGCCTCCGGGCAGTCGGCCGTCGTCGATGACCGTGATCTGGCTCGAGGAAATCGTTTCACCCATGGCGGCGGACAGAAAACTCGACTCGCGGTAAATCGAGTAACCGCTCAGGCAGCCGGCCAACTGGCCCAGCAGACTGGGCGCCGTGAGCCCATCGAAGATGACGGGTACTTCGCAGGTAGGCACCGACCGCGCGCCCAAGCGCCGGACAGCGCGCTCAGCCGCCTTGCGCCCCACCACTGCGGGATCCTCGAGATCCGCCATCCGGCGGCCCACGGTCATCCAATAGTCCCGCTGCTTGCTCTCGCCCTCGCTGGCCAGGGGTTCGCTGAAGAGCGAGTGGTAGGCGCTTGCATAGCTTCCCCCAAAGCCTTCGCTGTTGCGGTAGATGATTTCGGAGAAGTCGGAGCCCGCCTGGCTGCCCTCGGAGTTGTCGATTCGGGGGTCCGTGGCGCGGGCAGAAGATTCTGCGCTGCGCGCGTCCTCGATTCGTGCCTCCACGGTGGCATTGCGGTCCCGGGCATCCATCAGCCCCAGATCTGGAATTTCCTCGGCAAAGCCGGCTTCGGGGAGTCCGGCGTGGGGATCGCAGGCCATGGCCCGGGCAAGGGCCACGGTTTCCGCTGCCATGCGATCAACTGCGTCCTGGGCAAGGTCGCAGGTCGAAGTGACCGCACTGGAAAAACTGCCTGCCTGACCCACCAGGGTGCGAATGCCCAGGCAGCGTTCACCGGCTTGCTTGACGTATTCGATTTCCGAACCCCGAACCTTGACCTCGGTGGAATCCGACCGGACCAGCACCGCGTCGGCCTGGGCTGCACCAGCGGCACGCGCCTGGTCGATGGCCCGGGCCACGAGCTCCTGGTCGTTAACGTTTTGAAGCTCGCTCATCCCTCGGTTCCCCCTACGGTGAGATCGTCGATCCGAATCGTGGGCAGACCGACTCCGACCGGGACCCCCTGGCCATCCTTCCCGCAGGTTCCGACTCCGCGGTCGAGTTCAAGGTCGTTCCCGATCCGGTTCACCCGGGTCAATACGTCGGGGCCATTCCCGATCAGTGTGGCGCCCTTGACCGGGGCACCGATCTTTCCATCTTCGATCAGGTAGGCCTCGCTGGCGCTAAAAACAAATTTTCCGCTGGTGATGTCGACCTGTCCGCCCCCAAAAGAGACCGCGTAGAGCCCGCGGTCCACAGAGCGGAGAATGTCACCGGGGTCGTCCTGGCCCGGGAGCATGAAGGTATTGGTCATACGCGGTAGGGGCATGTGGGCGTAGCTCTCCCGCCGGCCGTTGCCCGTGGGCGCGGCCCCCATGAGCCCGGCGTTGAGTCGGTCGTGGAGGTAACCGACGAGCACGCCGTTCTCGATCAGGACGTTGTGCTGGCTTGGGGTTCCCTCGTCATCGATATTGATCGAGCCGCGCCTCTCGGGGAGGGTGCCGTCGTCGACCACAGTGACCCCTTCGGCGGCGACTCGTTCGCCCAGGCGGTCCGAGAAGGCCGAGGTCTTCTTGCGGTTGAAATCACCCTCGAGTCCGTGTCCGATGGCCTCGTGGAGCAGGATGCCGGGCCAGCCCGGGCCGAGGACGACATTCATGCTACCCGCCGGGCAGGGGACGGAATCGAGATTGAGCTTGGCGACTCGGACGGCCTCTCGCGCCAACCGCTGCCAGTTTTCGGGGTCCATCAGCCGGTCCAGGGAATAGCGGCCGCCCATGCCCTCGTAGCCGATCTCGCGCTTGTTGCCATCCGCAGCGATGACCTGGACGTTGAGCCGCACCAGGGGTTGGATGTCGGCGGCGAGAGTTCCATCGCTGGAAGCCACCAGGATTTGCTTGTGCTGGGTGATTACGCTGGCCATGACCTGCTTCACGCAGGGGTCCAAACCTCGCGCGTAGCGATCGATCTCATCGAGTAGGGCGACTTTGGTCTCGATGGGGACGTCGGTGGGCGATTGCTCCAGGGGATAGAGGTCCTTGGGGCCGCCTTGTCCCTGGAGCGCGACGGGGCTGTTCGTGCCCCCTTGGTCGGAGATCGCCCGGGCGGTTCCGGCGGCGAGACGCGCGCTGTCGATGCTGATCTCGTCGGAATGGGCGTAGCCCTGGCGCTCCCCCGATTGGGCCCGGACACCGACCCCTTGATCCAGATGGCGGCTGCCATTCTTGACGATTCCCTCCTCGAGGGAAACCGAATCCTGAGTGGTGTACTCGAAGTAAACGTCGGCGTAGTCGACTCGGCGCTCCAGCGCAGTGCCGAGGGTGGCCTCGAGACTGCTTTCGTCGACGCCAAAGCGTTTGCGGAAAAAGGAAAGCGCCTCTTGGCTGGCACCTTCGGCGGTCTGGGCTGAACTCATGGGTAGAACACTCCCGATGGATCGCCGGTGCCCCTCTCGGTGTGAGTAGGGCGGCGGCGAATCAGCCGAGAAGTCTAGCGAGCCCTTCGATTCGTGCCGAAAGCGATTGAGATGCTGGACCAGAATTGATGTCGAGAGCGTGCCATCCCGCGGCTTGAGCGGAGGCCAGATCGAGGGTGGGGTGATGGCCGACGTACGCGCATTGGCTCGCGGAGAGATTCAACTCGGCCTGAGCCGCTTGGAAGATCTTTGCTGAGGGTTTGGCCAGGGAAGACCGGGCGGGAAACAGGACCGCCTCCATAAACCCTTGGATTTCGAGATCTTGCAGCACACCGGGAAGACGGAAGTCGAAGTTTGAGATCACCCCCGAACTCAGGCCTAGCCTGCGCACGGCGAGCAGGGCCGGTAGCGCGTGGCCGCGGAGTCGCCAAGCTCCGCCTCCGCCGTAGAAGTCGAAGAGTTCGCTGAAGAAGGCGTCAAAGTTCGCAAAGGGGAGAGTGCCGTCCTCATCCGTAAAGGTCTCGAGGACGCGTTCGCGCCACCAGCCGCGTTCGGCGACCGGGATCTGGGCCCGGGGCAGCCCGGGGAACAATCGGGGCTTGGCTTGCTCTAGGGCGCGCTCGAAGGCAAGGCCGATTCGGCCGGGTTCGACCTCGATGCCGTGGCGGGCGGCGATACGCGCGTAGGTCGGGCCGACGGCTTCCGCCAATTCAATCAAAGTGCCGGTGACGTCGAAGAAGACCGCGGCAAGTTTCAAGGGGCTTCTCCCCGCCGGGATTGGCTCGGCTAGTCCGATTCGTTTGGGCTTGTCGGGACACGCCCCGAAGCAATCAGGGTGGCTGGCAGGTCCCGGTCTCGGGCAAGGGATTCGCCTTCTTCCACTTCTATGTCCACCAGGCCCGCGGAAGCGAACCAGTCTCGGACGGTTTCCGGGGCAAAGCCATTCCACACGACGCCGAGTTCCTGTTCCATCCACTTGAGGTCGTGACGGACGAAATCCACTGCGACCAGGGTGCCTCCGGGTCGTAGGATTCGGGCCATTTCGGTGATCGCTCGGTCAGGGGAAGTCACGTAGTGGAGGACCATATGGGCCAGAGCTGCATCCACCGAACGATCCTCAAGGGGGATGTCCTCGGCTTCGCCGCGCTTCAATTCAACACCCCCTCCCGGAGGAAAGGTTTCGGCCTCGACTTTGCTGCGGGCGGCCTCGAGCATCCGAGCGGACTGGTCGATTCCGATCACATCCAAGCCCAGGCGCGCCATTTCACAAGCGAGAATCCCGGTGCCTGTTCCGACATCGGCGACTCGGAGACGCCGGGGTACGAGGCGACTAATGGCTTGGGCGCGCAGGGCGGCGTCATTGAAGACTTCGCGCAGAGCATCCCAATCGGGTCCCACGGCGTCGAAGAAATTTCGTGGCTGGGCTCTA
>DUCT01000039.1 GCA_012959665.1 Myxococcales bacterium | reverse complement strand
GCCCCGGGTCGACTCGTCCTCCGAGCCATCCGCCCGGGCGTCCCGGAAAAAGGCTCGATTGAGATGATCGAGCAGTTCCCCCACCACCACCGAAGGAGGCAGAGCTTTGTTGTCGCGCTCGTCCTGGCCCCGATAGGTCACCAGGAAATAATCTCGAGCCGACAGCAGCGCCTCGAGAAAGAGGTAGCGATCGTCTTCTCGGGAACTTCGATCGCCCGGGCGCGACCGTCGAGCCAGCAGGTCAAAACCCAACCGGCGCCGAACCCGGGGGAAGTCTCCGTCGCTGAGCCCCATCAGGCAGACCACCCGAAAGGGGATACTCCGCATGGGGACCAATTCGCAAAAAGTGACCCCCCCGGCGAGAAACCCCCCGGCGGGCGGCTTGCGCGCGATCCACGCGTCGAGTTGGTCGCGCAGCGCCGAAAGCGTCAACGCCCCGGTAAAACCCGCCCGCTCCCCGGCCTGGACGAGATCACCCAAGGCATCGCGAACCCACTGAAGTTGGTGCTCGGTTTCTCCGGTGGTGACGAACATCCGCTCGAGCATGTTCGAAAGCAGCCCAGACCATGCCCTGAGCCCCTGGGCCTTCTCGACTCGGCCGTGAAAGTCGAAAAGCAGGCCGGTGAATTCCGCGAATCGACCCAGCAGAACCGCTTCCCCACCGTGGACCGCGTCCAGGGGCCGCACACCCCCAAAGAAGCGTCCCTCCCTATCCGCCATCGCGTACCCGACGAGAAGCCGGTCCAGGCCAAACCGCCAAGTGTTGTCCACCGCCGCCGGCTGGCCCTCCTGGGCGCGATGCTCGGCGTCGATTCCCCACCGGACCCCGGCCTCTCGGATCCAATCACCCAGCACGGGTTCGTCCGCCTCCACAAACCCAAAGCGGTCGCGGATACAGGGCGTAGCGAGAAGATCGAGCACCGCGCTCGCCGAAAGGCGTCCCGAAAGTACATCGAGCAGGCGAAAAAAAGCTTCCGCCACCTCGTAGACCGAGCGAGCGCCGCGATCGGCCACCCTGCACGGAATAGCGCCGTGGCCCATGCCCGAGTCGGCGCTCCGAGCCCCCCCGCCCGCCTCGGGGCCGAAGGCCGCTTCGATGAAGGGCGCGTAGAGGTCGACGTCGGGGGTCATGACGATCACGTCCCGGGGTTCGAGAGAGGGGTCGCGCTCGAAGAGATCGAGCAGTTGATCGCGCAGGACTTCGGCCTCGCGCATCGGGCTGTGGCAGCCGTGGACCTGGATCGAGCGATCGTCCGGAGCCACGCGCTGCCGATCCACTTCGCCCCGGGGCCCGCCGCGATCGCGCAGGTTCAGCACGTCCGACTGCAGGACGCTCAGCATGGAAGCCTCTTGCCCCGATTCTTCCAGAGGATCCCGGTAGAGATCCTCTTCGGATTCCCGATAGTCGACCCCCGCTTCGAGGATCTCCTGAAAATCTCTTCCCACGTGACCCAGAGACGCCAGCAGGGGATGCCCCTCTTCGAGGTGCAGGGCCTCGGGATCCTCGGTCCCGGGCGCTGGCCCCCGGGCGGCGGCCCGGGCCTGTTCGCGCAGGCTGCGAATCTGCCCCCAGTACTCCCGGGATGGGCTGAGCACGAAGAAATGCAATTCCACCCGTTGGGCCAGGGCGTTGAATGCCGACAGAAACAGGGGCGGCAAAGTCGAGATGCCGAAAACACTGATCCGGGCGGGCAGTCTCCCGGGCGCCGGGGCGTCGGCGGCCAGGGCTTCGACGAAGCGGGCTGTCCGCGCCGCCAGGTGACACGATCCATGACGCTCGACCAGAGCGCGCCAGAGCGGGGCCTGCCAGCCCTCGTCCCGCTGGGAGAGGCCGGACTCGGGCGCCGGCGCGCCCCGCTCCCAGGCCAGGACCCAGTCCGGGCGGTACACCCCATAATGATCCAGGGTGTCGGCGATGCGCCGGGCCAATTGCAAAGCCTTCTCGCCCTGGGTCTCCCCGTCCAGGTAGTGGATCACCGGAGCGAAGCGCGGGTCGCCGGCAAAGGTCGGGATCAGTTCGGCGATGGACCACATCAGGTTCCCGGGCTCGAAGGCCGCGTCCACTCGGGGCTCGCCCGGCGGGGCGGGATCGTCGCCCAGAACCTCGCCCAGGACCCGCTGCAGGAAGAGCCGGGGAAAGGGGAAGTCGGGATGGGCAAAGACCCCGAGGCGATTGGCCAATGCCAGGGACAGCCAGCGCTCCATGCCCCGGCCTTGGACCACGATGCACTCGGCCGCCAGGGGGTCGGCCTGGGGCTGCTCGACGAGCCGGGCAAGCTGGGCCAGCAGCGCTTCGACCCGGTTGCTCCGATGCAAATGCATCGGATCACGATAAGGGCATCTTCCATCGGGCTCAAGGCTGGATCGGTCTCAAGACTGGATCGGTCTCAAGGCTGGAGTCCGATCCGGTTCTCGGCGATGATGCCCCGATGCGCGAACTCTACTTCGCCTATGGGTCGAACCTCAGCCGCCGCCGCCTGGCAGCGCGAATTCCGGGCGCTCGGGCCGTGGGCGCCGGCCACCTCGACGACTATCGCCTGGTGTTCAACAAACCCTCCCTCGACGGCTCGGGCAAAGCCAACCTGGTCCCGGCGCCGAACCAGAGGGCCTGGGGAGTGATCTGGTCCATCCCCGCCGACACCTGGCCCGCCCTGGACGGTTTCGAGCCGGGCTACGCCCGGACCCCCTGCCGGGTACGCGACGAGAACGGGCAATGGCACAGCGCCCAGGTCTATCTCTGGCTCGCCCGGAGCCCCGAGCAGCTGCCCTTCGCGAGCTATCTCCACCACATCCGGGAGGGCGCCCTCGAGCACGCCCTACCCGCCTCGTTCCTCGAACAAATCGACCGGGTTCGCACCCGACCGGATCCCGGTGCCGAAAGCCATTGAGGCCACGGCGCCAAACCCCGGGACTCAGCGTCGGGCCAGGCGCTCCGCCAATTTTCCCACGCCCTCGAGAACGGGTTCCGGGGGCATCCCGGTGTAACAAACCCGGACCCACTCGGCGTAATCCCCGCCCGACGAGGAGCCCGGCGCCACCAGGACGCCCTCCTCGAAACAATCTTCCAGAAGCCCCGGCAATCCGCGTCGATCCAAGGCATGGGCCACGTTCACGAAGAGAAAAGTCGAACCCTCGGGCGCGGGCAACCCCAGGAGAGACCCCGCGGCCTCCCCCACCGTCCGGTACTGGTCCCGGGCCGCGCGCTGCCAGGCCCCTCCCCCCTCAAGGGCCCGGAGTGCGGCGACCTGGCTCGGAACCGGTGCGTTGTAAAAGCTGTGGGTGCCCAGTTTCTGGGCCTGCTCGATGATCTTGGCCGGACCCACCAGGTAGCCCACCCGGTTGCCCGCCATCCCATATGCCTTCGAGAAGGAATAGGCGGTGACCGTGCGTTCCGGGGCGAGGGGCGCCAGGGGCACGTGTTCCCCGTGGTAGACGAAATCCTCGTAGACCTCGTCGGCCAGAATCCACCAACCCCGGTCCCGGGCGAGTTCGGTCAACGCTTCGAGCCAGGCCTCGGGCAAGACCCGCCCTGTGGGATTCGACGGCGTCGAGATGTACAGAGCCACCGTGCCTTCCGTCCCCCGATCGCTCACGGCCGCGACGGCCTCGGCCGCGGAATTCACCCGATCGTAGAAGGGCACCTCAACCGGCGTGGCCCCAGCGGCCTGAACGATGCCACGGATCAGCGGCCAGAATGGAGCCAGGATCAGCACCTCGTCGCCGGGAGCGGCCAGCGCACCCACCGCGCAGCCCAGACCCGCCGTCGCGCCGGCGGTGACCAGGACCGACTCGCGTTCCCAGGGCAGGCCGCTGCGCTGGCGCGTCCGCTCCACCAGGGCATCGATCAGATCGGGAAGCCCCTGGGTATCGCAATATTGGTGAAGGCCCGGATGATCCGCCGACGCAATATCCTGCATCCGCATCCCCTCGCCGGGCTCGAGCCAGGTGTCCCCCACATGAAGCGGATAGACGGGGCCGGGGTGGTCGGCCAGACGATGGGCAAAGGGCGAGTAGACGGCGCCCGGCATGGCGGTCACCGACGGGTTGAAATGGGGCGGTCGAGGCATGCTGGATCCTTCAGTCGTTGGGCGCTCGGATAACCCAAGCCCACAAAAAATTGCTCAACAATCGATTTCAAAACAATCGATTCAAAAACAATCGATTCAAAGAAAAGAAACCCGACGTCCCCGGGGCCCCAGCGGAGAACACTTCAAGGCCGCCGGTCTCCCTTTGGCCCGGCGTCCGGAAGCGCGCCCCGGATCCCCGGAGAATTCGCCATGGCAAAACCGTGCCACGCGGCCAAGGCCGCTTCCACCGCGGGCACCATGTCCTCGACCACGTAGGCGTAGAGCAGGCGCGAGGGATGCGGACCGGCCCGTTCGTCGATCAACTCCGGGCGTTTGTGTCCCGCCCGCACCGACCGGCGCAGGGATTCGACGGTTTCGATCACCCCCACCCCCAGCCTCCCGCCGGCGGCAAGAATCGTCCGATTGATCTCCCCCGCGTCGGCCAGGGGGTAGGCGACCAGGAGAATCGGCGTCTCGAGTCCGTGGCTGAGTTCAACCATCCGGTCGAGGTCCGGCCCCAGGCTTCCCGTCGGATCTCTCAGGCGCTTGCCCGCCTCGAGCCGACCCGATGGCGGCAACTCCCCGTCGAACCAGCCCCCGCGCTGGGAGGGGTCGTACTGGTATCCCGATTGACTGAACCAGGCGATGGATGCCAGTCGAAACAACTTGAGATCCAGCAGGGCCCGGCGCAGGGGTTGCCAGCGGTCCTCGCGCTCCCAACCCAGGGTTTCCGCCACGTTCCACATGTTGTTGACCCCCACCCAGACGATCACCAAGTGCGGGCGCAACTGGAACATCTGGCGTTCGAGTCGGTTGGCCACGAAGGCACTGTTCAGCCCCGGAATTCCCAGGTTGACGACTTGGAATTTCAAGTCCGGGTGCCGGTCGGCCAGGGCGACCTCGAGTTGGGCCGGGTAACTCTCCTCTTCGGGCAGGGGAAGCCCAAAGGTATGCGAGTCCCCCACGCTGAGAATCGTGATCACGTCCTCGGCCGGGAGAGCGCCCGAATCCCGCGCCGTTCTGCCGCCCGCGAAGGCGGCGGCGATCTGGAGGGTCAACTCCGCCGCCACGGCGCTTCCCAACAGGGCGATCATAAAAAGCCCCATCTTGAAACCGAGCCGGCTTCGTCTGGATCTCGGACCTTCCGCCGCCCCGGTGGAGTGCTGGGACCCTTCGGGAGAACTCAAATCGCCTCCGGGTCGCCCGCTTCCATGAGCGTCGCGTAGCCCTCGCGAAAGGTCGGGTAGTCGAATCGAAAGCCCGTCGCCAAGAGCGCCGCACTTCGGCAGCGACGACTGCCCACGGGACGGCCCACGGAAAGCGACTCCGAACTCGGGGCCTCCACCAGGGCAACGCCCAGGCGCTCGGCGATCCAGCGCCGAACCTCCCCGGCGTCCGCGGGATCCTCGTCGACACCCACGTAGGTCGCGCCGGGTTCGGGGAGCGCCAGCAGGTGCGCGATGGCCTTGGCCGCGTCGTCGCGATGAATTCGGTTGGTGTAGGCGGGAGCGTCGGCGACCGCCATGGCCTCGCCCCCCCGCACCCGATCGATCAACCGGGTACGCCCGGGGCCGTAGATGCCCCCCAGCCGAAGAACCGTGCTGGAAAATTGACTGCCGTGGAGCAAGCGCTCGGCGCTGAGCATGATTTCCCCCGCAAAACTGCGTGGATGGGTGGGCGAGGATTCGTCCACCCACTCCCCCCGCATCTGCCCATAGACCGAGGTACTCGAGGTGAAGAGAACGCGCGAAGGATTCTGGCCCTCCTCGATGAGGGCGCGAATCACGCGACCCAGACCATCGAGGTAGGCGGTTCGATAGGAGGCTTCATCGCGCTGCTTGGCCCCAACGGCATAAACCACCCAGTCCAAAGCTTCCGGGAGGGCACCCATGCCCTCGACCTCGCCGACATCGCCCGCCAGGCCGATCACCCCGGGCGGCAGCGCCGAGGGATTCCGGCGTAAGCCGAAGACCTCGTGTCCCTGGGCGAGCAGGCGCGTCCCAAGCGCTCCGCCCACATACCCGCAGCCCACGATGAGTGCTCTGGCCATTGGGGGAGAATGCCAGAACCGCGCCGGGCGGCCACCCGCCTATACTCTTCCCATGACCTTCGCGATCGGGATCGCCACGAGCCTGGACCACCGTGAGCGCTGGCGCCGGGGTCGTGAGTACCTCTACCTCGACCGGCGCTACAGCGAGGCCGTGGCCGAGGCCGGCGCCCTGCCCCTGTTGCTGCCCGTGGGCGGCGATCCCCTGGCAGTCGTCGAGGTCATCGATGCCCTCGTGCTCCCGGGCGGCGACGACTTTGTCCCTCCCTATGGTTCCCACCCCAATGCTTCCCCCCCCTATCCCGACGACGTCGTCTTCGACCCCGTCGCCCCGGCCCAACTCGCCTGCGACCGGGCGCTACTCCAGGCCGCTCGGACCCGGGGCCTGCCCATCCTCGGCATCTGTTACGGCGCCCAGTTGATGGCCCTGGAAAGCGGCGGAAGCCTGCACCACCACTTGCCCCTGGACTTGCCCGAAGCCGGCCCTCACCAATTGCCCGAACCCGGCGGCCGCCACCGGGTGCGGATCGAAAGCGGCACGCGGTTGGCCTCACTGCTGGGCGACGGCGACACCCAAGTCAACAGCCTGCACCACCAATGCGTCGCCCGGGTTGGAGAGGGGATGCGCGTCTCCGCCCGAGCCGAGGACGGGGTCATCGAGGCCATCGAGGCGGACGAAGACCGTTTTGAAGTCGGCGTGCAGTGGCATCCCGAAAAACTCGAGGGTCCCGTCGGCGCCCGACTCTTTGAAGGATTGATCGCGGCCT
>DUCT01000038.1 GCA_012959665.1 Myxococcales bacterium | reverse complement strand
TTGTTCTGCTCACCTCGAGCCTCTTTGCCGTGCTTGCTCATAGAGCGGCCGAGGCCGGAGACGGGAAAAAGGCCGCTCGCCTTCTCTACTACACCATCGGGGGCGCGGTCACGTTTGTCTGTGTCAAGGCTTTCGAATGGAACATGGAAATCTCCCATGGCTATACCATTACGGCCAACACCTTCTGGTCGTTTTACTACACGGCCGCTGGCATCCACGCGCTGCATGTGATCGCGGGCGCAATCATCATGTCGATCGTGGCCAAGGATGCCGCCAAGAATGCGGAACTCCACCGCGTGGAGTTGATCGGCATTTACTGGCATTTCGTCGACATCGTCTGGATTTTTCTTTTCCCGCTCCTCTATATCGCCAAGTAGGATCCCCTTATGTCTGAGAACAGCTTGTCTGAGAGCAGCCACACTAATTACGTCAAGATCTGGGCGATTCTTCTCGCTCTGCTGATAGTCAGCTATCTGGGGCCGATGCTTGAAATCCAGATCGTGACGTTGGTGACGGCCTTCGGGATCGCGGTGGTGAAGGCCTACATGGTGGCCAAGCACTTCATGCATGTGGATCATGTGCCCAAGTTTGTCCCCTACCTGATGATCACATGTCTCGTCTTCATGCTGCTCTTCGTGGCAGGAACGGCTCCGGATGTGTACCAAGACAGCGGTGACAACTGGGTGAAACCAGAGGCCCAGTGGCAATACATGCCGCCCCAAGCGGCCGATCACGCCGGGCCTGCTCACCACTGAGCCATGCCAGCGGAAATGAGCATTCGGTTGGAAAATCAAGTGGGACCCATAGGGACCGATGAGAGGGCCGCGCTGATTCCCCATGGCCTCTTTGGCATGGTGATTTTCGTCATCGCCGAGGTCATGCTCTTTGCGGGCATGATCAGCGCTTTTCTGATCGTGAAGGCGGCCGCGTCTGCATGGCCCCCTCTGGACCAGCCCAGGCTTCCTATTGAGGAAACCGCAATCAATAGCTTGGCTTTGCTGGCGAGCGGATTTTTCCTGATTCTGGCCCACCGTGCCTTTCATCGGGGCGATCGGGACGGCATGCGTCGACCCTTGTTGCTGACCCTCTTCCTGGGAGGGTTTTTCGTTCTCTTCCAGGGGGCTGAGTGGGTGGCGCTCCTGGGTCAGGGGCTGACGCTGACGTCCAGTAGCTTGGGTAGTTTTTTCTATTTGATCGTCGGTGCTCACGGGATCCATGCGGTGGCTGCCCTGGCTTTGCTTGGCGTGGCGACGGTTCGCTTGCGAAGTGGCTGGCTCTCTCCCGGTATGTTCGGCGCCGCCGAGGCCCTTTGGTTCTTCGTGGTGGCCGTGTGGCCCATCCTCTACCTGGTGGTCTACCTATGAAACCCTCGATGAAACCCGCGATCCCGTTTGTGAACTTGAACTCGCCGATCGGATGGGCGGGCAAACTGGCGACGACCGCTCTCGTGGCTGCCCTGATCGTGGTTGTTTCCGATCCGGTTCTGGCGTGCACGGTTTGCAGTGGAGGCCAGGAAGAAGCCAGTCGAAAGGCATTTGTGGGGACGACTGCGCTGCTGACGTTCCTGCCCATGGTTGTGGCTGGCTCCGCCATTTGGTTCTTTGTTAGGCGAACCCTGGCCCAGGAACGGCAGGATGCCGAAGCGCAACTCGCAGCCGGGACCACTGGCACCGGGAACGTCGCCTGAAGGACCGGTTCACTTCCGACCTTCAGGACCTTCTGTTCCCAGAGTTCTCTGTTTTCAGCGCTCTCTGTTTTCAGTGCTCTCTATTCTCAGCGCTCTCTATTCTCAGCGCTTTGGATTCTCGGTGCTCTCGATCTTCAGCTCTCGCCGATGAGCCGGCCAAAGCTGGGAATTAGCCAGAACAAGCCTCCCAGGAGCGCTCCGCCCCCCAGTCGTCGCGGCATGCTGAGCGACTCGGGCAAGTAGGCGGCGCCCAAGGTGGCTCCTGCGATGACGCAGGCCATCAAGCCAATGACGCGGACCGGATGCCTCCGGATGGCCTCGAACAATGAGAAGGGTTCGGAGCTCAATATTCTACCGCTGGGTATTGATAGAGTTTGGGAGTCGCTTCCAAGTGGGAATCATCGGTCTCTCACAGAAATTTGTATGTGTGGCCCGCGTAGGCGGTGAGCGCACTCAGCAGCCAGGTGATGGCCAGTAGCACGGCGATGATTCCCAAATGTCCGTGTCTCCGATATTCCCATCGGAGAGCCAGAAAGCTGCCCCAGAGCATGATCGCCGTCGCCAAGGCAGCGGATACCCTGCGTTCGCGAACGGCAAAAAGGAGCGCGAAGGAAGCCAGGGCGACCAGGTGACCGATAATGACGATGACGATTGGCCAGAGCGCTGAATCTTCCAGGTAGTGCATGATGAAACGTTCGAGGCTCGGGCTCTGATCGGCACGAGGGTCTTCGGGCTCTTTTTCTCCGGCCGGAGATTGATTCAGCGATTCCATGGGATCTACTCGTCACCAGTCTCGGGCAGCGTGTACCACCAGGCCCAGGCAATGAAGACGATCTGGAAGGGAAGTCGGATCCAGTTGCCCACCCCCGCACCGGTTCCGGGTCCGCCCGCGCCTACATTCGCTGTGGCCGCATAGACATTGGCAGGAAAGACCGCAACCAGGAGCGCGATTGTCCCCCAGGCCGCGAGGGCGCGGGTGCGGGGATCCAGCAGAAAAACGCCCAACACGATTTCCGCCAATCCCGAGAGAACGTTGAGGAGTCCGGGCTCGGGCAAGTTCGGAGGCATGATGGCCAAATAAAATTCGGGATTGGCCAAGTGGTTGTATCCCGCGAAAACGTAGAAAGCGGCCATCACGTAGAGAAGGACTGTTTTTGCTCGGCTCATGGGGACTCCTTTTGCGGGTTCCGGAAGCGTATGAGATCGCCCGGATACCCCGCAAGGACTTTGATGCAGAATCAGGGGTGCTTCCGCATTTGGGGGGTCATCGTCCAGACCCGGGACGGCCCGCTCGCCGAGATCGCGGTGGAGGCATCGATCTCGGTCGCCGGACCCATGGTCGAATAGCTGGGTGATGGAATGCTCTTTGACGCGCCCTTAGACCAGGCCACGGTCGGCCCATGGGATCCGTCCTGGGACCTCGATGGGGTTGTGTACTTCCCTAGGCGCAAGGATTCTTTGGGGTTTGGGCAAAACAAAGAATTCCAGGCGGTCTCTCGAGATAGAAACGCTTCGCATTCGAACTATCTTCTCCCCATGGGCAACCGGATAATTCCAATTCATTGTTTCCCCTCGGTGCTCGATGGCGACATCGATGCTTGTGCCCAAGGAGGGGCGGGCCAGAATGACGAATGAGATTCTGAGCGTGGATATCGGAGAACTTGCTCCGGGTGAGATGAAGGCGGTCCAGCACGCCGGTCTCTCTGTTCTGATCTGTAACGTGGATGGCGAATTTTACGCCCTCGAGAACGAGTGCAGCCACGCTGCGGTTCCCCTGGATGAAGGGACCCTGCGCGGCTGTGAACTCGAATGCGACTTCCATGGTGCGCTTTTCGACGTTCGAAGCGGGAAAGCCCTCGCGATGCCCGCGACGGTTGCCGTTCGGGTTTTTGCGGTTGAACGCAGGGGGCGAGTCCTCTCGATTCGGGTTTAACTCTCTTTGAAGAGCGGAACTCTCTTTGAAAGCATCTTGACGTGGGGTTGTGGCTTCGCCTTAATCTGGGGATGCCTAAAATCGAGCGCGAAGTCGAATCCATCTACCACCGGACCAAGCAGGTGGACATCTATCCATTGGGGGGAGATCGTTTTCTCATCTCCGCCTTCCTTCAGGACGAGATCCACGATGTCCGCGCGGAGGTGGAAATCGTTCACCCCAGCCTGGAGATCGTGGCGGCGCGATCGGAGATCCGAAACGGGCCCTTCACCAATATTTGCAACATGACCCACCCGAATATCGAGAAACTGGTGGGCATGCGGGTGGAAGCGGGTTTTACCGGGTTGGCCCGCAAGCGCGTTGGCGGGCGAGGGGGCTGTCATCGGGTTTCAGAACTCGTGGTGGAGATCGCCCAGGCTTCCTACCAACTCCACTTTGTTCGTCATTTTTCCGAGATGCCCAAAGAGGTACGGGAGGCCGAGGACAATCCGGGTGAGCGCCACGAGTCAGTGCTGGCATCGATCCCGGGGATGCGAAACACCTGTTTTTCGTACGACGAGGATCGGACTGAACTGATTGCGAGCCGAGCGAAAAAGCTGCGCATGCGTGAGCAAGTTATGCCCATGCGTATCCTGAACGTGGACGAAGGGGGCGGGGCAGGTTGACTGCCGCCGCCCCCTGGCAGGTCGACTAGTTGATCGATCCTTGGCCGGTTTCGAGTACGCCGGTGACGCCGCCGCTCGCGGTGAGCAGGCTTCTGATGTGGTCGGCCCGATCACGCCGACGCTGCTTCAATTCGTCGGTTTCACAGAGCGCATCGAGTACGTCCTGGCCCCACTGGATGTGATTGTGTTTGCGACGAATGATGTCTTCCAGGATTTCAATGGTTGGCGCGTCACAGATCGCGTCGGTTTCTCGGTTATGGAGCTCATAGATTTCCACCAGGTGAGGAATCAGCACGTCGAAAACACCGGTCAATTTCTCGATGGTGAGAGGGGGGCTCTCGGGCTCCGCTACGGCTTGAATGAAATCCGAGAAGGCGGTGTTGGAAGCCTCGCTGGCATCCAAAGCCTTGCGGCCGCAACGCAGTTCCGGGAGTCGCTTCCCAAACTCGTCCGCCGCCTGGGCAGTTTCCCAGATGACTTTGCCCAGCCCAGTCTTGACCGGGAGTTCCGGGATCGTTGCGATCCAGCCCCCCATCATCATCATGATCCACTCTTCGGCGTAGCGAAAGTTACGGACCCGAAGCGCGGTCGCTTCCACGTCGTAGCGTCCGTGGAGTTCCCTGAGATCGGCGGGAATTTCAAATGCCGAATAGGGGGCAAAGACGGTTCGTTCGTCGGCTTGAAGTCCCGGATACATTCTTTCGCTCATGATGCAGCTCCGTTCTCTCGGGCTGCGGATTCTGCCTTGTAGCGATCCCGAAGGATTTCGGCGGCGGCCGTCAGGGTGTCTTTGGAAGGCCCCTCTCCCGAGATTTGAGCGAGTTCGTCGAGTTCATCCTCTGTGAATCCGGCTTCGATCCGGTCTTCCCGGGCAATCGGAATCGCTGCGTCCTCGCGGTCGGAGCGGGCGCCGCCGAAGCTGAATCGCTTGTCGACCTCACGGCGAAAATCCTGTGTTCTTTTGAGGTGTTCGGGGTCACCCTTCGTGAATTCCCTCACCCACTCACTGCCGAAGCGCACGTGGGTGATTTCGTCGGCCAGGACGTAGTCCACGGCCTGCTTCATCACGTCGTCGTTGGTCTTCTCCGCGTAGCGAATCATGTCGCGAAAAACATCGCACGCGAGACCTTCCAGGCCCCGGTTGACCCCGGCTACTCGCATGGCGGGGTCGTCGCTGCAGGCGGCTTCGAAGAGAAAGGTACTTTCGGGAAACATCCCCACGTGCCCGCCCAGATGGATGAGCAGCTTTTCGAAAATTTGGATGTGCCGCGCTTCGTCCCAGCACTGGCGGGCCATGTTCATCTTGAATTCCCAAGGTGCATCGGGAAAGTCCCAGATCGATCGGGCCGCACCCTCGAGGGCTTGAAGCTCTCCCACGAAAATTCCGTGCATGCGAAGCAGCAGCCGGGGGAGGGCGGCGGGCCCATCGGCATCGAGGGGTTCGTTGATAATAGTCAGCATGAAACCGGGCCCCAATTCTTCGAAGAGGGGCTGGGCGGAAGTGCCTTGAACGCCCGCCTCGATCATCGGTGCAAACTGCTGGAAGACATTGACCACGGTATCCACATCGTCGGGCAAGGTGGACAGTACCGTCGCTTGGGCGGGATCCTGTCGAACGAATCGACTGTCTCGGGCGAGTTCTTCGTGGGGGATGAATCGCTTCATTGATTTCTCCTGGTGGTGGTTTTATCTACTCGTCGCTGAACAGATAGCTGCAGCACGAGTGGACGATTTCCTCGGCGATCTTTTGATCGCTTGAGGGAAGAAGGGCGGTGTCCCGCATGCCGGTCAGGTAAAACTCTGTCATAAGGGCGCCGGCTTGAACGAGGGAAAACGGAACCGCGTGTTCGGGATCGGGGTGCTTGATCTCGCCGCGGCGCGCAAGCAGTAGCTCGCACAGGCGACCGAGGACATGGCGGCGAAGGCGGAGTGAGCTGTCGCGCGTGGCTTCGTCTGACAGCGCAAGTCGGTAGACAGGACGTTGAAGTGATTCCTGGCTCCGCAGAACTTCGATCAGGAAGGGAACGACTTTTTCAAGAATTTCCCGAATCCCCGCACCCGCCCAACGTGCGTCTTGAAGCACGTCGTCGGCGGTGGCGATAGCCGCATCGGAAAACCGTTGATGGAGCGCATAGAGAAGCGCGTTCTTGTCATGAAAACGTCGGTAGAAAGCGGCGACTGAAGTGTCGGCGCGCAGGGCGATCTCGCTGACGTGGATGTCGTCGAAGGATTTGTCGCACAGCAGAACTTCAGCGGCGTCGAGCAAGCGCTCGAGGCTCTGCTGGGTGCGCGCCTGACGGGGTGGGCGAATCCACTGAAGGGGAGGCTGTTGGGCAGTCATCTCAAGACCGGAATCAGGTTTCGGTCTTGAGATTGCCAAGAAATCGCTTCCGTGTCAAGGGAGCGCCTCTCCGACGCCGGCCCTCAGGGCAAAAATCCCGTTTTTCGGTGCAAAGCGTTCCAACAGAGGACCGGAGAGCGGAGCGAAGCGCGTGGGGATACTGGAAATTCGGCGCAGTTGGCGTACCGGGCGTGCTGGGCGTATTGGGCGTATTGGGCGTATTGGGCGTAGGCGGTGCCATGCGTAGGCGGTGCCATGGGC
>DUCT01000037.1 GCA_012959665.1 Myxococcales bacterium | reverse complement strand
CCGGCGACATCGACCATGACCGCCACTCCGGGCAGATTCCACTTCTCGGCCAGGGCCTCGATGCGATGGGGGAGTTGATCCAATGTCGTCATGGATGGGAGTTTAATCGGGCCAGGTGCCTATTTCATCTGGGTTTGGAGTCACCTCGGGGGGGCCTCCGGTGTGCCATACTCGGTCAGCTTCGCAAACAACTCTTGGAGACTGTCGTCATGCTCGATTGTTTGATCAAGGACGCGCGAATCGTGGACGGCACCGGAGCCCCGGCGGAAAACGGTGATCTGGGCATTCGCGACGGACAAATTGTTGCGCGTGGTCGGATCAGTGAGGACGCCCGGGAGGTGATCCGCGCCGACGGCGCCCTGGCGACCCCCGGCTGGATCGATATCCACACCCATTACGATGGCCAGGTGACTTGGGACGATCAGATCGATCCTTCGGCATCCCACGGTGTGACCACCGTTGTGATGGGCAATTGCGGGGTGGGCTTTGCACCGGTGGCTCCGGGCGGCGAGCGCGAGTTGATCGAATTGATGGAAGGCGTCGAGGATATTCCGGGGACGGCCCTCTACGAAGGCATGCCCTGGGGCGCTTGGGAAACTTTCCCCGAATATCTCGACTTCCTGGCCAGCCGCGAATACGCGCTGGATGTGGGCGCGCAACTGGCCCACGGTTCCCTGCGCAATTACGTCATGGGTCAGCGGGGACGCGATCAGGAAAAAGCTACACCCGAAGACCTGGCGCGCATGGCGGAACTCGTGGAGGAGGCCATGCGGGCGGGGGCCGTGGGGTTCTCTTCGAATCGAACCACGGGCCACCGATCCATCGATGGCAATCCGGTTCCCGGCACCTTCGCCGAGGAAGAGGAACTCGTCGCTCTGGTGGAGGCCATGGATCGTGCGGGTTCCGGTGTCTTTGAATTGATTCCGGCCAGCACGGTGGGGAACCTCGAGGTTCTGGGCGGTGAGCGGTTCTCCCTCAAGGAAGAGTTCGAGTTGATCAAACGTCTGGGCCGGGCGTGCCAACGACCGGTGACTTTCACCACGGTTCAGGTGCCCGACAACCCGACCGAATGGCAGGATATCCTGGCGGGATCGGCGGAGGAAAATGCGGCGGGCGGGAATTTGCGGCCCCAAGTGGCCTCGCGGCCCATTGGCTTTGTGACCAGCCTGGACACGTATCACATGTTCCAGCGCCGGGAGACCTATCTGAAAATCGCCGATCTTCCCCTGGCCGAGCGCGTGCGCGAGATGCAGAAGCCCGAGGTCAAGGCCGCGATTTTGAAGGATGCCGACGCGCCGGTGAGCGACGTGGGCGCTATGGCCAATGTCCACAACCTGATGCGCGAGACTGCAGCGTTTGTGATTCCGGTGGGCGATCCCGTGGACTATGAGCCCGAATTGAGCCAGGTCCTGGGCGCCCGGGCGCTGGCCGAGAAACGGGACGTGGCCGATGTCATGTACGACTTCTTGATTTCGGAAGGGGGCTGCGCCTACGCGATCCTGATGGGCGCGAACTACATCTCGGGCAATCACGATGCGATTCACACCATGCTCTTGGATCCCCACACGGTGACGGGGCTTTCCGACGCGGGGGCCCATGTGAACTTGATCTTTGATGCTGTCGCGCCCACCTACCAGTTGATGCACTGGGTCCGCGACCGCACCCGGGGGCCTCGGCTGCCTGTGGAGCACATCGTCCATAAACAAACGAACAACAACGCCGTTCTCTACGGCATGCACGATCGCGGGAGCCTCGAGTTGGGAAAACGGGCGGATCTCAACCTGATTGATCTCGACAATCTCAGCCTGGGCGCTCTGGGCGTCCATCGCGATCTGCCTGCCGGGGGGAGCCGAATTCTTCAGAGTGCGAGCGGGTATCTGGCCACCTTCGTGAACGGCGTACGCACCCGGGAGAATGACGCGGACACCGGCGCGCGGCCTGGGCGGCTTGTGCGAACGAATCTCGCCTAGGCGGTCGGCCGTCGGGCAGCCGGATTGATTTCTAGGGGGCCGGGGGAACTTTAGGGTTGCCCTGAGTTCAGGACATGGCAGTCTCTCTGCCAATTGTTGAGCTCGGCTGTTTTTTTGTTCTCAGGTTCTCAATGAGAAGAAGAAATTCAGTCGCCCGGTGAGCATTACTTTCTCTGGAGGGGAACGGGTATGAAACGTTGGCGGGTGGTCCTGGGCTTGGTCGCGCTGAGCGCACTGGTTATTTATTCACTGCGCGGTCCGCTCGCCATGACGTTGCTGGGCGTGGTGTTGCCGCGGATGATGGCGGCGGATCCCATCGGTGATCTGCCCGATGGTTTGCACCTCACCCTGTGCGGTGCGGGCAGTCCACTGCCCGATCCGAAGCGTTCCGGGCCGTGTGTGGGCATTGTGGCCGGGGGCAAGCTTTTTGTCGTCGATGCGGGCTCGGCGGCGGCGCGCAATCTCAATGCATTCGGGCTTCCCGCCGGGCAGGTGGAGGCGGTGTTCCTGACCCACTTTCACTCCGACCACATCGATGGCCTCGGTGAACTCGCGCTTCAGCGCTGGGCGGGGGGGGCGGCGGCAACCGGACCGCTGCCGCTCTTCGGGCCCGAGGGCGTCCAGAATATCGCCGACGGCTTCAATCAGGCTTATCAAGCCGATACCCGCTACCGGGTTGCCCATCATGGAGAAGCCGTCATGGTGCCCGGTGCGGCGGGTTTCTCCGGGAGAACCTTTGCCACGCCTGAACCGGGCCGCCCGACGGTGGTCTGGGACCGGGACGGCGTGAAGGTGACCAGCTTTCGGGTCAACCATGCGCCCATCGATCCCGCCGTGGGTTACCGGTTCGACTACGCGGGGCGTTCTGTGGTCATCTCAGGGGACACGATTCGATCGCCTGAAATCGAGCGCATGTCCGAGGGGGTTGACCTTCTGGTTCACGAGGCTCTTGCACCGCAGTTGGTGGGCATGCTGGCCCAGGCGGCCTCGGATGCCGGATTGACCAAGCGCGCCAAGATCGTGAACGACATCCTCGACTATCACGCGAGTCCGGTGGATGCAGCCGAAAGCGCTGAAGTGGCGGGGGTGGGACACCTTCTTTTCTATCACGTCGTTCCGCCCCTGCTGTTGCCCGGCATGGATGCGGTCTTTCTCGATGGCGTAGACGATGCGTTCGCTGGGGAGTTCACCTTGGGGCAGGACGGGACCCGGGTTTCTCTGCCCGCGGGCTCCACGGCCATCGAGGTCTCCGGGGGCTGAGGGCTTTCCCCGGGCACGCTGTTATTCGGCTTGGGGTGTCGGCTTGCCGGCGTCGGGAAGCCTGAGGAAAGAGATCACGAAGCCCGAGGCCAGGGTGCTCGCCATGAAGATCCAAATCGCCAAGTCGTAGCTTCCCTGACGATCGAAGATCCAGCCGGCCAGGGGAGGCCCGGCGATTTGAAAGGGAATCATCAGCGGGGCGATCAACCCCAGGGCCCGGCTGAAGTCGCCGCCCCGGAAGCTTCGGGCGAGCAGGGCGACTTGGAGGGGCGCGATACCCCCCAGTCCGAGCCCAAATAATCCGCTGGCCGCCACAAGGGCGGCGTAGCCCGAAAGCGTTGCCAGGCCAAGAAGCGCGAAAAATTGGAAGGTTAGGGCGACCTTGAACGCGCCTTTTTCGCCGAGCCGGTCGGCGAGCCAGCCAAAGGCGAGTTTACCCGTTGCGGCCCCCACAGAGATGGCCGAGAGCATGCCCGCGGCGCGCATGGGGTCGATGCCCCGATCGATCGCAAAAGCGATTCCGTGGTTCATGACCGCGAGGGCGCCAAAGAAGGAGAGTCCGCAGGCGGCGCCAATCAGCCAGAGGGTGGGAGTGCCCAACAGTGCGCGCAGAGAGGAAGGAGCGGCCGGGGCGGATTCAAACGCGGAACGCCCGACTTCGGCGGGCGCGTCGCCATCCGCCGCGAGACCGAGATCCTCGGGTCGATTGACGACGAGCCAGGCGATCAGGGGCATGAGGCCAAGGGGGATTATCGCGAAGAACTTGTACACCCCTCGCCAACCCCAGGTTTCGAGCCCCCAGGTGGCGGCGGGAATCATGATCGCTCCGGAGATCGACATACCAATCATTGCGAGGCCCAGGGCCAGGGATCGCTGGCGCTCAAACCAGTTGACGATCAGGGAGTTGCAGGCAATTGAGCCCATTGCCCCCATGGCCGGTGGCCCGGCCAGTCCGTAGGCCAGAACGATCTGCCAGAAGGTTGTGGCTTGGGAGAGCGCGTAAAAGCCCAACGCCATGGCGAGGGCCCCAGCCAGCATTACATTGCGAATAGGAAAGCGTGAGATCGCCATGCCAATCAGGGGGGAGAACACGATACCTGAGAGCATCATCGCAACCGGGGGCAGGGCACCCTGAGCGCGGCCGATGCCGAACTCTTCGGTGAGCGGAAGCAGGAAAACCGGAAAGCATTGCATCATCGAGCCCACGGCAATGAACTGCACCACGAAGGCAAGTCCTACGATTACCCAGCCATAGAACACGGTGATCGATCTCCTCGAAGGCCTGGAAGTAATTTTGAGCCAAGAGGCTTGCCCCGGTCGGCCGCTTTTGTCACTCGCTCCGCATGCTTCCCGGTCGGCCCTCGCGCGGAGTTTGTATTTCATAGCGGGTGGCGGAGGATGCCCTTGATCCGGTCCGGACGATACCGCACTAATTTTGGGAGAACGTAAGGCAAGCAGCTTACTGGTCCCGGAGGTTGCGCTTCTCGCAAAGAGGGCTCGCAGCCAGGGGGGTGGGTGGGCGGGTCGTGTTTCTTTGTTCCTCTATGTATGCTGGGTTCAGGGGGACACGCCTGTGCAAGCCCGGAAGAATCTGATTCGTCGATTGCCCTTCGTGATACCGGTGTTCTCACTTCTATTGGGATTCTCTGCCCAGGCGCTTGCGCCCATCGAGGTTTCCTTCGCGAACAACAGTGCGATTACGGCCTCCAACGAGGCATCGGCGGTGGGGGCCGCCAACGGGAATTTCGATTCGGGCGAGGGTCGCGTGGGGATCGTGTCCGGTCTGGTCGGTGCCCTCTCCACGAATGAGTTCGTGACAACGGGCGATCAGGCGCAGGGCGAGGTTGGGATGCAGTGGGGAATCGAGGCCGATCACTGTCTGGGGGCCTTCGGCTGTGGGGGAGTAGATCATTTTGTTGACGCCACAGGCGACTTGACCGTTTTGATCACGGTGCAACCGGGAGTTGAAACCTGGACCCTCGTGCTGGGCGTTCAGAGTTTTGGGAATATCAACGGAGTCGTGGACGGAGGAACACTTCCGGCGTGTACCTCGGTGATGAGCGCTCCGATCCTGGGCGTATCGGTCACGGGTTTGGCCACGGCGGCGGTGGACTTCCGGAACGCAACGCAGCTGAGCGTTTCGGATGCGGACGACTGTATCCAGGACGGAAATTGGTTCAAGGACGAGGAAGCGGGGATTACGGTCTCCGGTATGGGGCCGGGCATATTCGAGGTGCACGTGACCCAGGAGGCCAGTGTTCGCAGCGTTCGTCAGACGGGACTTTTCTCGATCAAGAACGGTTCGGATACGTGCTTTCGAGCTGGGGGAGATCCGGGGGCCGGGGTCGCTCTGTACGATGCGTGTGACTATCCGGGCCTGGCCGACGCCCAGGGAGATCGCGATGCCGATGGCCTTCTCGGCAACGAACCTGACGATGGAGGGATTTGGCTGTCGGATCGGGTGACCGGGGCCGCGGTCGAGTTGACTGAGTTGACCGTTCAAGGAGTTCCCGCCCTGTCCACGAATGGAGCGGCCTTGCTCGTTTGTATGGTCACGGGGGGTACTTTTTTCGCCCTGCGCCGGGCATAGAGTGGCGGGACGATTTTTTTTTTGGTTCGTTCTGCTGAGTTGCGTCATGTGCGGACGCGGGTTCTTCAAGGCTTCGACTTGAAAGGTATGAATTCGTTGCTCCCCAAGGTCCTTCCTGCGGCTCTCGTGATCTTCCTTTCGGTTTTGCTTTCCGGGCCGGTGGTGGCTCGAGATCTTTTTCGTGCCGTGATCACACTGGATGGCCAGACCGGGGTGAACTCGACGAACTCGCTTAGCGAAGTAGGGGAATTGTTCGATGAGAGTGCGCTCCTCGCACTCTTTCCCACCGCCGACTACGTGCCAGGATTCACCGCCTTCGAAGTAGCTCTGGACTTGCGCGGCGTGGCTTCGAGGGTGAGCTATGCGGAAAATTCGGGCGACCTCCAATTTGAGGTTGTCGTGGCCGGAATTAACCTGGATTTCGACGCCGCAACCCGAGATCTGAGTGAGGAGGAGTTCGAGGATTGGCTCAAGGGGAACGGCTCCCAGCCGAGCACTTCGGAAGATTCCGTGACGCTGTTATTGCAGGCCTTTGTTAAGGACTCCCCCGTTGACCCGATTGCCGGGAACCCGAATAGCCTCCAGAGCCGAATGTTTCAGAACGACTTCGGCCTGGGCAGCCTGGGTCCGTTCCTTGGGGATTTTCCGGCCGATGCGGATAAACCGTCGAGCCTTTGGAAACTGGATCTCGATTTCGGTTACTTCGCGGCTGGGCCCTACAGCGGAGAAACCTACGACTTCGATATTGCGTTCGGCTGGCAGCTGAGCCGGAGGCTCGCCCTGGTGACCGATCTGGGCATGACATTTAGTGTCGATGAAGGTGAGGCCCTGGCAGGAATCGGCAATTTCGGCCTTGGCTTGCAGGGACGGATTTCGGATGGCTGGAATCTTGCTCTAGTGGTCCGGGGAGGCGTGGCGGGCTCAATTGACGTCGGCGCCGTGGGCGCGATGGTTTCGGTTTCCCTTGTGAATCACATGCGCTTCGATTTTTCGCAGTACCGGCTTGAAATGAGCAACATGGTGGGCGTGACGACTACCATTGACGGCATAGAGATCGAGGATATTCGGCTCGACTACGACAACCTGACCAACGTGGTTCTGAAAAACGGTTTTT
>DUCT01000036.1:29810-40230 GCA_012959665.1 Myxococcales bacterium | reverse complement strand
GCACGACTCGCCCTCAAGAAAGGGAATACATGACGCTCCAAACCCGTTTTTCCTCCTCGTTTTTGACCTTCATGACAGTGCTTTTGTTGGCCTCTCCGGCCTGGTCGGGACCCGACTACTCGAGTAGCTCGGATCTCATTGAGCCCAACGGCTTCCCAGGAGTCTGCGCACAACCCTGCTACACCGCCGGCGTCGAGACCGAGGTCTGGCTTCCGGGAAATCTGGACAACCCGCTCCCTTTGCCGGGCAACAACACCTACATCTACAAGGTCACTCACGCGGGGGGCAGCGGTGCTTTTGTTCCCGCGCTCCTAAACTTTGAAATTGCCGTCGATCTGGCTCAGATCACGGCTGCGGGCCACATTTCCTCATCTGGAGGCACTGCTCCAAGCGCGCCGACCTCCTTCAACGGAGCCGTTACCTGGGATTTTCCATCCCCCATCCTTAATGGTGAGTCCTCCAAGCTTCTCTATGTCCATTCCCCGCTCATGCCGGGAGCGGTCAGCAACAATTTGGCGTCGGTCGCCGGACAAGCGGGATTGGATGCCCCCGGCAGCTGCCTGGGTCCCCTGGACCCGCCTGGCCCCCAATGCACGCTTTCGGTTGAAAAGGAAGGCTGCGTTGTTCAGCAGCCAGACGTGACTGGGGACGCATGCGAAGGGAAAGTCACTTCCTTCAGCTTCCAGTACACCGGCCTGGGCTGCGATGCGAGCAGTCACCTCCAGAATCCCCGTAAGGTTCGCTGCATCGGCGGCGCCGCTGGTCAAGACCCCGTGGATATCCTTGTCAGCAGCAAGAAGCGCAAGCGCTGGAGCTGGAAGGCGGGCTGGTGGGGCAAGAAGAAGCATCGGAAGACGGTCTTCGCGAGCGAATCGGACGTTCACGTGGGCGATACCATCGTGGTCGACGCGACCAACGCCGGGCGGAAGAAGATCGGCTCCAAGACCTACGTCACGATCTCAAGCTCGACTGGTAAACACAAGAACATCGAGCTCAACCGGTTCCATACGTCGTGCTCCCAGCCCTTCGGTCCGGGAATGGTATTTGGCAGCGTTCAGATCACATCGGTGACTTCCACCCAAGGAGGCACCGTTTCGCTGCCCGACCCCGAGGATCAAGACTGCTCAACCTCCATCGATCTGGCCCCCGCACCCCATTGCCTGGGCAAGGTCAAGACCCTTGAACTCCGCTACACGGGAGGCGACTGCAGCCAGAGCGTCAACACCCAATCGAGCACAGCGACGGGCTGCACGGATGTGACGACAGCCAGCGCCAATCCGGTAAGGGTGATCTTGAGCGACGGCAAGCTGGCACCCCCCGGCTCGTCGGTGTACCTGGATCAGACCATGGTTTCGGGTGGCACCATCCTGACCGTCGACGCTTCAGCCATTCCGAGCTGCAGCAGCAACGGCCATCTCAAGAGCGTGCTCGGGTTCTGGATCAAGGACGCGGTCACTGACGAGATCATTCAGGACGGATTCTTCCATACTTCCTGCTCTCAGCCCCTGAACCTGGGAGATCAATTCGGCTCGCTCCAGATCTTTGGGCTGAACTCCACGAATGGGGGCAGCGTGGCCCTGGGCTCGGATGTCGAATACAACTATCTGATCAGCAACCCCAACGCGTCAGCGGTGGGCAATGTCAGCCTCGACGACGACATCCTGGGTAACATCGCCAGTGGCATCACCATCCCAGCGGGTGGCACCGCGAGCTTCACGGCCACCAGCCTGGTCGAGGCGGAGACCACGAACGTGGCCACCGTCACGGGTGATGTAGCTGGCCAGGCCTGCTCTCCGGGTATAGACAGCGCGACGATCACCTTGACCGAACCACCCGAAGAGCCGCAGATCTGCACCAAGAAGATCGCCGCGACCCTCTTGAAATACATTGGTCCGGACATCCCCGGCCCAACGACGGTCAAGTTCGTCGCCAAGTCGTTTGATGACGACGATGACAACGTGATCTACTCGGGCATCAACCTCATCAACGGAACAGTTCTTTCACTGCCGGGAGAAAACGGCTTCTCCATCGACGGAACTGCCCACGGCGAGTCGAGCCTGGGATCGAAGCTCACGGTCTACATCAATGGAACCCCGGAGAAGATCCATACAAGTTGTTCGGTCCCCTACGCGACCAACGATCCAGCACCTCTTAATGATCCCAGGGGTGCACCTTCTCCAAATTGGCTGGTGATCGATTTCACCGAAAAAATGAAAAAGAAAGATCACGACCATCACGGTCATCACCACTAGCGGCTAACGACCGGTAAGGAAGGGCGCCGGAGATTTACTCGTCTCCGGCGCCCTTTGTTCTGTTCGGCCTGCCCAACCCGGATTTTCCCAGGCAAAGCCGGGGGCTGGAACGCGCCCAGGGCGGGACGAAGAACAGCCGAATTCGAGAGGGGTGGGAGCGTGTCGCGTAAATCCTTGAGCTTCCTGCTCCTGGCCGCAGCCCTCGTCACCGCAGTGTGGGTAATCCTTCGCCCGGGCGAAACCAATGTCCCCGGGACACCGAGCGTTCCTCCCGCCACAACGGGCGCCGCGAAACCCGCTTCCGGGACCCGTGCGCCCGGGATGCCTACGAACTCTCGCCCCGAGAACGCGACACCTTTGGCGCCTTCCCCCCCACTGCCGGAAAACGTCAAGACCGGCGAGGAGGGCGCTCTTAGCCCCGCTCGCACGAAGGTTCGGCTCTACGGGAACGCGCGGATCAGACCGCTCTATAACCTTCGAAACAACGAAATAGACGGGGTCGAGGTGAGCGGCGTCGCACCGGGCAGTTTCTGGGATGAACTGGGGATAGACGACGGCGATGTCATTCTCGAACTCAATGGCCAACTGATCAATTCACCCGCCGCCAGCGTAGAGTTGATGAACCAATTTTCCCGCGGCTACGTGCTGAACCTCCGCTTGCGAACCGCCGAGGGAAACGAGCGCTTCATCGACTACAGGACACCCGCCGAGCCCTGACGTGCGCGCGGCACGCTCCAATGGCCCCTCCAATCGGCCCCGCTACGCTCTGGCCACAGTGGAGGCCACGAAGATATCGGATAGATTGCTCGGCCCCTTGCGGAGACTTGCGGACGACCTCTGGGGCCGCGCTGCGCTGGTCGTGCTGGGCTGTCTACTAGCCCAAATGGGTCTGGCCTACGGTTATATTTTCCCGGCCCTTGCGAACGACATTCTGGGCGAGATGGGCTGGACCCGGAGTGAATTTTCGTTTGCCCGCCTGCCGCAACTGGCCGCCATGGCCGCGGTCAGCCCATGGGTGGGTTTATTAAGCCTTCGCTACGGCGCGCGTAGAGTGATCCTGGCGGCGGTGGTTTTACTCGGCATGGCTTTCCTCGCCTTCCCCCAGGTCAGCAGCCTGGATCAATACTACGGACTCATGATCGTCACGGGATTCGCGCTCACCGGGGTGGGCGACATCACCGTGGGTCATATGGTTTCCCAGTGGGTCACCCGATCCCGGGGGCTCGCCCTGGGCATCGTCTATGCGGGATCAAATATCGGCGGTGTCCTCTTGGTTCCCATCGTCGTTGCCCTGGCCAACGAAACCGACTGGCGAACCGCTCTCTTGGCCATGGGCCTGGGCGCCTTCGCCCTGCTTCTGCCTGCGGTCGGACTGCTGCTGCGAGAGGTTCGAACTGGAGAGCAGAGCACATCTCCTCCTGAGCCCGAGCGTGATCACAGTCGAAAACCCGCACGAAGGCCGGAGAGCGATAATGATCTCAATCTTCGAGCAGCGCTTCGGACTCGGAGCTTCTGGATCCTCTTCTTTTCACTCTTTACCTTTTTCTTCTATTTCTTGGCGCTCCTTGAGCACCTGGTCCTCTACCTCACGGACCTTGGACTCGAGAGAAACGAGGCGGTACGCCTCTACGCGACCGCTATCGGGTTGGGAATCTCGAGCAAGATAGGGTTGGGCCTGTTGGCCGACCGCATTCCCGAGAAATATTCGATTCTTCTCGACTACGGAGTGCTCACCCTCAGCTCCCTACTCCTACTCGCCGATCCCGACTCGTGGTTGATCTGGGCATTCATTGGCAGCTTCGGCTTCGCCTACGCGGCCCGAGACGTGGTTTATCCTCTGATCGTTTCAGATTGTTTCGGACTGCGATACCTGGCACCCATCTACGGAGCGCTCATGCTGACCCTCGTACTCGGCGGGTGCGGACCTCTCTTTGCAGCAGCCATTCACGATCATTTTGGTAGCTATACTTTTGCCTTCGGAAGCTTCGCATTGCTGAACTGTGCGTCCTTGCTCGCACTGCTCTTTCTGCGCGACGAGCGGGAAACGAGGGATTCCCTTGGGCCAGGCGACCCATAACGACGTGCCTTCAAGCGTTCGCGGAAACAGCATCCTCAAAGGAAGCGCCTTGGCTGATTAATGTCCGGCAGGCATTCAGCGGCCGTGGTCGCTTCATTCCCACTGCAGCGCAGAGCTTTCCGTCTCGGCCAAACAGGGAGAGAAATTTGTCCCCTTCGAGACTTCCGTGGCAGACATGCATCCGATCACTGCCGGCCACATCCCCGACAATCCCTAGGCGCATTTCGAAGAGATCGCTCCAGACATAGGGAACTTGGGCGAGGGGTTTTACGCCACCATGCCCCCCCAAAAGGCGCTCGGCCGCAACGGCGGACTGCTCGACGGCACTCGTCCAGTGCTCATAGCGAATCGCCTCCCCATAGACGGGGTTATACCAGCGAGCCACGTCACCCGCGGCAACCACATCGGGGAGTCCCGTTGCCCCCGAGCCGTCACACAGAATGCCATTTTCAATATCGAGACCCGAATCGGCGACCCATGCACACGCTGGAACTACACCGATCCCCGCCACGACAACATCGGCTTGAATCCGTTTGCCGTCGCCGAGTTCTACCCCCTCAACCCGGGTCTCCCCAAGGAAACCCTTGACCGTCGCACCGCAAAGAACATCAACGCCGTGGTCGGCGAACCGACCCATCGCCCAGGCCCCGAGTTCCGCGCCCAAACCCCGAAGTAGGGGGCTGGGAAGGGATTCGATCACCGTAACCTCGAGGCCGAGTTCCCGAGCACTCGCAGCCACCTCCATGCCTATAAATCCAGCGCCGATCACCAAAAGGCGAGATCCAGGCTGGAGATCCTCACGCAAGGCCCTGGCCTCGGCGAGGCTGCGAAGCACATGGGTCCCCTTCAGGGCAGACGCACCCGGCAGACGGCGCGGGGTGCTTCCAGTCGCTATCAGTAGACCGCCATACGCCAGCCGGCTTCCGTCCGGGAACCCGATCTCTCGAGCCCCGGCGTCCAGGGATCGGGCGTGACAACCCAGGCGCCAGTCCACGTCTAATTCCTGAAAACCACTTCGGCGCAGGGAGAGCCGATCATCGTCCCAGCCGGCCTTTAAAAATTGTTTGGAAAGTGGTGGGCGGTCATAGGGCATTTCGTCTTCACCGCAAATTGCCACAATCTCGCCCCGATGACCGAGTGCGCGCATCGCCTCCATGGCCCGAAGGCCGGCCAACGAGCCCCCGACCACGACGATCCGTTCGCTGACCTTCATTCCCTGCCAATCCCTTGAATTCGTTTTCCCGATTGATTCCCGAACACATCGCCCCTTGTCACGAACGCCTCGGCACCGCTTGCCCCCCGTCGGGAACGACGCCTATAGTTTCACTCTACTTGAATTGCATGCGGCTGGCACAAGGCGCCTCCCCACGCTCCCCCCTCCTGCCCGAACCAATCCCCCAGATCCATCCACAAGGAATACGAGGAGTCCCATGTCCAAAGTCGAGCTCAAAGCAGAAACGCGGAATCTGATTGATGGCCAGCTCGTCCCAGCCAGCAACGGCGCCCAGTTTGACAACATCAACCCCGCTACGGAAGAAGTCATCGGTGTCGCCGCGGATGGAACTAAAGACGACATGGATAGCGCCATCGCGGCTGCGCGCCGGGCGTTCGATCAAACCGATTGGTCCACCAATCACAGCTTCCGCAAGCACTGCCTCGAACAGCTGAACCAGGCTCTTTCCGAGGCCCGGGAAGACTTGCGGCAGATCGTCATCGCCGAGGCGGGGTCACCCATCCTGATCACCTATCAGGTTCAGGTGGACAGCTATATCGATTCAATGCCGTACTGGTCAAACCTTGCGACGAGTTATACCTATGAAAGCCCGATGAGCGATATCGAGTTCATGGGGAAAACCCAGGGACGACTGATTCGGCGCGAGGCTGTGGGCGTTGTAGGGGCCATCACGCCCTGGAATTTTCCTCTCTATCTCAATCTCGCCAAAATTGGCCCTGCACTCGCCGCCGGAAATACTCTCGTCTTGAAGCCGGCCCCGGATACGCCATGGAGTGCCACCCACCTGGGCCAATTGGTCGCCGAGAAGACCGACATTCCAGCGGGCGTGCTCAATATCGTCGCATCCTCGGACCACGGCGTCGGGGCCATGCTTTCCCGGGATCCGCGTGTGGATCTCGTCACCTTTACCGGGTCGACAGCAACCGGTCGTGCCGTCATGGAGGCCGCGGCGGCCACTGTAAAGAAGACCTTTCTCGAGTTGGGCGGAAAATCTGCCACCATCATCCTGGACGACATCGACATCGACGTAGCTGCCCCCATGTCGGGCATCGCAGTCTGTACACACGCGGGCCAGGGGTGTGCGATTCAAACCCGTACCCTGCTTCCCCGATCTCGCTACGAGGAGGGCGTCGAAAAAATCGCAGCAACGATGTCCGCAATCAACTACGGAGACCCCCTGGACCCCAGCAATCTCATGGGTCCGGTGGTGAGCAAAAAACAGCAGGAGCGAGTTCTATCGTATATCGAGAAGGGCAAACAAGAAGGCGCGAGGGTGGTCGTGGGAGGAGGTATCCCGGCGCACCTCGACAAGGGGTACTTCATCGAACCGACCCTTCTCGCCGACGTCGATCCAGACTCGGTGGTTGCCCAAGAGGAAATTTTTGGACCCGTACTCTGCGTCATTCCCTACGAGGACGAAGCCGATGCGATTCGCATCGCAAACAATTCGATCTACGGGCTCTCGGGAGCCATTTGGTCGGGGAGTGTCGAGCGCGCGCTCTCCGTCGCCCGGAAAATTCGAACCGGAACCCTTTCGGTCAACGGCGCCCAGTGGTTCGATGTGGACACGCCCTTTGGCGGCTACGGGCAGAGCGGGGTCGGGCGCGAGAACGGCGTTGCCGGATTCGAGGAATACCTTGAGACCAAGATCGTCGCCATCCCCCGCTGAGATTCAGCACTCGTGCTGAACCCGACCGGATCGCCATCCAACACACCGAAAAGGAGTCAACCCCATGCAGTTCTGGCAGTCCACCGCATTTAACGACCCTCTTGAACTGCCCGTGATTGCCCAGGAGGCCGAAGCGGCCGGATTCGATGGGATCATCGTATCCGAGCACCTCATGGTTCCTTCGAAATTCAAACCCGGATACCTCTACAGCGAGGACGGCAGGCCTCCCTTCGATGTGGATACGCCATTCCCCGACCCATGGGTCGCAATCGCCACTATGGCCGCGGTCACAAGTCGAATTCGCTTCTGCACCCTGGTTCACATTCTGCCCCTCCATCATCCGGTGGAAGTGGCAAAATCCCTCGCCACTCTCGCTCTTTACAGCGACAACCGAGTCCTCGTTGGGGCAGGGGCCGGATGGATGAAGGAAGAGTTCGATGTTCTCGGAATTGATTTCAAGACCCGAGGAAAGCGCTTTAATGAAATGATCGAAGTCATGCGAAAACTCTGGCAGGGGGGCGAGGTGGAACACCACGGCGAGTGCTTTGACTTTCCTTCCATATCCCAGAACCCCGCGCCGACGAAGCCAATTCCCATTGCCATTGGGGGCGCCAGCAAAGCGGCTCTTAGGCGCGCCGCGACCTTGGGCGACGGGTGGTGCGGGGCAGGGAACACTCCCGATGAAGCCGAAGAAATCCTGCGCACCCTGGCCACCCTCCGCAAAGAAGCAGGCAGAGAGGCCGAACCCTTCGAAGCTATTGTGCCGCTGACCACCGAACCGACGCCGGATTCCCTGAAGCGGATATCCGATCTCGGCGCCACGGGCACGGTCAGCTATCCGTTCTCCTACACCGTAGGGCCAGACGCCAGTCTCCAGCAGAAGATCGATGCCATGAAGCAATTTTCCGAGTACGTGATCGAGCCGAATAGAGACGTGTAGCGACCGGGGTGCCCTAATTCTCGCGGCGCAAATCGGCATACGCCACGACGCGGACACTGGGTTGGGGGTGGCTGTCGGCCCGGATCCAGCGAAGGCACATGGTGCCGCGTTCGTGAGCAGCAGTATCGAGCCAGTTGGGTAAGCCCGGGTCCTTGTGGGCCACGATCAGCCGAACACTCCCGTCTGGACTCTTGATCGCCGCGTGATGGTTCACGTCAATGCGGTGGTAGCGATAGTCGAGTGATTCCATCCAGTGATTGTTGAGCTGGAAATTCCAATACTCGCATTCGGGCGGGGTCACCTCGATGAGCAGCGCCTGCTCGGGACCAAGCTCCCAGTATCCGTGGTAGTACCGGATATGCGGGTCTCCATGCGCCGCCTGGGCAATTGCGGGATCGAAGGGCGGCAGCGTATTGGGTTGGTCCCGGAAACCCTCGGACCAATCACAGAAGAGACTGGAGGTACCCTGGATATAGGCAGCCGCCCCAGCGAGGCCCGAATCAAGCGCTATGGGGGTGAGCGGCCCAGGCGGACCCGATGCGCCCACCCGCTCAATGGTGAGGTCGGCAATTTGCTCCTGGGTCCGGTCTTGAAAAGTCTGCCGCACGATCAGAGACGAGGTATCCGGTTCCATGGGCAACCAATTCTTGCCCGGTGCGGGGCTACAGCTCAGGACGATCTCGAATCGCCCTTGGCTGTCCATCTGGAGATCTGATCCCTCGATATATCCGCTCTGCCCTCTGCGCTTCTCGGAGCCGTAGTTGCCCGCATAGGTACCCAGGCCCAGATAGTGAACACTCCCACGCTGGCCCCGAATCCGATACTCGTATTCGCCGCTGATCGATGCACTCTGGTAATAGTTGTCGGGATTGTCGGCTCCGATCTTCACGGTTTCGTGAGCCGGGCGTCTCAGAACCGGGGCAGCCGGGTCGGCAAACTCAACGTAGGACTCAAGAGCCACCCGAACGAGCCGGCTCAGATAGCGATAGCCCTCGGCCCGGTCGAAGGCGTTTGTGGGCGACCCAGGCCTCATCACCACATCGCCCGCCCGTTTCAGCGAATCACAAAAATCGGACCAGGACCGACCGTCCAAAATCCGAGCTTCGGCTTCGTGGGCTCGGGCTTCGTCGGCATCGTCGGCTCGGGCATCGATAGTCGCGTCCATTCCCTCTCCTTCCCAAAAATTCGGCGCCGAGTCGGCTTCTCTCCAATACCTGCCATCGAGCCTTGGCGACTCGAGCCCACCAAAAAAGCGGCGACTCAGTCCAGGATAGTCGCCGCCACGAGTTCCTCCAGATACGGCCCGTCCCACCAGGAGAGTTGGAGTTGCTTGGCGCGGCGAAAAAAGAGTTGGGCGTCGTATTCAACGGTAAAACCGACACCCCCAAAAACCTGCAAGCTCATCGCAGTCAGATCGCGGTAGGTCTGACAGGTGAAGAGTTTCGCCATGGGGGCGAGTCGCGAAATGTCCTTGCCCTCGGAGCAGGCCCAGGCTGCTTCATGAACCAGTGTCGTACCGCCGGAGACAAGGGTCGCCGCATCGGCGAGGTAGTGGGAGATCGACTGGAAGGCCGCCAGCGGTTTCTCGAACTGCTCGCGCTCGGAGGCATACTCGCAGGTGATTTCCAGGCACCGCTGGGCGCCCCCCATTGCCTGGGCGGAGGCGAGGATGATTCCCTCGTGCATAATCTTGGTCCACGTCCTCCAGCCACTGCCGGCTTCCCCAATGCGACAACTGGCCGGGATTCGCACCCCCTCCAGGCCCAGCTTGTACTGGGTATCCGAGGCCAGAGCCCGTTGCTGCTCGAGCACCACCCCAGGCAAATGGGGGTCCACCAAAAAAAGATCGATGTCGCCAATTCCTTGGCCCGTACGCGCAAGGACAAGCAAACGTGTCGCTGAACTCGCATAAAGGCAGTGGAGCTTGCTACCCGTCAGTACAAAATTATCGCCCAAGGTTTCGGCTCGCAATTGGACACCCTTTGGCCCATATCCATTATTCAGCTCAAGCCACGCCGGAGTGATCACCGCATCCCCACTGGCGATCCTCGGCAGCCATGCCTTTTTTTGTTCGTCATTTCCGCCCTCAAGGATCGCGCCAGCCCCAAGCACACAGCTGACAAAATGCGGAGTTGGAGCCAGGCTGCGACCAAATTCCTCGTAGACGATGGCCGCGTCGAGCATGCTCATCCCGGAGCCGCCGAACTCATCGGGCACGAGAATGCCCAGAAGTTCTACCTCGGCGAGC
>DUCT01000036.1:0-29760 GCA_012959665.1 Myxococcales bacterium | reverse complement strand
TCGGCCGGATAGCCCACCGGGTCGTCTTCCATCGCGCGCACGACATCAACGGTGGAGTGCTCGCGACACAGGTTTCGCACCATTTCACGAAGCATTTCTTGCTCTTCGCTGAAGTCGAGATCCATGATCGCTCCTGCGCGTCAATCCCGCGCGCTCGGGTCGAAAGCGCCCAGGCCTCAGCCCACGAAGAAGGAAGCCCTCAAGGCTTCCAACGCTCGTTCTTCCGTTGCCACGGATTGTCGCCCGAGTCCGAGGGCAGGGCTATCCGTGCGGTGCAATCGGTCACAGCTCGGTCTCCCACTGCAAGATTCACCGAGAGATCAACCCAAGCGCAGCCGGTTTCGTCGCTGGAAACCTGATCCACAGTGCCCGTGAAAGTCATCGTTTCGCCAGGAAAAACAGAATCTTTCATTCGGAATTTGATGCGGCCCAGCCGACCCTTGGGACCCGTCCAATCCGTCAGATAGCGCTCGAACCAGGCAGCTTGGTTTGGAGTATTGAGGAAAATATCCTTCACGCCATTACGGATTTGGGCGAAGTCTCGGTCGTGGTGCATCGGCCTGAAGTCGCGACTGGCCAGCGCTCCCAAAACCACGGTCGTCGCGGTTACCTCGTAGGAGAGGGACGGAATCGCCGCGCCTTCTTTGACCTGGTCGATCGTCAGTTGAGCATAGTTCACGGACATTGGATTCTTTCCCTTCCCTAAGCAGGGCGCTTATAACCGAAGCCGGTGTAGTGCTCGGCCCCGACTAGTTCTTCATTCTGATTGATATACCGCACCTCGATTTCCCAGAAGCGGCCAGTCCCAAGCTTTGTGGTCTTGGGCCCGCTGACCGAGTGGAGGATCTGGCTTGTCTTGAGCCTGTCTCCCGGGCGAACCGGCTCGCCAAAGACGATTGTATTGTCGCTCATGATCGCTTCGGGAAGATCGAGTTTCTCTTTCAGATCAAAATGCACCTGGAGGGGCTGCGCCTGTTTGGTCCGCCCGGGCGCCCAGAGGTGGGGGCGGAACCAGAGCGAAATCATCGTCGGCATGGCAATGGGTCCGTCCGTGATTTCCCGGGCGACTTCGTCATCCCAGAATATCGGATTGCCGTTTTCTACCGAAGAGCATGTGGTCCAGATATAACCCCGCTCCACGGGGAACTCGCCCTCTTCGTGGTACCGCTCCTTGCCAATCCAACCCTGGACTTCTTCGGGCAGGTTCGTGTTCGTTTCGTCAGCCATCAAAGGACTCCTCACTCCACCGCACCCGTCCGGTGCAGTTCCTCAATCTCGTCCGCGCTATAGCCCACGGCTTCGAGAAGTTTATTGGCATCGCTTTCACCCCCGGGACGAACCTGCCAATCGGGCTGGGTCCGAATTCCGCCCGCAAGGATCGGTGCCACCTGGCGAAAGCGTCCGTGCTCGGCGTCTTCGGCCTCCATGAAAACCCCGCGTGCAACAAAATGCGGTGCGTCGACTACTTCGGGGATCTCGTAGACCGGGGCCACGCAGGTATCATTGGGGGCGAGCGCCTCGACCCATTCATCCCGGGTTCGCGTCAGGAAGGCCTCCCTGAATGCCTGCCGGATTTCGTCCTGCCTGGCATCGTCCATCTGGTGATCGGCCCATTGTTCGAGGCTGAGCAGGCCGCAGAGATTTCGGTAGAAATGCGGTTCGATGGCCCCCACCGACACCCACTTGTCGTCCTTGCAGCGGTAGACATCGTAGAAAGCATATCGGCCGGTGAGCAGAACCTGTCGAGGTCCGGCCACCTCCCCGGTGGCCAGAAACTGATCGAGGGATAGGGCCATCAATGAAACCACGCCTTCGGATGCCGCCACATCGAGATATTGAGCTTCGCCGCCCAGGCTCCGTCGGACCAGCGCCGCAAGAATGGAAAGCACGGCATGCATCCCGCCGCCGGCGCTATCCGCCACGGTCGCTCCTGGGATCGGCGCCCCGCCATCCGCCCGGGGCTCGCTGCAAGCCAGATAGCCCGCAAGCCCGAGGTAGTTGATATCGTGACCCGCCCAACCCGCGGCCGGTCCGTCCTGGCCATACCCGGTGGTCGCGCAGTACACCACGTCGGACTTGACTTGGCGCACGGCGTCAAATCCAATTCCCAGTCGATCCACCACGCCCGGCCGGTAGCTCTCCATCACCACATCGGCCTGGGCCGCCAATTTCATAAAGGCCGCCTTACCGGCTTCGGCCTTCAAATCGATTTGGATGCGCTCGATGCCGCGGCCCGCACCGTAGGTATGAAACGGCGGGCGAATCTGCTTGGCCCCCTTCCCCAGGGTCGGTGAAACCTGAATAACCCGAGCGCCGTAGTCTGCCAGGGTACGCGCCGCCCGAGCCGCCGGGCCGACGCTCGCCAAGTTCAGAACCGTGATTCCCTTGAGCAGAGGGGTCGAGGGGGTCATTGGTGTGGCTCTCCCAGCCAGGAATTCCGAGGGCTTCGGAATTCAGCAAGGCTATACGATACGTAGCGTATTGTAAATGTGGCACTCGAGGATCCCGGGCTCGTGATCCTCCCACGGGCCCCCGGCGTCTCTTTAGGAACCGGGCCCCTGGAGGAGGTCCGAATTCGGAAGATCGGTCTCGGCCCTTCCCGGCGAGGCGGATCAGAAATTTTTGACCAATCCAAGTCCACGACGGGAAATTATATTTTTCTGAATTTCCGAAGCGCCGCCCCCGATGGTGTCCACCACGGTATACCGATACGAACGCTCAAAGCGCCCGTCCAGGGGGGCATCTTCGACATCGGGCTTCAGCTGACCCGCCGGCCCCATGGCATCAAGGGCCGAATTCGCCAACCGCTTGCCGGCTTCGTTCATGTAGAGCTTGTACATCGAAGACTCCACCGTGGGAATGCCGCCCTTCACCGCGCCAGCGATCACCTGGCGCTGAAGCATGCGGGCCACCTCGAGCTCAGTGGCAGCCTGAGCGACCTGGCTCCGGATCCGAGGACTCTCGCGTAGCGGCTCACCGTCTCGCTCGGCTTCTCGGACCCAGTCGCAGAACGCCTCTACCTTTTTTTCCAAAGGGCCGACGGGCATCATGGCGAAACGCTCCAAATCCAGAGCTTCACATATGTATTTCCAGCCCTGGTTGACCTCTCCCACCACGAAATCGTCGGATACGAAAACATCGGTGAAATAAACTTCGTTGGTCCGCTCATCACCAATGGTCCATGTCGGATGGATCTCGAGCCCCTCGTGATCCATCGGAACCAAGAAGACACTAATTCCCTGATGCTTGTGGTCCGGGTCCGTACGAGCCCCCACCCAGTACCAGTCTGCAAAATGTGCAGAGGTCGTCCAGGTTTTGTGACCGTTCAGCACCCATCCGCCGCGCTCTTCGTCCCGCTGGGCTTTCAGTTGCATGGCCGATGCGTCCGACCCGGCCTGGGGCTCGCTATAACCAATGGCGAATTCGATTTCGCCTCGAATGATTTTCGGAAGGAAATATTTCTTCAACTTTTCGTTTCCGTGGCGAATGATGGTCTTGCCCACGATGCCCACACCCTTCCCGGGCTGGGGCGCGCCATAGCGCGAAAGCGTCTCTGTGAGAATGAAATCGTAGATTCCAGATTTCTCGGCCCCGCCGTACTCGGCAGGCCAGGACATCCCAAGCCAACCCCGTTCGGCGAGGCCGGCCATCAACCCGCGCTTGGCCGGCGAATCCACGGTTTGGGACAGTTGCTCCGGGTTTCGGTCCATCACCGCGGGCGATTGGTTCGCATCGAGGAACGCCTCGAGCCTTTCTTGAAAGGCATTCTCTGCGTCTGAGAACTCAAAATTCATCGCGCGACCCCAGTCCAACCCGTCGTCTTTGCCCAATGCCAGCCGACCTCGAGGCGGGTGACCTCGGGGCGGAACTCGACATCTCTGGCGAGTCCCCGTACATCTAGCAGATCTCCCCCGGCGGCAGACAGTCGGCCGAGCAGGTGGAATGACCCAAAGATGGGATATACTTTTTCGTCTCTTGGCCCATCAAGGGCTGGCAAAGGAGGTTCGGCTGCATGGGAAACCGAGTCGAGGAAATTCTGGGCTGGTATGGCTCGGAGAGCCCCGGCGTTCTCCGGAACCTGCGCTGGATGCTGGAGAGCGGAAAGCTGGCCGGAACCGGAAAGCTGGTAATGCTGCCTGTTGATCAGGGCTTCGAACACGGCCCCGCCCGATCCTTCGCCAAAAATCCAGCGGGCTACGACCCCCTTTACCACTACCAACTGGCCATCGACGCGGGATGCAATGCCTACGCGGCCCCCCTTGGTTTCCTCGAGGCGGGTGCCCGGCAATTTGCCGGGCGAATCCCGACGATCCTCAAGCTGAACAATTCCGATTCGCTCTGGTCGGATGCCGACCCAAAGCCGGCAGTCACCGGAAGTGTCGAAGACGCGCTGCGCCTGGGTTGTGCGGCGGTGGGCTTCACAATCTATCCCGGCTCATGCTACCGCAACGAGATGTACTCCGAATTCCAAGAGATTGCCGAAGACGCCAAGGCCAGTGGTCTGGCTGTGGTCCTGTGGAGCTATCCGCGTGGCGCAGAACTTTCGAGCAAGGGCGAAACAGCCATCGACGTAGTCGCCTACGCGGCGCAGATTGCGGCGCAACTGGGCGCCCACATCATCAAGGTCAAGCCGCCCACAGCGGAAATCGAACAAAAGGCCGCGCGCAAGGTCTACGAAGAACAGAATATAGATATCTCCAGCCTGCCCGAACGCATCGCCCATGTGATCCAATGCGCCTTTGCGGGTCGGCGTATCGTGATCTTTTCCGGGGGTGCAGCCAAGGACAAGGAAGCGGTTCTCGAAGAGATTCGCGGAATCGCCGAGGGGGGTGGCTTCGGCAGCATCATGGGACGCAACTCGTTCCAACGACCGAAATCCGAAGGGATCGAACTTCTCCAGAGTGTCATGGGCATCTACAGCGAGCAGGTCTAGCGAGTAGATCTAGCGAGCAGGCCTAGCAAGCAGATCTAGAACCGGAGACATTGAAGCCTCAGCTTTCTTCGGCAAGCCTCGAAATAACGCCGTCCATTCTCCGCAGGTAACCGCTCGTGATCACTTGTCCGAGCCAGTGGGCAAGCAGCGGCTTCGCCACCCGCAGGTACGAAAAGGCGGATTTCGAGACCTCGAGCAGGCTGGTCTCCTCGTGGGTCTGAGCCGATTCCAATGGGAGCATGCCGGTAACGCTTCCGAGTCCCCCCAATATCGCACCGGGACCCACTTTCCCCAGGCGAACCTCGTGCCCAGCACGAATCGGTAGAGTCAATTCCACGCTGCCCTGGCGCACGATAAAAATCGAATCGTCCCCGGGTGCCTGGGCTTCGTGCCGCTGGTAGATGAACCGGCCACGCGGCACAACGCGCATTCGAGTTGTTTGGGCGATCGCCATTGCGTCGTCGAGGGTCGCCCCTTCCTCCCGCAAGGCCTCGTAGAGGAAGCCTCCAATTTCGCGGCTTGTCTTGTCGACTACGTCCCAAAGCGAGGCCACCTCTGCCGGTAGAAGGCCAACAAATACGGCTCCCGTCAGGACCGCATCATCGAGCCCCTGGGTGGTCTGCCATTTGCCCTCGATATTGAATCGAGTACGGCCCTCGGGAAGTGTCAGCGCTACGCTACGAAGGGAGTCGAGTGCAATCCGGGAAGCCGTGGCAAAGCATAGTCCGCCGGTACTGATATCCCGAGCCCTCGCCGGCAGGGGCGCATCAAAACCTGGGCTGTGAATTTCCACCGGAAAGTCCGCCGCTACGCGCGGAGCCTCACGCAACTCCAGCACCGCTGCCGCGGCCTGTGCCGCATCGAGTTCCGTACCTGGGTCGTTGGAGCCGCGACTCGCCATTGAAATCTCCCTTGGATCAGTTCAAGCACTCAAACCCGAGAATACACAAGAGGTACTTCGGTGCATCGTGCAGGTGACTATAGGGAGAGAAGCGGGAAAAGGCCTCTAGGCGACGACAAGGCCCTCTCTGATCGCTAAACGGACTACTTCGGAGACCTTCCTGGCCCCGAGCTTTCGCATCATATTCGTCCGGTGGGTTTCAACGGTCCGGTGTGAAACGCCCAATTCAAGCGCAATCTCCTTGCTCCCCAAACCGTCGACGATCCCAACCACCACCTCCAACTCTCGGGCCGACAGCCGCTCACTCATGCGCGCCTCGACAAGCGGATCCACCTTCAACGGGTTGCCGGGGGTCTGCGTCGCGTCCTGAAGCAATGGTGTCACGTAGGTTCCACCCCCGCAGACCTGCTCCATGGCATCGAGGATTTCATCGATTGCCCCGGTCTTCAGCACGTAGCCCCGAGCCCCGGCCCGCAGCGCCGATTCCACGCAACTCCGGCTGTCGTGGGCAGTAACCATGACCACATTTTCGCACCAGTGGTTTCGGACGATTTCTTCGGTCGCTCCAATTCCCGAACCTCCGGGGAGTTCGATATCCATGAACACCATGTCGGGCCGTGACGACTCCGCGAGCTTCACGGCTTCGGGTGCCGTGCACGCCTCACCCACCACCTTCACATCTTCGGTTTTCTCGAGAAGCATCCGCATCCCGGATCGCATCACCGCGTGATCGTCCACAATCAGTACCCGCATCTGATTCCCCTCTCTCTTTTGCCCTATCGTTTTTCTCTTTCTCGCTCTTGCCTTCCGCGCAGCCGCCGCCAGGTCGCGAGCGGCTGGGCCCCGAGAGATCTCGCTCATCGCCTGTCGAGCAACGGCCGATCAGAGACCGAGCACCTACCCGAAACCGCCGGTCCCAGGTGCGCCTCTTGGGGGCGTCCGACTCCAGGTCATTCGCTCAAGAAGTACACCGCAAACCCCACACTCACGAAACCGGGCGATACCCCCACCGCGGCGCACTTTAATGCCCAGCCGGCGGGCCAGTAACTCCCCAAATCAGTCAGGTGTCGGAGGCAGAGCCCCCCCATGACGAGTCGAGCTTACCTTCGAGTTTCTCCTGGATGGCCTTTCTCCGTTCCATGAGCTCTCGGTGAGTCAGGGATTCGGTCTCCCCACTCACGCCCATCGACGCTTTGAGACCGTCCAGATCGACGTGGGTTCTCGACGGATCGAATCCAATTTGTCCAGCGATTGCCTCGGAGTGATGCGAAGCAAAATGTTCGTAGATACGGACAAACTCGGCGAACATATCGAGATCGGGCGCTAGTTCCGCCACGGCTCCGTCGAAGAAGAGCATGTTCTTTGCGTAGAGCATCAAGGGTTTGGGCAACCGGGCGCCCTCCCCGAGCAATCCCTTGAGAATCGTCTGAATCTGGAGGGCAATTTCTTCGCCAGTCATTCGCATGGGGTCGCGAACCGGCTGATCGGCCCCCAGAAGAACGATCAGTGCATCTAGGTCCACCTGGGGGTCCAACGCGCCCAGGTCTCTAAAGGCCGCCAGTTGGCCTCGCAGATCGTTCACCGCACCGGCCATCATGATGCGCAAAAAAGCCGATCGCTGTTGTTCGTCCAGACGGGCGGTTATCCCATAGTCCAGCAGGGCGACCCGACCATCGGACATGACGAAGAGATTGCCCCCATGAAAGTCCCCGTGAAAAACACCGTAAATCATCGCTCCCTCAAGAAAGGCAATCATCATTGAATGAAAAACCGCCTCGGTATCGATCCCGGCTTCCTTCATTCCGCTGACGTCGTCGTAACTAAAGCCTTCCAAGCGTTCCATCACGAGCACCCGGGCAGTGACCCACCGGGGATGCGGCCGTGGGACCACGACCGCACCCTGACCCGCGTCGGCAAGCACCCGGGCAATATCGATCATGTTCTCGGCTTCGAGACGAAAATCCAGTTCTTCGACGATGGTTTCGGCAAACACCTCCACCAGCACGGGCGGATTGGCCAAGGCCGCAACAGGGATCCTGCCCACGAGGCGCGGCGCGACCCAGGCCATGGCAGCCACGTCTCGCTTGACCCAGTCTGCGACCTCCGGGCGCTGCACCTTCACGACCACTTCTTCGCCCGTCTGAAGCCGCGCGCGGTGAACCTGGGCGATGGATGCAGCGGCCAATGGCACAGAATCAAACTCCGTAAAAACCGCCTCCAGGGGTTGGCCCAGTTCGGACTCCACCACCCGGCGAACCGCCTTGAAGGGCACGGCGGGCACCTGATCTCGACACTTCTTGAACTCCTCTACGAGTTCTTCGGGAAACAGCCCACGACCCGATGAGACAATTTGACCGAGCTTGATATAGGCCGGGCCGAGGGTTTCAAAGGCTCGCCTGAGGCGGCGGGAGAGACCCAAACGCGAGGCCGGCCCCGGCTTCCGGCCCTCACGCAATCGCCACGCGAGCAGCGCGCCCCCCAGCCGCCCAGCGGCGGTCAGGAAGCGCCGCACGGGAGGCCAGCGCCGGGGGGCGACCCACTGTGGTACATCGGCCTGCTGGGCCGCCCGCAGACCCTCCAGTTCACTGCGCCAGACGAGGTCCTCGGGACGGAAAACCCACGGACCGTCCTCGCGAAACGCCCACCGTGTATCCGCCGCCTCCCCGCCGCCGGCTCCGCCGCCTGATTTTGAGGCGTCTTCTGCGCTCTTCGTCTCCAAAATCAACCCTTTCTCCCCCCAAATCCTGGGCCCTCAGCCCAGCCCGATGCAATCCACAGGGCTGTGGGTTTAGCCCCACCCCGAAAGGCCCTTTCCATCCCGGGAAAAGGGCATAGGCTTGGGTTCGTTCAGGTTCGCAACCGACCAGCCAAGCGGGAGAACCCCATGCAGAAAATTGAAGCCATCATCAAACCGTTCAAAATCGACGATGTCAAGGAAGCCCTCCACGCCATAGGGGTTCAGGGCATGACGGCGACCGAGGTCAAGGGCTTCGGGCGCCAGAAGGGGCACACGGAAGTCTATCGCGGTGCCGAGTACGTGGTTGATTTTCTGCCCAAGGTCAAACTGGAAATCGTGGTCACCAACGACAAGGTCGAAGAAGCGATTTCGGCGATCACGACAGCCGCGGATACGGGCAAAATCGGCGATGGCAAGATTTTTATCACGGCCCTCGCCGACGTCGTGCGCATTCGGACAGGGGAACGGGGCGAAGAAGCGATTTAGCCCGGATCGCTCTCTTTCCAGAACTTCCCCCAGGTCTCCCACTCTTCGGGCAGTGTGCCCCTGCCCGTATGATTTTCGGGCCAGTGCGCGGGAGCCTGGGCGAGTGGGCTGGTCGAAGCTTCAACGCCATACCAGAGCCGATGCAGGCGACGCGCGAAATACCATTGCCCCTGGCAACAGCGGTATCGATCTCGATAGAGAATCGCCTGCTTGATCCAGCGTTCTCCATCTTGGATCTCGGCCTTGCAATAGACATGACCGAGCGCGTTTTCCTCCCCTTCGAAATCGATTAAATGATTGCCCACGAAGAGAATCGTCACACCCACTGCCCGCAATTGCTCCTCGAAACTCGCGCGAAGAGCATCGCGGCCGACTCTAGCGCCCCCCACTTGAACATCTTCCACAAAGAGCCCCACCAGTGCATCGAGATCCCGAGCATCGGTCGCCAGCGCATAGCGAAAAGCGAGCTGCCGAATTTCGTCCCGAGCGATCACTCGTTCCATGGCGTTCATGACTTCTCTCCTGGCTTCAGGTCAATACCCATCGAGGCATGTGGACCTCTTCACTCACCGCCTCGAAGACCACCTGGACCCCCGCGCCGATGGCGATGGTCTCGGGATCGACGGAATTGATGGCCGCCCCCGCCTCGGACACAAGATTTCCCACCATGCGAACCGCCGGATCCTCATCCAGGGCGACCAGGATCACGTTGTAAGGCGCAAGATCCGAAAATTGTGGGATCAGGGGCGGATGGGGCAGTACAAATGACCAGAGAGTGCCGCGCCCGGAAACGACCACCCACTCGGTTTCCCCAGTACCGCCCCAGGGACTGCGCACTCGAGGCGGAAAGATCAATCGACCACTCTCCGAGCAGCGTTGGACCCGCAATTCCCCCTGACGAGTTCCCTCCCAGAAGAAGCCATTCGTTTCGTCAATCGGAGGCATCAAGGGGGCATCCCTCGTCATCTCATTTCCTCAAGATCAGCGCGCTGGTGGGCACGCCCTCTCCCCCGGTGACAAGGCAGGTCTCGGCACCCGCCACCGAGTTGCACGAATCGCCTCGCAGTTGGCGAACCCCCTCGTTGATCAGGTTGAACCCGTGGACATAGGCCTCGGAGAGCCCGCCCCCGGAAGTATTGGTGGGCAGACGCCCGCCGAGTTCCAACCCACCGCCTTCGGTGAAGGCTGCACCTTCTCCTCGCTCGCAAAATCCGTAGCCTTCGAGGGAAAGCGGAACCAGAGGAGAAAACGCATCGTAGATCTGGGCCACGTCGATCTCCCCGGGGCCGATTTCAGACCCCCGGTAGAGTTGTTTGGCGCACGCCCAGGACGGCCCCATCAAGGGATCCTCCCCCCAATAATTCGTCATGGTGTGGGCTTGCCGGCTAATGCCCTGGGCGAAGGAATGGATATAGACGGGCGCGGCGCGGCAATCCCGGGCGCGCTCCGAGGAAACCAGTACGCAGGCCAGGGCACCATCGCTTTCCAGACAATTGTCGTACAAACAGAGGGGATCGGAAATCCAACGCGCCTGGTGGTATTGCTCCCGGGAAAGGGGCTTGTCGAAGAAAGTCGCCTTGGGATTTCGGTTCGCCATCTTCCGAAAGGCCAGTGCGACATTGGCGAAATGATCCCGAGTCGCCCCGTACTCGTGCATGTAGCGCCGGGCCAGAAGGGCGATCTCGTCCACCGGGCGGATCAGACCCCAGGGGCGAGTCCACGCTGCCGGAGTCGAGAATTCCACTGCGGTATCGGACCAGATGCGTTTCCCCGAACCGCGCTTTCGCGCGCGCCAAACAACCCCCACTCGGCACTGGCCAGCGGCGATCGCCATGGCGAGTTGTCCCACGCAGGCCGGCCCGGCCCCGCCGCCATATCCCACCTGGGAAAAAAAGGTGATCTCCCCGGCGCCAATATTGCGCGCAACCTCCACCTCGTCGGTGGTCTCCATGGAGTAGGAGGCCAAACCGTCGACCTCGGAAGCATCGATTCCCGCATCCTCCAAAGCCAGAAGAATCGCCTCCATGGCGAGACTCGTCTCACTCGGCAGAAGCTCCTTGGCAAAGTCCGTTTCGCCGATCCCGACGATGGCCGCGGCGTCTCGCTGCATGGCGCAAGTCTACATCTTCTTCTCGATGCTGGAGGGGAAGCGGCGGGCTCCCGTCGCTACAGTGTTGCCCTGCTTCGTTCGTCACTGCCATCGTTCGTCACTGCCATCGAAGAAGATGAGGCTCAGCCATGAAGATCGGGGTCACGATTCACGCTACGGACACAGGCATCAACCCTGTCGAATTGGCCCAGGAAGCCGAAAGTCGGGGGTTTCACTCGCTCTATATTCCCGAGCACACGCATATTCCCACGAGCCGACGCACGCCGGCCCCCACTGGCGAAGCGGTGCTCCCCGAGGAGTACAGCCGGTCGCCGGACCCCTACATCTCCCTAGCGGCCGCGGCCGCCGTGACCGATCGCATCGAACTGGGAACCGGGATCGGCCTGCCGGCGCAGCACGATCACATCACCTTCGCAAAAGAACTGGCCACCCTCGACGTCATCTCCGCCGGCCGTTTCGTTTTCGGCATCGGATTCGGCTGGAATCACGAGGAGATGGAGAATCACGGGGTCGACGTGAAGCATCGGCGCGAACTGGTTCGGGAGAAGGTCCTCGCCATGCAAGCGCTCTGGGGCAATGATGTTGCTGAGTATCACGGGGACTGGATCGACATGGAGCCCTCCTGGCAATGGCCCAAACCCCTGCAACAACCCCGGCCCCCCATCCTGATCGGGGGTGGAGCGGGGCCGAAGCTCTTTGCCCATATTGCCGAATACGCCGATGGTTGGATGCCCATTGGCGGATCCGGAATGCGCGAGGCACTTGCCCGACTGCGCGAAGCCATGGCCGAGCGGGACCGAGATCCAGCTCAACTTCGAGTGGTCCCCATGGGCGTCATGCCTGACGAGGCCAAGCTCAGCTACTACCAGGAGGCCGGTGCCACCGAAGCCATCCTGCGTCTGCCTTCGGCGAACCGGGAAAAAGTTCTTCCTCGGCTTGACGACTTCGCGCGATACACGGAAATGTTCTAAGCCCGGGCAGGCATCCCCCTGAGCTAGGCTTTCGGGCAACTCAAAGGAGTGACGCCATGGGAGTACTGGAAGGAAGGACGGCGGCGGTCACCGGGGGTGGGCGCGGAATCGGCCGGGGGCACTGCCTCCACCTCGCCCAACAGGGCGCAGCGGTGCTCGTGAACGACATTGACTTCGAAGCCGCCGGAGCGGTTTGCGATGAAATCATAGAACAAGGCGGCCGCGCTGCGGTCAACACCAGCGATATCAGCACCCGTGATGGAGCCCGCTATCTCGTCGCGCAATGCGTTGAGGAATTTGGCGCGCTCCATGCGCTGATCAACAATGCGGGGAACGCCCACGATCGCTCGTTTCTGAAGATGACCGACGATGAATTCATGTCCGTCGTCCGGGTTCATCAGGGCGGCACGTTCATGTGCAGCCAGGAAGCAGCCCTTCGCATGCGCGAGCAGGGTACGGGGGGCGCCATCGTCAACACGGTCTCTGCCGCCCATTTCGGAAATTTCGGCCAAACGAACTATGCCGGCTCCAAAGGCGCGATCGCATCGATGACTTACACCTGGGCCCTGGAACTCGCCCGCTACGGAATCCGGGTCAACGCCATCAGCCCAGCGGGAACCACACGAATGTCCGCCACCTACAAGGGGGCCGACGGTCGCGAGATCGAAATGCCCTTCATCGACCCCACCGAGAACGGCGCCGCAGTGGCCTTCCTCTGCAGCGACCACGCCAGCGGAATCAGCGGTCAGATCTTCGGGACCGGAAATGGTCGCATGGCTATTCTGGAGCATCCCCGCTACGGCGCCTCGGTCGAGAGAGCGGGCGGCTGGTCGACACAGGATCTGGTGGATGAGTTCGAAGAACACTTCAAGGCAAAGCTCGAGCCCATCGGTATCATGAAAAATCCCTACCCCTTCCACGACGGCATCAAGCCGCCCGGTGCCCTAGACACGTGAAGTACTTCGAGGCCCAGCCATGACCGGGATCACCCACTACGCCGCCTATATCCCCCCTACCCGGCTGCCCGTCGGGGCCAGGGGCAACGCCCCCCCCCAGCCCGGCGGCCCGGAGAAGGCCGTGGCCTGGAACGACGAGGATGCGATCACCCTCGCGGTGGCCGCCGGTCGGAACTGCCTGCGCGGGATCGACCCACAACAGGTGGACGGCTTGGTCTTTGCCTCAACCACCCATCCCTTTCAGGAAAAACAGGCCGCTGCCCTGATCGCCCGAGCACTCGATCTCCGGCGCGATGCGCACAGCACCGACTTAGGGGGCTCCCTACGTGCAGGAACCACGGCACTGCGAACCGCCTGGGACGCGGTGGAGGCGGGCTCGAGCCGCACGGTGCTGGTCATCGCCAGTGATTGCCGCATGGCGGCTCCAGGTTCGGCCCTCGAAGCCAATCTGGGCGACGGCGCTGCGGCTTTTCTGATCGGAAATCAGAACGTGATCGCTCGCATCGAGGAGACTCATGCCATCAGTGACGAAATCGTCGACGTGTGGCGAAGAACCGGTGATCCTTTTTCCCACAGCTGGGAGGATCGATTCGTCATCCAGGAAGGCTATGCGCCTCGAACCCAGGAGGCCGTGGAGGGTCTACTGGCAAAACTGGGCCGCAGCCGAAGCGACTACGCGCGCTACGTGCTCTATGCCCCGGACAAGCGAAGCCACACCGGACTCACCCGCGCCCTGGGCGTTCAGGCCGATCAAGTCCAGGACCCCCTCTTCGGCCGCCTGGGAAATACTGGGGCCGCCTTCGCACCCATGCAACTCGTGGCAGCCCTTGAAGAAGCCGCGGGTGGCGATCGGATTCTGGTGGCCAGCTACGGTGACGGCGCCGAAGCCATCTCTCTCGAAGTCACCGAGCAGACCCGGAAGACCGATCCTCCCCGAGGCATTTCCTGGCACCTGGCCCGGCGCAGGCCGGTGCCCAGCTACCAGCACTATCTCGAGTCTCGGGGTCTGACCCCCCATGAATGGCCCGGCAGCGACGGGCCCGGACTCTCGGCCACGGTTCACTTCCGGGAACGCGACGACGACATCTCCTTTCGTGGCCAGGCGTGCCGCAAGTGCGACTCGATTCAGTTTCCCGCGCAACGCGTCTGCGAAACCTGTTTTGCCCGGGATGAGTTCGACCCGATTCGCCTCGCCGATCGTGTCGGCCGAGTCGTGACATACACGTTGGATTTTTTCTTCCCCACCCCGGATCCCCCCACGGTCGTCAGCGTCGTCGACATTGACGGCGCACGGGTGCACATCCAGGTGGCGGACTGCCCACCCGAAGACATCGAAATCGGCATGGAGTTGGAGTTCAGCTTCCGACGAATCCACGAGGCCGGCGGGCGGCCGAATTATTTTTGGAAAGGCGTTCCCCTGGCCTGATCGGCGACGGAGCAATCGCGGCCAACCAGGTTGGGGAATCGAGGTTCGAGATGGCAAAAGAATCAATCCGTGACAAGACGGCCATCGTGGGTGTGGGCTGCTGCAAATTCGGCGAGAACTGGGACCAGTCGCCAGCGGACATGATCGTGGATGCCGCTTACGAAGCCTACGCGGACGCTGGGATCGAAAAGCCTCAGGAGGAAATCGAGGCCGTCTTTACCGGTTCCCTCTACACCACGGTAGGGCCCCACGAGTGCAGCGATGCCCTCAAGTTGTTTGGCATTCCGGTCACTGGGGTTTCCAACTACTGCGCGACGGGGACCGAAGCCCTTCGATGTGCGGTGATGTCCGTGGCCGCGGGTCTCTACGACACGGTTCTCGTAGTGGGTTACGACAAACCAAAGGATCGCGGCGTGTCGGGTCCCTCGGTGATGCTCGATGGAGTGCGAAGCCTGCCGCGAACCCCCGCCGGCTGGTTTTCCCTGTGCGCCGCCACCTATTTCAAAAAATACGGCGCGGGCCGCGAGGACCTCGCCCGCATCGCGGTGAAGAATCATCATAATGGCACCCTGGCCCCCAACTCCTTTCTCAAACGGGAGATCACCCTCGACGAGGCCCTGGGTGGCCGAATGATCTCATGGCCCTTCGGTCTCTACGATTGTGCCGCCCAGACCGATGGGGCCGCGGCCGCGGTGGTCATGCGGGCCGACCTGGCCCGGGCCAGGCGCGACGATGCTGTGCTCGTCAAGGGAGTCACGATCCAATCCGGACCCAACCCCCAGAAAGACCCAAGCAACGACTTCCTCTCCTGGAAGCCCACCGCCTGGGCGGCGGAGGAGGTCTATGCCATGGCGGGCATCAGCGACCCCTCCAGCCAGATCGACGTGGCCCAGCTCCACGACTGCTTCACCCTCACCGAACTTCTCAGCTACGAAGATCTCGGCTTCTGCCCGAAGGGCTCGGCCCCGGACCACATCCGCTCGGGTCGCTTCGAACTTTCCGGAGATCTCCCCGTCAATACCGATGGTGGCCTCAAGGCTTTCGGCCACCCCACCGGCGCGACCGGCGTCCGCATGATCTACGAAAACGTGCTGCAACTCCAGGGCCGGGCCGGGGATCGCCAGATTCCCGATGCCGCACTGGCTCTCTCCCATAACATTGGCGGTCACCCGACAGTCTGTGGCATCGCGATCCTGGGACTCCCCTAAAGTCATCCAGACGCCTTTCCCCAGGCGCTTTTCCCCCGGCGCCTGCCCCCAGGCGCCTTTCCCCAGGCGCTTTTCCCCAGGCGCCTTTGCCCCCTTCGCCGACGACACGAGGAAAGTCGAAAATGGAAGAAACCACGGGTTACCAGACACTGCTCTACGAGGCCGAGGACGGCGTGGCCACCGTCACTCTCAACCGACCCGAACGCCACAATGCGCTGAACGCCACGATGGCTGGGGAGCTTCGAGACGTCTGGAACCGGATACAAACCGACCCCGAGATCGTCTGTGCCATTCTCACCGGCGCCGGAGAAAAGGCCTTTTGCACCGGCATGGACGTCGCCGACGTGGCCGCCGACAACGCGCGAAGCCAGGGCGATGAGCCCGTGGCCTGGGACCGCCTCACCCCCATCCAGAATCGCTGTTGGAAGCCGACGATCGCCGCCATCAACGGTATGGCGGTGGGAGGCGGGCTTCATTTCGTCGTGGATTGTGATCTCGTCCTCTGCTCGGAGACGGCGACTTTTTTCGATACCCATGTCAAGGTAGGACTCCTCGCTGGCCTCGAACCCGTGGGCCTGGCGCGCAAGATTCCCCTGGAAGCTGTCCTCCGTCTTGCCCTGCTGGGCGGTTCTGAACGCATGGATGCCGCCGAGGCCCACCGCCTGGGCATGGTGGGCGAAGTCCTCGCTCCCGATCGCTTGATGCCTCGGGCCCGCGCCCTCGCCCACCTGATTGCCCAGCACTCCCCCACCGCCCTGGCCCTGACGAAGAAAAATATCTGGGAAAGTCTCGATACGGGTCTGGAGACCGCCCTGGAAAAGACATGGCAAACCATCCACCAGCACACCGAGCACCCCGACCTCAAGGAGGGGGCCACCGCATTCGTTGAGAAACGCAAGCCGCGATGGGCGCCCTACACGGGCTCCGAAACCGAGGAATGACCGTGACATCCGAGCCCGCCTATGAGTACATCCAACTCGGCATCGACGACGGAATCGCAACCCTGACCTTGAATCGCCCGGAGAAGCTCAACGCCTACCTGCCTGAAATGGGCGAAGAGATCGTTCAGGCTTTTCGCCGCGCCCGGGAGAGCAACGAAGTCCGCGCGGTGATCTTGACCGGGGCAGGCCGAGGCTTTTGCGCTGGGGTCGATCTCGACGCGCTCAAGAGCAGCCAAACCGGCACTTCCGAACGCCCGGGCCCGAAGCTCGGCGAGGAGGATTTCGTCCGGAAGCTGCCCCTGGAGATCTGGGGATTTCCCAAGCCTGTGATCGCTGCCATCAACGGCGCTGCCATCGGGGTCGGAGCCACCATGACCCTGCCCTGCGATCTTCGCCTGGCCGCCGACGAGGCCAAAATCGGTTTCCCCTTCACTCGACTCGGCATCCTGCCCGGGCTTGGCAGCACCCATCTGCTGCCAAGACTGGTGGGCATGGGCAAGGCCATGGAACTCGTGCTCACCGCAAGGACCATCCTTGGTCCGGAAGCAGCGGCCATGGGACTCGTTCAACACAGTGTACCGGGCGCGCAGTTGATGGAAAAGGCTCGGGCAATCGCCAACGCCATGGCGAGCATAGAGCCCGCTGTGTTCATTGCAGCCAGGCGAGGCCTTCGCGAAGGCTCGGACCTCTCCCTAGCCGCAGCCATGAAGAACGAGCAGTCGCTCTCCACGGCGCTGCGGCGGGCCCACGAGGGCAGCAACTAGCTCGGCGTAGACCGAAGGGGCATGCACTTGCCCCAAGCCGGGGACCGCCCTTGTGGACGGCGGCAGACTCATAGAAAATCAACCGATGGCCGAGCGAACCGCGACCCTTCTGGAGATCGAACGTTTCCAACAACAGGGCTTCGTCTTGATCTCAGGCCTGCTCGCCGGGCAAGAGGGAAAGCACTACGGCGATGCCGTGGATCGCGCGGTAGCGGATCGTACCCAGCACGACCACCGAAGCCTTGAGGAGAAGAGCCGCTACGAACAATCCTTCCAGCAATGCCTGAACCTTTGGGAGGACCATTCGGCGGTTCGCCCCCTCAGCTTTCACCCACGGATCGGACGCGCGGCGGCAGCGCTCCTGAATGCCGAGTCCGTGCGTGTGTGGCATGACCAAGCGCTCTACAAGGAAGCCGGCGGCCGGGAGACGGACCCCCACCAGGATCAGCCCTACTGGCCCATCAGCGAGGCCCGGACGGTCACCGCATGGATCCCTTTCCAATCTGTCCGGAAGGAAAACGGGGCCGTCGGCTACATGCCCGGAAGCCACCGGCTAGGCCTCCGAGAATACGCGGATATCTTCACCCACACGGGGCTCGACCTCGACGCGTTCCCGGAAACGCGCAACGGGCGTTTCGAATACGTCGATGCCGAGTGCGGCGATGTAGTCTTCCACCACGGCCTGACAGTGCATCGCGCGTACCCAAACACCAGCGACCTGACCCGGCGCGTCCATACCGTGATCTACTTCGCCGATGGCTGCACGCGCAGCGAGGCCCGACATCCCTCGGTGGACCGACCGGGTGTTGGTATAGGAGAGAAGATCGCCAGCGATCTCACACCCGTGGCCTGGCCCCGTCCCCCCGGTGATCTGCCCGCAACCCCGCCCCCGCCCTCCCCCCTCCTCCCGGGATGGCCCGGGTGGAAGGGGCAGAGGAAGGGGCAGAGGAGGAGGCAGAGGAAGGGGGGAAATCCGAGCTAGCGGGCTCGGGGCTCAGCTCTTCAGGAGCTTCATAGCCTCGATCATTTCCTCGGCGGCGTTGCCCGGGATCGTATACCCACCCGGGTCGCGAATTTGGTCAAGGTGATCGCGCACACCCTCGGCGCTGACAGTCTCCGACTCGGAATCCGCCCAGCCCGGGCACAGGCCCACGAAAACCCGGGCATAGCGACCCGCACCCACGGAGTAGATTTCGTGGGTCTGCTCGCACTCCTCGGAGGACAGGTAGACCACCATGGAGGTGACGTATTCGGGATCCAATTTGAGTCCCAGGCCATCCATGATGCCCGTGGTCATCCGCGTCAGCGCAATCGGAGCGATCACGTTGCTCTTGATGTTGTTCTTCAGGCCTTCCTGGGACACCACGTTGGAAAGCCCCACCAGGCCCATCTTGGCGGCCCCGTAATTGCTCTGGCCGAAATTACCGAAGACGCCCGCGGCGGAAGCAGTAAAGACGAATCGGCCGTAGTTGTTCTCCTTCATTACACGAAAAGCGGGCTGGGAAACGCAAAACGCTCCCTTGAGATGCACGTCGAGCACCAGTTCCCATTCTTCACGGCTCATTTTGACGATGCTTCGGTCGCGCAGGATGCCCGCGTTGTTGACCACCACGTCCACCCGGCCGAAATTGTCGACCGCGGTCTGCACAATGGCCTCTCCGCCCTCGGCGGTGGAAACCGAATCGTAATTGGCCACTGCGGTTCCCCCCGCGGCCTCGATTTCCTTGACAACGAGATCGGCGGCGGAAGCCCCCGAGCCCGTGCCGTCGACACTTCCACCCAGATCGTTGACAACCACCTTGCCGCCACGTCGGGCAAAATCAAGCGCATGGGACTTCCCCAAACCGCTCCCGGCGCCCGTCACAATGATCACGCGATCGTCGAATCGAATTTCACTCATGTCTTGCCTCTTGCTCCCTTTGGCTGGACGCTCGGTCCAGACCCAACTAGATGCGTTCGATGATTGTTCCCGTACCCACGGCCGCTCCGCAGCACATGGTCACTAGAGCTGTCTGCTTGTCCTGTCTCTCGAGTTCGTGCAGCGCGGTCACGATCAACCGTGAGCCCGTTGCCCCCACCGGATGACCCAGGGCAATCGCCCCGCCGTTGACATTGACCCGGTCGACATCGGGCTTGCAGACCTGGATCCACGAGAGAACCACCGAGGCAAAGGCCTCGTTGATCTCGATCAGATCCATGTCCCCGATCTCCATGCCCGCCTTGGCGAGTACCGCTTGGGTGGCATCGATGGGACCGTCCAGGAGGTAATAGGGGTCGGCGCCCACCACCACGTCGGAAACGATTCGCGCCCGGGGGCGGAGGCCCAGGGATTTCGCCTTGTCGGCATCCATCCAGAGCACCGCAGCGGCACCATCGGAGATCTGGGAGGAGTTGCCCGCCGTGTGCATGAAGCCGGGCACGGCCTCTCGGAGTTCGGCCAGGCCTTCCAGAGTGGTCGGCCTGATCCCCTGATCGGCTTCCACCCACCGGGTTTCGCCCGTGGCCTTGCCCTCGGCATCGAGTACCGGCGCGTCCACGGGCAGAATCTCCCGCTTGAAGCGGCCCTCGTCCCGGGCCTTGGCGGCCAGGGTCTGGGAGCGCATGCCCCACTCGTCGATATTCTGGCGCGAAAGGCCGCGATTCTTCGCAATCCGATCCGCCGCCTCGAATTGGCTCATGGACATATCCCACTCCCAGCCCTCCGAGGGAATAAAGAAGCCGGGACCATTCTGCATGTTGGCACCCAGGCCCACATGGCTCATCACCTCGCAACCCCCGGCGATCCCGCAATCGATGCTGCCGACCTGCACCAGAGCCCGAATCAAATGATTGGCTTGCTGCCCCGATCCGCATTGGGAATCCACCGTGGTGCCCCCGGTCCCCCAACCGCGATTGCGCGCCAGCCATGAAATCCGCGCCAGGTTGCCCGCCTGCTCCCCGGCCTGGGTGACACACCCCGCTATCACCTGCTCCACTTCGGCGGGGTCGATGCCGGCGCGCTCCACCGTCCCATCGAAGACCTGGGCGAGGAGGTGAGCCGGGTGGAAACCCGAGAGTTCACCCTTGCCCGGCTTGCCCCGAGCGATGGGGGTACGAAGCGCTTCTACGATGACACCTTCTGCCATGGGATTCTCCTAGTCATGGGAAATATGCGACGGGAAATTGTGGACAAGAAATTGTGGATGAAAACTGTGGACGAGAAATTGTGGACGAGAAATTGTGGATCGGAAATTTTGAGGCACGCCCGGCTCGGCCCCGGAAATGCCAGGGGCCCGGACCCGTGCCGGGAGCCTCCGCTGGGACCCCGCCAAGGCGCCGGTCGCGACCCCGGAGCCCCGCCCCCCGCAAGGAGCCGCCGGGGCCGGGGTCTATTTTTGAGGTGCGCCAGTCTAACCTGAAACACGTTCCAGGTCCCGGGGTAGTGAGCCCCTCGAAAACCTCGGGCCCCGAGGCCCCGGGACCCACGCCATAGGGAAGGGGAAACCCTCCCCCTGCGGGGTTCGGTCCCTCGGTGTGGAACCCGAGCACCGCGCCTAGGGGGCCGACACCGACGGGTCGGGACAGGGCAGAAGGCCCCGGGAGGCCAGTCCCCGGAAGACCGCGCGCGCGGCCAAACGGGCGCCGCGTGGGTTCCAGTGGGGGTCTCTCGAATAGAAGAGGGGGAATTCCTCGCTGGCTTCGAAATCGGGCAGGATGCTGAGCACCGGGTAGGGGAGCGAGTCCTCCACCTGGGCGAAGTAGCGAAAGGGTTCTCGGACGTAGGGTCCAAGAGCTTCGTAGCCCAGCTCCCAACTTTGGGAAGCCTCGCGCTCGGAGTACTGGTAGGCCCGGGGATAGATGACCACGGCCATGGCCGAGCCCAGAACCCCTGCGCTGAACGCCTGCATCTCGGCCAGATTCTTCATGACCCCGAACTCAATGGCCGGCCTGGATTCTTCCAGGGGACGGGCGGTCACAAAGAAGCGTTCGAGCCGGCCGGGCACCGTGAGCCCCGCCAGCCACTCTTCGCGCTCGGCCCGGTTCACCGTACGAAGCCGATCGGTGATCGCGCGCACAAACGGCACAGCGCTTCGGGCCGAGGGCCAATAGGTCAGCAACAGCCGCTCGGCCATGGCCGAGGAATCGAATTCAAAATCCTTTTGTTCGCGCAGGCTGCGCTCGTAGCGTAGATCGTCGTGGAAGTCGGTGACATCGAGGCTGTAGACCACGAGATCGGGCCGGTATTTGTAGGCCACCCGACGCAACAAGCGAAGTCCCAGAAGCGGTGAAGAACTGGTCCAGCCCAGGTTGACAACCCGCACTTCGGGTTCGCACCCCGCGGACTGGGCCAGGGCCTCGAATTGGTAGGGGTAGGCGGCCTCGTAGGGAAGGTTCCAGCCGTAGGTGAACGAGTCACCGGCAAAGAGGATCACGAAATCCTCGGCGGCCAGGTCCTCTCCCTCGCCTCGAAATCGCGCTCCGTCCGAATTGATCTCCTTGCCGTCGGGCCAGGGACGATGGTCGACATCCAGCGCGTAGCTCTCCGCAACACGGGCAATCATCAAGGCACGAAAAGCGCGCGGAATCACCAGGACGAAAACCACGAAGGCCAGCACAATCGCGAGGAAAACCGGTGAACTGGCCCGGCGTAGGCCCAGCAGGCCAAGGCCCAGAACCCCAACGATCACCAAGGGCACCCCCACGCTCTCGGGGAAGCGAAAGAGAACGGACTCAATGAGCAGGGCCGCCAGCCACGGATCCCCTCGGATCCAGCCAGCACGGAGCAAGTCCGCTCCACGGCCCGCGCGTCCGCCCCGGCGCCCGGCCTCCATGAGACCCAGCCACCCGCCCCAAAGCACGAGCAGCAACCACCGGTGATCCACGCCCCCCGCGCCATCCCAATGCGAACCCCAAAGCAGGACTGCCAAGGGCACACAAACCAGGGTGCCGAAAGCGGCCCGCCAAGCGGATTGCTGAGTTGAATCGGTCATGGTGGCGCTCCCCAGAGGAGATCAGCCTCCCGGCAGGCTTCCGTCGAGCAGTGCCTGCCTCTCGAAACGACGCGCGATTCGCCATCCGTCGGCGGTGCGAACGAGTTCGTCCTCGTAGTAGGCGTAGACCGTAAAAATCGTCTGTTTTTCGTCCCCGTCGCCAACACACATGGGGTTGGTCACCAACGTCCGTCCTTTGGCGCGATCGCCGTCGAGTTCGATTTCACTGTTGCTCAGCGAGTGCAGGGTGACGGAAAAGATCGCCAGGGCCTTTTCGAGCCAGGCGCGAACCTCGGGGTACTTGCCCGCGATTCCCCCGGAGCTCACGTAGTCGATATCCGCATCGGGCACAAAGCACGTATCGAGCAGTGCGTAGTCCTTGGTATCGATGGCCTTGGCGTAGCGGGTAAGGAGGTCATCGATTTCGATTCGATCGGATACCTCCTGAAGAGAAAGTGACATGCAATGATCCTCCGGTTTGGGGCAACGGACGCTCCCGGGGCGAGTCAGCGTAAGGAACAGTTCACCGCTGCGCTAACGCACCGGGGAGCGAGGCGAACGCTCGGGGAAAAACAGCTTTCTGCATCGGAGCGCAAGAACTTTTCCAGGGAACCCTCTCGGAGATCGCGTTCCCACGCTTCGGACGGGCAGCGCCCCGTGCTCGGCACTGGATGGCCCGGACCAGCCAGTCAGGCGGCCCTCCCAACATGGAGAGTTGCACCCAGGGATCGACGACAGGCCTTTCGGTGATGGCGGGTTCAGCAATAGGGTAACTAGACGATCGCTCCCTGACCCCTATCATGGGAGACCCGGCTTCCTCCCAGGAGGGACTCCAACCGTGCACCGAGGCGTAATCCTCCAGCCCACCTACCGCATCCACAACGATCGCGCCGTCGTCCAACTCTATGGCCGGCTGGAGTCGGGCCGTGCGTTCCTTGTGGAGGACGATCGCTTCAAACCCTATTTCTTCGTGCGCCAGGTCGATCGCCGGCACCTTGAGAGCGAAGCCGGGGTCTCGCTTCGCGACACCGAGCTAAGTACGTTGGGCGATGAACCGGTCTGTCGGGCGACCGTCAACCTTCCGGGAGCCATTCGGCCCCTGCGAACCCGCCTCGCGCGGCTCGGCGTCTCCAGCTACGAAGCCGATCTTCGTTTCGCCTACCGCTACCTGATGGATCATGCCCTGCGCGATGGCATCGGGATCGAGGGGGAGATTGAAAGCCACGGGCGAAGCGGCGATGCCGGCCCGGGCGCGGGACTCGTTCGATTCATCAACCCCGATCTCGTCAGCAGTGAAACGGAGATCGCGCTCTCTCATCTTTCCCTCGATCTCGAGACCACCCCCGATGCCAGTTCGATCTACTCAGCAGCGCTGGTCGGTTGCGGCACGGAGGAAGTCCACTTGGTCTCGACATCACCGGTCCCGGGCGCCGAGGTCTACGCTCAGGAATCCACTTTCCTCGTTGCACTGGCCGCGCGGATTCGCGAACTCGACCCCGACATCCTGCTCGGCTGGAACGTGGTCGACTTCGACCTACGTGTCCTGCACAGGCGCTTCGAAGCCCTGGGGATCTCAGCCAGGGAGCGCTGCATCGGAAGGCTGCCCGGGGATATCCAGTTCCAGGGCGATGCGAGCTTCACGCGCCAGAGCCGGGCCGACGTCTGCGGCCGTATGGTGGTGGACGGCATTCCACTGGTTCGGGATGCCCTGCGCCTGCCCGATTACCGCCTGGGAACCGTGGCCCACGCCGTCTTGGGCCGGGGGAAGCTGATCAACGAAGAAGCGCCCGACGCCGCGGCGGAGATCACCCGCCTCTACCGGGAAGAGCCCGAGGCCCTGGTGGCCTACAACCTCGAGGATGCGCGACTGGTGGTGGAAATCCTGGAACACGAAGACCTGTTGGCCTTGACGCGCGAGCGCAGCCGTCTGACCGGGATGCAGTTGGACCGGGTGGGGGCCAGCATCGCCTCCTTCGACCTGATCTATCTGCCCGAATTGCGACGTCATGGCTCGGTGGCCCCGGATGTGAATTCCGAGCAGGACCCGGCGGCCGTCACCGGCGGCAGCGTCCTCGAACCCGTGCCCGGCTTGGCCCGGGATGTGGCCGTCTACGATTTCAAGAGCCTCTACCCCAGCCTGATGCGGACCTTCAATATCGACCCCCTGGCCCTGGCCCGGGGACGCGAGGAAGTGCCCGGGGCCGCCATCGTGGCGCCCAATGGGGCCCGTCTCTCGCGCCGGGAGGCGATCCTTCCTCGAATCCTCGAGCGCTTCATGGAGCGACGCGAGGCCGCCAAGCAGCGCGGGGATCGCCACGCCGATCGGGCCATCAAGATCATGATGAACTCCATGTTCGGAATTTTCGCCGCACCCGCCTGCCGATTCTTCAGCCCCGAACTCGCCAATGCCATCACCCGCTTTGGCCAGCAGACCCTGGCGTGGACGTGCGAGAGCTTTGAGGCCAGAGGCGTCAAAGTGCTCTACGGCGACACCGATTCGGTTTTCGTCCAACTGCCCGACGAGGGAAGCCGCGCGCAACGCGTGGAAATAGCCGAACGGTTGCGCCAGAGCGTGGCCGAGGAAATCGCTCAGCGTATCCGGGCGGAATACGACGTGGAGGCCCGGCTCGATCTCGAACTCGAAAAGGTCTTCGCGCGTTTCTTCCTGCCCAGGGTGCGCGGAGGCAAGGGGGGCAGCAAGAAGAGGTACGCGGGTTGGGTGGGCGACCCCGAGGACGGTCGCCTGGAGATCGTCGGCCTCGAGTCCGTCCGCCGGGATTGGCCCAGAGTGGCCGGACGCCTCCAAGAAGGCATGCTGACTCGACTCTTTCACGACGAGGACGTTCTGCCTTTCGTGCGCGAAACCATCGCCGCCGTGCGCGCCGGCGCCCTGGACCAGGAATTGATTTACAGCAAGCGCATCCGCAAAGGATCGTTGGACCGCTACACCGCGTCCTCCCCGCCCCACGTCCAGGCCGCGCGGAAACTCGAAGAGCGTCACGGAGCCAAGGCCGGGCCGGTGATCCACTACTGGATTTCCAAAACGGGACCCGAACCACTGATTTCGGGAAAAGTCCCCGGGGCCGAAGTCGACCGAGGGCACTATCTGGAGCGCGTGCTTGGGCCCATCGCCGACGCCATTCTGGGTGAGCTGGGCTCTTCCTTTGCCGAAGCCCTGGGCGAAGGCCAGCAGCTCTCCCTGATCTGATTCCGGACCGCCTAGCCCCGACCGCTTAGCCCCGACCGCCTAGCCCCGACCGCCTAGCCGCCGCCGCTCAGGGCCGCGATCACATCGCGTACGGAGCCATCCCAGGTGGGGTCTTCGGGAAGCGGGAAGGTCATCCGAGAGGCGAGTCCCTCGAATCGCGTGGCTAAAACGTCGGCGATCTCAGCGTAGGGGGCGCTGGGAACCAGGATCTCCAGCATCTCGTCGCTGATGCGTGCGGACATCTCGGGCCAACGGCCCCCTCGCGTCATGGCGTGAAGATCTCGGCCGACCTCCCCCCAACCGTAGAGGTCGAGGGTGGGCCAATACGCCGGCGTCGAATAGAGGAACCCTAAAAGTTCGCGAATCCCCGCCCGGGCCCGGACCACCGCATCGGGATCGGGCCCCGTGGCCACCAAGTCGGCCGCCATCAATTGCAGCGCATTCCGATCCCGGCCCGAGAGTTCGGTGCCTTTCTCGAGCCGAGGCCAGACGACTTCGCGCAGGTAACGGGGCGAGCTGTTCGTGGGATGGCACATCAGGCCGTCGGCCGCCTCCCCCGCCAACGCGGTCATCCTCGGCCCAATGGCGCCCAGATGAAGGGGGGGCGGACCGGCTTCGATGGGCCCCGGGTTAAAGAAGGGCTGCATTCGGGTGAAGCGGTAGTGCTCCCCCTCGAAGGCCAGGGGGAGATCGTCCTGCCAGGCCGCGAAAATTGCGCGGAGCGCGCCGATGTACTCGCGCATGCGGGCCACCGGCGGCGACCAGGGCGTCGAGTAGCGCCCCACGATATTGCCGCGCACCTGGGAGCCCATACCCAACTCAAAGCGTCCAGCGGAACTCTCCTGAAGGTCCCAGGCCGCGTGAGCCACGTTCATGGGGCTCCGGGGAAAGACCACGAGCACGCTGGTCGCCACCCGTAGCCGCTGGGTCGCTGCCAGAGCGGCGTGGGCCACCAGCAGGCCATCGTGCACCGCATCGGGCACGTTCAGGCCCGCATAACCCAAGGCTTCGGCTCGGCGGGCGTGGTCCGCCACCTCCCCCAGCCGCATCCGTTGATCCATCGACGCCCAGACTTCCATCCGCCGTATCCCCTGCTCGATTCCGGAGGCCGAACAGAACGCGGAGTCCGTCCCGGCGCGTCCACCCCCGCTCCAGCATACCGTCGTTCCTCCGCGGTTTTGCCCACACCACTCCCGCTCCGGGCGTGCGCCAGGATTTTCCAATTGCCCCACGGGAATTACCGGGACAAGGCTAGAACGTGTTTCAGTTTCGGGCTATAGTGCGGCCAACGGTGGCCCCAGTGCCGCCCACCCTTCCGCCCAACCACCCCGCCCAACCCCTCCCAACCCCTCCGCCGTCCCCACGCGGAGCCTGAGGAACCCGCTCATGCATGTGGATTTCACGCCCGAACAAAAAGAACTCCGCCTGAAGCTCCGCGACTACTTCGGCCAGTTGATGACCCCCGAGCGCCGGGATGGCATCAAGATGCTCGAGGGCGGGCAGCTTTTTCGGGAAATCGTTCGAGAAATGGGCACCGACGGCTGGCTCGGCGTGGGCTGGCCCGAGGAATACGGCGGTGGCGGACTGACGGCCATCGAGCAGTTAATTTTCTTCGACGAACTCCGCCGGGCCGGAGCCCCCCTGCCCTTCGTCACCCTGAACACCGTCGGCCCCGCCCTGATGGCCCACGGCTCACAGGAACACAAAAGCGAATTTTTGCCGCGGATCCTCGCGGGGGACGCCCATTTTGCCATCGGGTACACCGAACCCGATGCGGGCACCGACCTGGCTTCCCTCAAAACCTCCGCGGTCCGGGATGGGGACGAGTGGGTGATTAACGGCACCAAGATCTTCACCAGCGGCGCCGACGATGCGGATTATATCTGGCTCGCCGCCCGAACCGACGCGGATGTCAAGAAGCATCAGGGGATCACGATCTTCATTGTGGACACCGCGCTTCCGGGATTCAGCACTTCGCCGATCCACACCGTGGGCGGCGGCCATACCTGCATGAGCTACTACGAAGACGTGCGGGTCCCCGACACCATGATCGTGGGCGGCCTGAATCAGGGCTGGCGGCTGATCACCACCCAGCTCAACCACGAGCGCGTGGGCCTCGCGGCCTTCGGCGGGATCGCTTTCAAATATCTCGACGACGTGGTTGCGTGGGCGACTGAGAGCTTGGATTCGGCGGGGCTCCGGGTCGTGGACGATCCCCGGGTGCAGCAGGCCCTGGGCGAGGCCAGCGCGCGATTGGAAGCCATGAAGGTGATGAACTGGCGCATGGCTTGGGGGCTGGAGCAGGATGTTCTGGATCCAGCCCAGGCGTCCGCCGTCAAGGTCTACAGCACGGAGACCTTGATCGAGGTCTACCGACTGCTCCAGGAAGTCATCGGCGTTTCGGGTGCCCTGCGCAAGGGCTCGGGAGGGGCCGTTCTCATGGGAGCCCTGTCCCAGGAAGCCCGGGCTTGCCAGATCAACACGTTCGGTGGAGGCGTGAACGAAGTCCAGCGAGAAATCATCGCGATGGCCGGGCTCAAGATGCCCAGAGCACCGCGCTAAACGCATTCGACCCAGGAGTACGAATCCATGAATTTTTCGCTCAGCGAAGAGCAGGGCGCCATCGGCGAACTGGCCCGACAGATTTTCACCGACGCGTGCAGGCACGAGCGCCTGGCCGAAATCGAGGCGGACGCGGCGGGGGACGGCATCGACCATTCCCTTTGGAACGCCCTCGCCGAAGCGGAGTTGCTCGGCGTGGACATCGATGAAGCGAGCGGGGGCACCGGACTCGGTTTCGGTTCCCTGTGCGTTCTGCTCGAGGAAGCCGGCCGGGCCCTGGCCCCGATTCCCCTGGTCCCGTGCCTGGTTGGCGGAGCCGCGGCCATTGGACAATTCGGAACCGACGCCCAGAAGAAGAGTTGGCTGCCGGGGCTGGTCGCGGGCGAGATTCTCCTGAGCACAGCGTTCCAAGAGATGGGCCGCTTCGACCCCACGCGGCCCCAGACCCAGGCCCGAGCCGAGGGCAAAGACTGGATCCTGGACGGCGAGAAGGTCTGCGTGCCCTGCGCGCCGAGTGCCGCGCGGATCCTGGTCCCCGCAGCTCTGGGCGACGGCAAGGTGGGCGTGTTCCTGGTCGACCCCCAGGCCCAGGGTGTCGAACTCGACGAGGGTGTGGCGAATAATCACGAACGCCAGTTCCGGATGGTTCTCTCGGGAGTCGCCGTTTCGTCGGCTGACATGCTGGGCGACCCGGAGACGGGCGCAGGTATCGCCCAGTGGCTGGCCGACCGGGGACAGGCCGCCCTGGCGGCTCTGCAACTCGGGGTCTGCCAAGCGGCCCTGGAAAAAACCGCCGAGTACACCACCGATCGCAAGCAATTCGGCCGGGCCATCGGCACCTTTCAAGCCGTGACCATGCGGGTCGCCGATGCCTTTGTCGACCTCGAGTGCATGAAGTCCACTCTGTGGCAAGCGGTCTGGCGGCTCGACGAAGGCCTACCGGCGGGCGCCGAAGCGGCCGCCGCCAAGTGGTGGGCCTGCCGGGGAGGAAGCCGGGTGGCCCATGCCGCCATGCACCTGCACGGTGGCATCGGCGCGGATATCGAATACCCGATCCATCGGCATCTGCTCTGGGCCCAGCAGATTGGCCTGACCCTGGGCGGGGCCGGAGAGCAGTTGGCCCGGATCGGTGCGCTTCACGCCAATGCTGGCTCAAATGCCCAGGCGAGCGTCGGCTCCTGAACAACTCGCTATGGTCCGGGCCAAGCGAGAACAAGCGCGGGAGCAGGCTGCAATGCCGATCGAAATCCGGATGCCCCGGCCAGCCCCGGACATAGACGAAGCGGACTTGATCGCATGGCTCGTGGAGCCGGGAGCCGAAATCGCCCTGGGCGATCCGATCCTGGAAATCGAGACCGAGAAGTCGACCCTCGAGATCGAGAGTCCCTGCGCGGGCCAGCTCCAGGAAATCCTCGTTCCGCCGGGCAGCCTCGGCGTACCCGTGGACACCCTGCTCGGGCTCATCGAGCCCTCGCAGACGAACACCGAGCCCGCCCCCGAGCGCTCGGCGGACCCGGCAGCCACCCCACCCTCCACACTCACCCCAGCCACCCCACCCTCCACACTCACCCCAGCCACCCCACCCTC
>DUCT01000035.1 GCA_012959665.1 Myxococcales bacterium | reverse complement strand
CCCGCGCGCTGAAGGGCGAACTCTGCGTGAAGCTGGCGGAGTCCGCCGACAGCTTTGTTTCCCAGAGTCTCTATGTCTCCAGTGGACGAATCGTCTCCCGGGGCGCGCCCAAGCCGACGGGGGTGCGCTGATCCTGCCTCCCGGGGTTCCGGTTCCGAACGGGCGCTTTCCCGCCGGGGGCGAGAGTCTCAGGGGCGCGCCCTCCGGCGCCGCAACAAGGATCGGGAGCAGAGGGCGGCCAAGCCTATGGCGACCAGAAACGCGGACGAGGGTTCTGGAATCGGCTGGGCCGAAAAACGCATTTCGGTGCCAGATTCCGATGAGAGTGCGTCGCTGCCCCCCTGGTGGTGCCCGTGGTGCCCGTGGTGCCCGTGGTGCCCGTCGTCATCATCGTGGTCACCCTCATCATCAGGGTGGCCGGACTCACCTGCCCCGGTGATCAGATGAGCGATCACTCGAATATATGAGTCCGGGTCGGCCAAATTCGTTGCGGCGAAGGCGTCTTCTCCAGGGTTACCCGAGACTTGGACGTTTCCGATGGAGGTCGCAGAATGCCACCCAGTGTTCCTGTCAAAGGCTTCCATCTCGGCGGAGAATGGGGCATTGAGAACCGAGGTCCCCACCACAGCAATAGACATTGACTCAATCGGAGTCCTCGACAGTGCCGAATACCCGAAGCCAGAGTGGTGGCCGGCTCCGAGGTCGGAGCCGGAGGAAACACTTCGGACTGTATAACTGAGTGTCAGTTCGGTCTCCGACGGTAGAAATCCGCCCGGTGCGACCGAGAGTCGAAAACCATCGATCAATGGCACGAGGATGATCTCGTCCAAATCCAGGTCCGAATGACCCTCGTGGAGTGTCGCGGAGAATCTTGTGAACTGCAGCGTTCCATCGGTAGAACTCATTCTGCCACCCGAATTCACGAGTTCATCGAGGGAGAACGCTGTCGCTGAGGCTGCACTGGGCGAGCAAAGGAACGCAAGCAGGGCCGCCAGAATTGTGGCCCTGGCAAGGGGCGGCTGTGGCTTGGTGGTGGCCGGTGTACGTTCTGTCAGCTCGCTCAATTTCACACCCCGTCTTCAAAGAAAAGTTACAGGCGCCGCGCTGCGCCAATGGGTCTTTGAAGGGTGTGGTCCGAAAGGAACACTTATGTCACATCCGAAGGCAGAAAAGCGGTAGAAAGCGGGAATCCCAGTGGCTAAGCCCAGGCAAGGTCCCGGCCTCAATGGGGAAAACTGCTGTTGCCTGCCGCCGGGGAGCCGTTCGGGGTACTTTTGGACGGCGAGCGCGGGACAGGGCGGCGGCCCCGTCGCTAAGGGCTGCCGGCGCCCGGAGCGGGCCTGCTCAGGGCTCTTCCGGCGTGTATCAGGGATTCATCGCGTAGGCATCACGAAGCGGAAGAATATGCGCTTCCCAGACCCGGGCGTATCGGTCCGGATTCTCCGTCGGCTTTGCGATCATCCGCAGGCAGTGATCCATTTGCACTTGGGTGCTGCTGGGTTTCCCGTGGAGTTGAACGGCATAGCTGGAAAAATCCCGCACGAAGACGTCAAAGATCTGGTCGATCAAGTCGTCGTCGATGTCGTAAATCTGGGTATTTTCCAGCAGGAGTTGCCCGTAGACCACGAGGGTGAAGAGTTCACCTACGGCCAGAAGGAAATCGACGTCGTTCGACTGGGCCTGTCCTGGTGGGGCCTGCTCAAGCATCTCCCTGAAGACCGCTATCTGCTCACGAAAGACAGAAACATTGGGCTGAGAAAAATCTGCGTAGGTCACCTCGTAGTCGTGGAATCGAACTTCCCCGAGCCCGCGTGCCGCACCCTGCTGGAAAAGAAAAGTGTCGTCCGCGGGGTCATCCCGTCGACCAATTTCAGGACAGTCCTCCGGATTGAAAAAATAGTTGGGCATGAACTTGACGATCAACGCGATATTGACGTGGACCGTTCCCTCGAGTTTGGGGAGGGCCCGAATGTCTCGGGCGGCCATCTCGAAATACATGTCTCTCTCGAAACCCTTGGCCGCAATGACATCCCAGAGATGATCGATGACATCCTCGCCCTGGGTGGTGACTTTCATCTTGACCACCGGGTTGTAGAGCAGATAGCGCCGATCCGTCGAACTCGCTGAGCGCATATAGTCAGCAGCTCTGAGAGCCACTAGTTTCATGGCGACCAAGCGTGCATAGGCATCGGAAAACAATTGCCGCACGTGAGGAAAGTCCGTGACCATCTGGCCATAGAGTTGACGATTGCCCGCATGATGAACGGCTTCGTAGAGGGCGTGGGTACTGATTCCGATGGAAGCCCAACCCAGATTGAATTTTCCGACGTTGACGGTATTCAACGCAGAATTCCAGGCTTCCCGACCGCGGGAGAGGATTTCTGCTTCGGTAATGGGATAGTCGTGGAGCGCATAATTAGACACATAGGACTGGCTATTAACGACTTTGCGCTTGCACTCGTAGTGCTCGTTTTGCGGGTCCACCACGAAGAACACGTAGTCGTCGGTGCCCCGAATCTTTCCGAAGGTCGAAACCAGTGCGGCCTTGTTGCCGTTGCCGATGTAGTACTTTTCGCCTCGGGCCAAGAAGCCTCCACCTTCCTGGGGAATCAATTCCATGTCCGTTGAGTAGACGTCCGCCCCGTGGGCCTGCTCGGAGAGGCCAAAGGCAAAAATACCCCCTTCCTCCAAGAGTCGGGCAGCGCGGGATTTGATTTCTTCGTTGTCACTCATCCAGATTGGACCCAGTCCGAGGACTGAAACCTGCCAGGTGTACCAATAGGCAAGGCCATAGAACGCCAAGATCTCGGCGAATTCACAATTGCGCCAGGTATCCCAGCGCGATTCGGCCGCCCCGTAGCCCGCAGGAGTCAGGGTCGTCGCGAAGAGCCTCTCCTCTCGGGCGAATTCGAGGAAGTCGGCATACCAGACCTGCTCGCGATCGTCGCGCTTGAGCGCCGCCTTGCCCTTGCCCTCAAAAAATTGGATGGCCTTCCGCATGATCTGCCGTGACTGATCGTCGGGGTATTGGCGATCGTGGTTGTTCGGGTCAAGCAGGATCATTGGGCTCTCCTGGGGTTGATGTGAACCCATTCTGGCAGATCATCAGGAACGAGGCCCGGGGGGATGGGGGGATAGTTCCAGGGGAGGCCACATGCCGATTGCGCGAAACCCACGATCTGGAAGCGATTTTGAGGATCGGCTGACCAAGAATCAACCCAGGAAACGGCTGTGAGGGTGGTTTGGCACAAGAAAATGAGGGTTTCATGAAGACCCCAAATGGGCGAAAAGATTGAACTTACCTAGCAAGAACGTGGGGATTCCACATCACTTACCTGGTTTTTGCTTGCCATTTGCCGAGCTTGGCGTCAATCTGGGTGGTCTGGACGGTCGGGGTAAAGCAATTCCGAGCTCTTCAGTTGATCGAAACGGGATTGGGGGGGCAGTGCCCGTGTTAGCGCAAAAGAGCCGAATGCAGTTTGGGACGAGTGCCCTTGGACGAGGGAATGGGGCGCACTCGGGCGAACGCGCAAGCGGCCGAGCCGCCTTGGGGGGCGTATTCGCCGCTCTGGCTGTGGGTGTCATGGGGATTGTATGGGCCCCTGGGGCTTCGGCCCGGCACCCGGAGCACCTGCACTGCGCTGTCCATGCCCACGAGCATGAAACCGAGCGCTTGGTGCTTCGCGGTTGTGAGAGCAATGTTGTTCTGGCCCCGGGGCAGGTGGGGGCCAACACGTTCCTCTTCAACCACGCCTGGGAAATCGGTCTCAAGCTCGACCTCAGCGATTTGGCTCTGGTCGATGAGCAGAGCGGGCTGGGTGGGGTCCGGACTCGTTACCAGCAGATGCTTCTGGGACTCCCGGTCTATGAATCGAATATCTCGGTCAACCAGTCGAACAGCGGAGCGGTGCAGGCCCTCTACAGCAACTATTCGGCGCTGACCGGGGACACGGCGACGCCCACTGTCACTCAGGCACAAGCTGAAGGCGTGGCAATCGCCGCCGCAGGGATTCAATCGACCCGCCTGCCCACGACGGCCGAACTCGTTTTCTATCCCCTCGCCGATGGCACGGCCACACTGGCTTGGAAGTTGGTGGTCTTTTCCGATGCGCCTTTGGGTGATTTTCTGACCTTGGTCGGGGCGACCTCGGGCAAACTTCTCTCCCAGGAGAACCGCATCGCATTCGATACCGGATCCGGTTTGGTGTACAGCCCGAACCCGATGCAGACATCCGGAGATCTCGGGCTCTCCGACAACGTCGACAACACGTCGGCCGCCCTGGACAACGGGCGAGTGGCCGTCACCCTCCTGGGCCTTGATCCGGGCGTGGGTACCCTCAAAGGTGAATATGTAGATCTGGTGAGCCTGGCCGGTGGTCTGGCTGTGGCCGACGCCAATGAAGTCTCCCGAATCTACAACTACGACCGCTCGGATGATCGGTTCGAGCAAGTGACCATCTACCATTCCATCGACTCGATCCAGCGCTACTTCCACAGCCTGGGTTTCGACGACGACACCGGGGCCATCAATGGTATTCGAGACTTCCCGACCCTGGCCCAGGCGCACTGGAATACTGCGGACCAGTCCTTCTATTCCACAGGCGACAACGCCGTCCATTTTGGCGATGGAGGTGTGGATGACGGAGAGGACGCCGACATAGTCGCACACGAATATGGCCATGCAGTGCAACACGATCAGAACTCCTGCTGGGGGGGTGGCGAGATGGGTGCCATGGGGGAGGGCTTCGGCGACTACCTGGCGGCCAGCTTCTATAACGACGATGGAAACGCCGCCTACCAATCGGCCAATGCGGCATGCGTCGGCGAGTGGGATTCCACTTCCTACAGTTCGAGTTCGCCCCCGTGTCTTCGCCGAGTTGACGGGACCAAGACCTACCCGCCCGGCGGCCTGACCGGAGGGGTTCACGCGGACGGCGAGATCTGGTCGGCTGCGCTTTGGAATTTGCGCACCGCGGCTGGAGGCACCGCCACCGACCAAATGGTTCTGGAAAGCCACTTCAATGTCCCGTGCAACGCCACCATGAACGACGCCGCCAACGAAGTCATCCAGGCCGACGCCAACCTGAACGGGGGTATTCACGAAGCGGCCATCCGTCAGGCTTTTTGTGACAGAGGGATCTTGAACGGCGCAGAATGCATTCCGCCCTCTGGCCTGAGCCTCGTTTACGCGATTTCTCCGAACCCGGCCGTAGCGGGACAGTTGGCCACCTATACCCTGACCGCGAGTAATTCCTCGGCGGCTACATTGACCGGCATCATTCTGAGCGCGACCGTGCCCACGGGCAGCACCTACGTCGCCGCCTCGGCCAGCGACCTCGGCGTCGAGAGCGCCGGGACGGTGACCTGGCCGGCGGTGAACATTGCCATGGGGGTTCAGGTCGAGCGGACCTTCAACGTACTGGTTGATCCTGGGGGGGGGACCTCGATCCTCTTTTCCGATGACATGGAATCGGGCACAGCCGCCTGGGTGGCGAGCCACGGAACCGGCACAGCCGATTGGTCCCTCAGTACGGCGAATCCCCATAAGTTGACCGAGCAAACGCCTCCCCGGTCGGCCAAAGCCGCGAGTTGTGTCGGCGGTTCTGCTGATATTTACGGTTGCGAGAACGTTGACCTGCATACCTATCTCCCCATGGCGAGTATCGGCGGCGGAGCCGGAAGTGACGGGTGGGGCTGGACTGATCCGCTCACCGGCTTCGAATACGTCATCATGGGCCGGAGTACCGGAACTTCATTCGTGGACATCACCATTCCCTCAGCTCCGGTCTACGTTGGAAATTTGCCGACACAGACAGTGAACAGCGACTGGCGCGATGTGAAGGTCTACGGCAACTACGCGTTCATCGTGAGCGAAGCCACGGGACACGGCATGCAGGTCTTTGACCTGACCCAACTGCGCAGTGTCCCCAGCCCACCGGCCACGTTTACCACGACAGTGCATTACCCGGGGTTCTCCAACGCGCACAACCTCTGGATCAACGAGAGTTCTGGCTTTGCCTACGCGGTGGGGACGAGTACCTGCAGCGGCGGTCTTCACATGATAGATATATCCAATCCTCTGACACCCACCGGGGTGGGTTGCTTCAGCTCGGATGGGTACACGCACGACGTCGAATGTGTGACGTATGCAGGGCCCAATGTGGCTTTAAGTGGGCAGGAACTCTGCTTTGCGTCCAACGAGGACACAGTGACCGTCGTGGATGTCACCAATAAGGCAGCGCCCGTTCAGATCTCTCGCTCGACGTATGCCGGATCGGGCTATACCCATCAGGGCGCGCTCACCCCGGATCATCGGTATTTCCTGGTGGACGATGAACTCGATGAGCAGAATTTCGGGCACAACACGAAGACCTATGTCTGGGACATGCTCGACCCCGCCAGCCCAGTTCTCGTCGGCAGTCACCTGTCGGCCATTACCGCAATCGATCACAACCAGTACATCGTTGGGGATCTGGTGTATCAAGCCAACTACCAAGGGGGGCTTAGGATCCTCAAGATCGAAGACCTGGCGACGGCAGATTTGTGTGAAGTCGGCTACTTCGACGTTTACCCCAGCAGTGACGGGCCACAATTTAATGGCGCGTGGAATGTTTTTCCATTCTTCCCCAGTGGGGTGGTCGCGATCAATGCCATCGAGGGCTTGGCCATCGTGCAGCCCCAGTTGACGGGTGTGACGTGTCCACCGGGTCCGCCTGCCGCCGAGCATTCCTGGTTCGCCTCGGATCCCGCGGTCCTTTCGGACCAATATCTCGCTATGGCGAACCCCGTAGCGATCACCGCCGGAACCGAGCTTCAGTTTTGGCACAACCATATCACCGAGGCGACCTACGATGGCGGCGTAGCGGAATACTCGAGCAATGGCGGCGTGAGTTGGACGGATCTGGGCTCACTGATTACCCAGACCATTTACTCGGGGCCGATTTCGTCGTCGTTCTCCAATCCCATCGCTGGCCGCCAGGCCTACGAGGGGACCAGCGGGGGCTATGTCCAAAC
>DUCT01000034.1 GCA_012959665.1 Myxococcales bacterium | reverse complement strand
CCCGTGGGTTCAGTCTCCAAACCCAGATTCGCCGAATTCCTCCTTGGCCAGCGCGTTGAGGGAGCCGGATGTTCGGGGTAGGCTTGGCTCCGCCGGGCGAACTGTGGGCTGCACTGGGGCGAAAGGGTTGTTGGAAATGAAGGTCAAGGTGCGTCTTTTCGGGTCGCTGCGCGAAGAGGCGGGTTGTCAGGAACTCGAGATGGAACTCGCCGACAACGGCTGCGTGGCCGACTTGCGGATCGCGCTGGGGCGTCGGTTCGCCTCGGTGGAGGCCTTGGGAGAAAGGCTCCGGCTCGCTGTGAATCTCGAATTGGCGAGAGAGGACCAAGGCCTGGCCGAGGGGGACGAGGTGGCTCTGCTTCCCCCGGTGGCCGGGGGCTCCGGGGCTGAGAAACGCTGCACTCTCTCCCAAGACCCCTTGGACGAGGCCGAGATCGTCAAGCGAGTCTCCGCGCGGGATACCGGCGGCATCGTGACGTTCGTGGGCACGGTGCGCGATCACGCGCGAGGCCACGCCATCGAGTTTCTGGAATACGAGGCGTATCCCGAGATGGCGGAACGCGAGATGGAAAAAATTGCCGACGAAGCCGCAGCGCGTTGGCCGGGAACCCGGGTGGCCATCGCCCATCGTGTGGGTCACCTGGAGATCGGCGACGCCGCCGTGGTGATCGCCGCCTGCGCGCCCCACCGGGCAGAAGCCTTCGAGGCCTGCCGTTTCGCCATCGATACGCTGAAGGTCACGGTGCCGATCTGGAAAAAAGAAGTGGCGGTGGATGGCGAGTACTGGGTGGACGATCACGCATGAGCGATCCCAAACCGTCTCACGGCGCGCATCACCACCGCAAGGGGGCGCCCAAGCGCGTTCCCAGTGCGGTGATCACCGTCAGCGACACGCGGACGCCGGAGACCGACACCGGGGGCGCGTTGGTGGTCGAATACCTGGAGTCCGCAGGGCATCCCGTGGCCTTTCGGAAAATTGTCAGGGACGAACCCGCGGAGATCCAGGCGGCGGTGGCTGCGGCGCTGGATCGGGAGGATCTGGGTGCGGTGATCTTGACCGGGGGCACGGGGGTTGCGCCCCGGGACCAGACGCCGGAGGCGGTGGAGCCCTTGCTCGACCGAGTGGTACCCGGCTTTGGAGAACTCTTCCGTTTTCTCTCGTACGAGGAGATTGGCTCGGCGGCTCTGCTCTCCCGGGCCCTCGCGGGATTGGCGGCTGGCCGCGTGGTCTTCGTGGTCCCCGGATCCCGGGGCGCCGTTCGTCTTGCCATGGAGAAACTGATCCTTCCCGAGATCGGTCACTTGGCGGGAGAGGCGCTCAAACAGCGCTGAAGCGACTCGGGTTCTGAAGTGATTAGGATCCGTTGGGGAGGATCTCGATTTCAACGCGTTGATTTTCTCGCCAGCCGTGGGATTGGGCATAGCCAGCGGGGACTTCGAGCACTCGGTCGGTGAGGCTTCGCGGCGCAAGGACCGGGCCGTTCTGTCCGGGGATGTGGGGGACCCGCTGGTTGATATCGACGATCCGGTCGCCCCGGATCCAGATGATATCGATGTCGAAGCGCATGCCCTTCATCCAGAATCGCGGAAAACCGGGCTTGTCGTAAAGGAAAAGCATTCCCCAGTTCCAGGCCAGGGCATCCCGCTCGCCCAGGCCCAGGCTCTGTTCTTCCGGCGTGCGGGCTATTTCCAGGGCCACGCGTTGGCCGGCAATGGTGATCCATCCCTGGGGTTCAGGAGACGCTTTGCTCGGACTCCCGGGGCCATTGCAGGCCGAGAGGGAGAGCGTCAGAAGCAGCACCCATCGCCCTACGGTGACAGGGATCGACAGCGGGAATTTCATTGATCATCCGTCGGTGGAGTATAGAAGTCGAAGTCCACCGTGTTCTCCTGCACATACTCACGAAGGTTCTTGATCATACGGGCCTCGAGTTGGCGAATCCGCTCGCGTGAGACTCCGAATTCCTCGCCCATTTCCGCCAGGGTGCGAGGCTCTTCCGCGAGGATTCGCTCGCGCAGAATGCGCTGATCGCGTTCGTTGAGACCGACCGCGAACTCGTCGATTCTTTGCATGAAATTTTCGCGCATCTGGGCATCGCCGACCTGGGCCTCAGCGCTGTCGGCGGAAGTGGCGAAGCCATCGCCGACGGTGGCGCCGTGTCCGTCGTCGCGTCGGGCGGGTGCGTCCAGGTACGTGTCCGGGCGCGATAGACGATTCTCCATCTCCATGACGTCTTCCTCGGAAACCTCGAGTCGCTCGGCAATCAGCTTGGGCTCCACTTCGAAGCCCTCGCGTTCGAGCCTTGCACGCTCCTTGTTGAGCTGAAAAAAGAGCTTGCGCGAGGCGCGGGTTGTCCCCAGGCGCACGCTCCGCATATTGTCGAGGATGTACTTGAGGATATAGGCGCGGATCCAGTAGACCGCGTAAGAGGACAATTTGACCCCTTGATACGGGTCGTATCGCTGGACGGCTTCCATCAGCCCGACATTGCCCTCCTGGATGAGGTCGAGGCTATTGGTCCAGGCCCGGCGGTATTCCATTGCGATTTTGACCACGAGGCGCAGGTTGGAGACCACGAGTTTGCGGGCGGCGCGGACGTCGCCGTCCTCCACCCAGCGAACCGCGAGGGCGTGCTCTTCTTCCCGGGTGATGGGCACATGGTCGGCAAGCTGGGACATGTAATAGGAGAGGCTCGAGACCTGGCCCGGGGCGCTGGGGAGGGAGGCGGAATCGTCGTCCAGAGGGAGCGCGTCCAGGGGGACCGGAACCGGCGCGGATTCGGGGTCGAGGATCTGGGAGCCATCGGCGAGGAAGGCGGGCGCCAAATCGATGGTCTCGTCGGCCCGGGAAGAACTGTCGGGTCGCGGATCGACGGGGGAATCCGCCTCGAGGGGCGGGAGTACTTCGGGTTCCTTGCCGCTCACGGTCGGCCCTCTGAACGCGGGTACGGTGGAACTGCTGCCCACCGGAGCCGTGCGTTTCTGCCATTGGTCATCTGCGGAAAAACGCGACGAGTCTAGCAAACAAGCGAGGCGGCCCCGGGAGGGGGCCGCCTCGCTGTGTGGCTCCTGGAACGGCGCTTGAGAGTCCCGGTTGCGCCGAGTTATCCACTCTTTCGTTCTCGGGCTACTCCGCTGCGGGCTCTTCGACCTTGAGCGAGCGGATGTGCGCGATGATGTCTTCTACCTGGGCTTCGGTCAGGGTCGGCCACGGCGCCATCAGGGGCGAGCCGCCGTACTTCATCGCGCCATTCGCGATGACCAGTTGCAGGTCCTCGTCCTCGCCCTTCACGCCATTTTCGTTGGGGTCAAAAGCGAAGTCGCCCACGGTAAAGTTGCGGGGCGAAGGTGTCAGGGCCGCGCCCACCGGGCCGTCGCCCTTGCCCGAGATGCCGTGGCAGGAGGAGCAATTGGCGTTGAAGATGACTGCACCAGCTGCCGGATCGCCCGCCGACGCCAGGCTCGGGGCCACTAGGAAGGCCAGGAAAAGCGCGACGAGTAGGGCGGTGAAATGGGAATTCATGGGAGTTCTCTCCTTAGAGGGGCGGGGATTGCAAGAGGGCCGGGGGTGCATCGTTGTCCAATGCGACGGCGAGACTAGGCCCGGCCCGGGGGGCAGTCAATCAAGCGTTTTGTTGCACCCGGGCCTGCATCCAGGCCACCAGCATTCGGACGCCCACGCCCGTGGCTCCGTGGCGGTGGTAGGGGGTGCGACGGTTCGTCCAGCCGGTTCCCGCAATGTCCAGGTGTGCCCACGGAGTATCGCCGACGAAGGCTTGGAGAAAGGCCCCGGCGGTGGAGACCCCGCCCTCCCGGCCTCCGGAATTCTTGAGGTCAGCGATGGTGCTACGCATTTCCCGCCGGTGCTCCGGGAGGAGGGGCATGGGACACATGCGCTCTGAAACCGCTTCCCCGGCCCGGCGAATTTCCTCGACGAGTTTATCGTCGTTCCCCATGGCGGCGGTGGCCCAGGGCCCAAAGGCGATCATCGCCGCACCGGTTAGGGTAGCCAGGTCGATCATGGCTTCCGGGGAGAACTGCTTGACCGCATAGTCCAGCGCGTCGGCCAGGACGACCCGTCCCTCGGCGTCTGTATTGGTCACCTCGATGGTCTTGCCCGCGCGGCTTTGGATGACGTCGCCGGGTCGATACGCGGTACCGCTGGGCATGTTTTCAGCAGCGGCGATGATGCCCACCACGTGTGCGGGAATCTTGAGCAGCGCAGCGGTGCGCAGCGCGCCGATCACGGCTGCGGCTCCGGACATGTCGTGCTTCATCTCCTCCATTCCGCCCGACGGCTTCAGCGAGATGCCGCCCGAATCGAAAGTGATCCCCTTACCGACCAGACACAGCGGAGCACCCTTGCGCTTGGCCGGGCCGCCTCGGTGCTCGAGTACGATCAACTGCGGGGGGTTCGCACTGCCCGAGCCCACCGCGCGCAAGGCGGAGAAACCGCCGCGCTCGAGTTCGGCGCCGCGGATGATCCGGCAGGTCAGCCCGGTTTCTCGCGCAACCCGGCGGGCTTCCCGGCTCAGACCGGCCGGGGGGAGTTCGTTGCCCGGAGCATTGGAAAGATCCCGCGCCAGATTCTGGGACTCGGCCCCCCAGACCGCCTCCTTCGCGCGCCGTCGCAGGCCGGGCAGGCCCTCTGCCGAGCGGAAGAGCAGGGTGGTGGCCGGGGCCTTGGGTTTCGGGGCGCGCCTCCGGGAGTTGCTCTTGAAGCGGTCGTACCGGTAGGCGCCGAGGACGGCGCCCTCGGCCAGGGCGGCCGCGCAGTCTTCGGCGCGCAGCCCTCGGGCGCGAGGGGCCAGAATCGTGAGGCGGCCGAGTTTGCGCTCCCGGGCCTCGGAAGCCGCGCCGCCGGCCAGGCGCCGAACGCCCTCGAGCCCCAATTCGCCAGGGGCGCCGACACCAACGAGCAGCACCCGCACGCCAGCGCTTTTTGCCGAGGCGCCCGGGGCATAAAGGAGAAGGCGCTCTTCGGGACGGCCGCGGAAGTCGCCGGTGGCCAGGGCGCGCTGGATGATGCCCCCGAGCGTACGATCGAACTGGGCCGCTTCGGTGGGCAGTCGGGGGTTTTCTTTCGAGGCCTTGCCCCCGGGCTTTGGGGCAGGCCGAAAGACCGGAATCGCCAACAGATCCGCCGATACGGCGCCCATTTCACCGGTCTTTACACTGATTTTCATTTCACTTAACTCCCTGTTGATCGTAATTGAGGATGTCGATGTGTGGCCTGGCCTCTCCCCGGTTGATGCCAGTCTGACGCTTCTCTAAACTGAGCGCATCGTCCCCCCGGCGTTTGACATTTGCTGTCGGGGGGCCTTTTTTTTGGGTCGCCGTTCTCCCCCCCGGACGGCGGATCAGTGGGTGGGCAAGGCGGCCGGTTTCAGTGGCCGGTTTCAGTGACCGAGAGCAGGGCGGCGAAGGCGGCGAACAGGCCGCGACCGCTAAGAGGGTAGATAGCCCAGGCGATCCCGCCGACCCAATGGGGTCAGCGGGAGGGAGACTCGGGGCTAGGCACCGATTGGATCGCCGCGGGGAATGCTGGGCGATCCGACTGAACGGGGGAAAGAGCGTGGGCGGAGAATTTTTGGATCTGGTCCTTCAGGCCGGCCTTGTCGTGAAACTCGTGCTCCTGCTTCTGCTGGCGGCGTCGATTCTCTCTTGGGCGCTGATCGGCTACAAGTGGCGTGCCCTGCGCGGAGCGGAGGAAGACGACTCGACCTTTCTCGACGCCTATCGGCACGACCCGCTCGATACGGTTTTTGAGGCGGCCCGGGACCTGGACAGGAGTCCTCTGGCAGTGATCTTTCTTTCGGGCTGCGAGGTGATGAAGCGAAATCCCCGACCCGAGGGCGAGGGGGATTCGTCCGAGTCGGCGTTGGCGTATCGCCGGAAACTGACCCGGGCCATCCAGTGGGCGGCCCGGGGCGAGCGGCAGCACGCCGAACGAGGACTGACTTTCTTGGCGACCGTGGGGAGTTCGGCTCCCTTCGTCGGGCTCTTCGGCACGGTGGTCGGCATCATCAATACCTTCCAGGGCATCGGGGTGGCGGGCAATGCCAGCCTGGCCGTGGTGGGGCCGGGTATGGCCGAAGCGCTGATTGCCACGGCAGTGGGTCTTCTCGCGGCGATTCCGGCAAGCGTGGCCTACAACGTTTTCATCGCAGGCATCGAGGAGAACAACTCGGCCGGCGAACTCTTTGCCGAGGAACTCGCCGAGGACCTCGTGACTCTGCGCGCCCAGGGCGCGGCTCAGGCCGAGAGTTGACCGTGGGAGAACTCTCGACTCGGCGCCGGCGTCCGTATTCGGAAATCAATGTCACACCCTTCGTGGACGTGATGCTGGTGCTGCTGGTGATCTTCATCGCCACGGCTCCGCTGATGCAGCAGGGGATGAACGTGGACCTGCCCAAGACCAACACCCAAGCCCTGCGCGTGAGTGATGCGCCGCTGATTCTGTCCGTCGACGTAGAGGGGCGATATTTTCTCGGCCGCAAGGAGATTCCCCCGGCCGACCTGCAGAAGCGGCTCGAGGCCGTCTTCGAGGCCCGGGCAAACAAGGAAATCTTCCTGCGCGCCGACAAGGAGGCTCCCTATGGGGTTGTGGTCAAAGCCATGGCGGCCGCCCGGCGCGCGGGTTCGACCCAGTTGGGCATTGTGACTGAGGCCGAGCGGTAACCCCAGCGGGCAGAGCGTTGGGGGCAGAGCGTTGGGGAGAGTGATCGACCCGGCCGGGAGGGGCTCGGAACGCCTTCCACGGGGTTTCGGGGATCGGATAGGCCGGGTGAAAGGGCAGCCGGGGGCTGAGGGACGGGGATGCAGAGCGCCATGGATTGGGTTGAGGGCCAACGGGTCGAGAGCGGGTGGTCCATGCGATCCCTGTTGGTTCTCTCGCTGGTGGGCCATCTGTGCCTGATGCTGGGCTTGATGTTGACGCCGGGGCCCGCGCCCCTGCGAATGCCCCAGTCGCTGACGGTCGAGCTTGTTGCGGCGGTTCCCGTCGCGCCGAAGCCACCCGCTCCCCCACCCGCTCCCAC
>DUCT01000033.1:1384-7218 GCA_012959665.1 Myxococcales bacterium | reverse complement strand
TCCACGCGACCGGCTGCGGTGAATCCTGGCAAGCGCGGGCCCATGATGTCGAGCAATGCGAAAGCCACGATGGCCACTCCAGCGACGTTCTTCCAGCGCCCGGCATGGTGAATCAAGGCCGCTGCGCCGATGCCCGCGAGGATGCAGGCCGCAGCGTCTACCCCGGCCGCGATCAGGGAGATCACCCGGATGTTCTGAAGTCCGGGGACCAGAGCGGCGAGGAGTTGGAAGAAATCGGGTAGAGAGAAGGGCGCGCCCTCCCAAATTGTTTTGAATTGATAGTTGAGACTCCAACCCGCAGCGACAAGGGTCGTTATCCCGGCTGAGAGGGCGAGCACCCCGCGCGGATCGCCTTGGAGCGAGGCGCGCAAGCCCTTCTTGCCCCGGATCAGGGCGACCCCGACCAGGATCCAAAGCGTGAGTCCGAGGAAGTGGGGTTGGCCGGGTAAGTAAGCGCTGAGTGGCATGGGGACCTGAAAATCTCTTTGGAAAATTTCTCCGGCGTCCCGCAATTCAAAATAGGGAGCGAAGAAGAGCGTGGCAAAGAGGCCGAGGAAAGCGGCGAGGGCCGCGAGTTGGCGTGGCTTAACGTTCTTTAGGCCATACGTTTTGAGCAGCCAGACCCCGAAGCAGACGCCCAGAAGGGCCGACGCGAGGAGGCTGTAAAAGCTTGTGACCATCTGGAGGCAACAGACGGCGGCCAGCAGAACCGCGTCCCGGTTGCGTCCACGGGCGAAGAGCCGACGGGCCAGAAGCAATGCAAGGATTGTCCAAGTGGTGTCCACTTCGGCGACCCAGAGCAAAAGGTCGAGGCGCACGGCGTGCAGGCCGTAGAGAAGTCCGGCGGTGACTCCGGCTGCAACGCTTCCCGTCCACTCGACAATCAGGAGGTAGAGGGCGAAGGCCGCGAAAAGAAGCATCGCGGCCACGACGAAGTTGTAGGTCAGGATGGGATCGCCGCTGATCGCCAGGGCGGGGATTCCGTAAAGGCCAAGCGTGACGCCCGGGGCCGAAAGCGCCAGGGAGTGCGCGGTGGGCGCGCAGTTTTCGGCCTCGAAGAGGCTCAAGGGGCTGGTCGTGAGCACCCGGGCATTGCGCGCTGTGAGCCATGTATAGAAGGTCAGGTCGGCGCGCCGTAGAGCTTCCTGGCTCTGGGCAAGTGGCTTGCCGATTTCGATGGCGTGGGTGGGGACTGCGCGCCCCGGGCCGGGCTCCCAGGCGGGGGCGAGTTTCCAGATCACGAGAGAGAGGAAGAACGCGAGGACGGCGAGATTCCTCAGGCGCTGTGACTGGGTCTGTGGCCTTGAGTCCGGCATACGGGGCCTAAAAATACAGGGCGCATTGCATCGGGGCTAGGGTATGGACTGCTTCCGGGGAGCGCGGCCGACGGGAACGACGCTTTGGGTGTCCCACGGTCGCGGACGCCGGCGGTCTCAAGCCGCTCGCCTGACCTTGTAGAGGACCCGGCCCCGGGCACAGAGTCGGTTCTGATCGTCACGGATGCTGACTTCCGTGCTGACGATTTCTCGGCCCCTTCGCACGACATCGGCTTCGAGGGTGATTCTCGACCCCGTGGCCGGGCGCAGGTAGGTGATTCCCAGGTCGATGGTGCCCCCGGGCTGATCGCCTTCTCCTAAAGTCGGGATCACCGCTTCGAGCATGGCGATGTCCACCAGGGAAGCCAGAATGCCGCCGTGCACGCTTCCCGCCACGCCGCCGTCCACTTTCGGTCCGGTGGGGATTGCGATCCGCGCATGGCCGGGGCGCGCTTCCAGGATTTCGACGCCGAGGTATTGGTGATAGGGGAATGCATCGAAGATGGCGCGCCAGGGTGGCGGTTCGTTCTCTGCTTCGGGCTTTTCTTCCGACATGGGAAGCACCCTAGCCCCGATCTCCCTCGGCCGCCGGGCTCGGATAGACCCCGGGGTCAAGCATGCCAGGGCGTTCTGCAGCCAAAGGCCGATCAGGGGTCGATGTTTTGTGACGTGCAGTCGCCGAGGAGAAAAATCGGGTTGCAGCGGGCGACGGTGCTGGCCGGGAGTCCGGGAAAGACCACCTGGTAGTTGCTGAAGTCGGTGTTGGGCGTGCGGTAGTCGGTGCTGATGAACTGCGCGCCGCTGGCCAGCGCGGCATCGCGCCGGGTCGGGTCGTTGTCCCGGGACTCGACCGTATCGGCATCGGCTCGGGTTCGGACCATGTACCCGTTCGCCACCAACTCCGGGATGCTGGGGTTCGAGGCGCCGGGATCGTTCACCTTGCGAAAGCCGGCCTCGGGGCTGCCCGGGGGCGAACTGGTAAAGATCAGCGCGCCATCCAGGGTGGGATACTGGTTCACGTAGTCGTCGCGAATAGCCCCTTCGTTATCCAGTCCGAAAAAGACCTTGCCCCGGGATTCGGCGACCCTGGGCCAGCCTTCGGCTTGAATGCCCTCGAGGAGGGTGGGGTGGCCATTGCGCACATCGTTGGGCTGGATCATCCGCGTATCGTGGAAGGCGCCGCGGATCAGGTCCTCGAGTTCGAGGACGTCCGCCAGGGTCCAGGGGTCGGGGACGGTAAAGGCGACACCCAGGGCGGATACATCGACGTCGATGATGTCTTCCTTGAGTTCCAGCAAGATGAAAATCGGCAAATGATTCGGATTATCGTTCGACCAAGCGGCGATCTGTGCCAGACAATTGGCGAACATCAAGCAACTGCTGCGGAAATCGATGTCCTGAATATGAAAGGTCTTGGGACCGGGGTCGGCCATGACCCCGAGCGGATCAAAATCCGGTCCGATCATGAGTTCAGGAGGAAGCTGGGCGGGAAAGATCAGTTGAAGGTTGAGCGCCGTCGGGGGCCCAAAGGGAGCCGCGAATTTTCCGCCCACCCGATCCACGAAGAGATCGAGTTCGATCTGCCGGATGCCCTGAGGACCGAATTGCTCGGCCAGGGGAGGGTGGCTGTAGACCAAGCCCTCGGGATTGGGAACGTCGCTGCCCGCCGGTTGAGTGGCATAGACGGCTTCGATGCCAGCTTGGAGCAGGGGCGAGGGCTGGGTCTTGTAGCTGTTGTGCGAGCCGATGACCTGGATTTCATTGATGCGCAGATCCGCCATGGGGTCGGTGGGGTCGGGTTCCTGGGCGGGTTCCGGCGGCACAAAATCCGTACAGGCTACGGCGAGGGAGCCGAGGGCGAGAAGGGTCACAAGCCGGGTACGTCGAATGTTTTGTGCGGTGGGCACGAAGGACCTCCTGTTGTCGCGTTCGGTTCGGGATCCGAAGAGTATAAGACTCCGCGCCTGGGGATCCAAAGCTTGCTTCGTCTGGCCTCGGGGAGGCCTTGGGTCCGGGGAGGGTCGGGATTTCCGGCGCGGCGCCCGGGCGCGGCGGCCAACTCGGTGGAGGTTTCTGTGTCATTATTCCCGGGTGCTGTCGCCAGGGATGAGGAAAGGAAAGGAAAGGAAAGGAAAGGAAAGGAAAGGAAAGGACACCATGCCCCTTGAGTTTTTATCTGCGAGCGAGTTGGCCGAGGCCATTCGCACCAAGGCGATCAGTTCGCGCGAGCTGACGGATCTCTATATCCAACGCATCGAGCGGTTCGATGGAGAACTCAATGCGGTGGTGGTGCGCGATTTCGAGCGGGCGCGCCAAGCGGCGGACGCTGCGGATCAAGCCCTGGCCCAAGGGGAGGCGAGGGGCCCGCTGCACGGTGTGCCCATGACGATCAAGGAGGCCTACGACATCGCCGGGTTGCCCACCACTTGGGGTGTGCCCGATTTCAAGGACAACATCGCCAAGGAAGATTCCGAGACGGTCAAACGCTTCAAGGCCGCGGGCGCGCACTTCCTCGGAAAGACCAACGTGCCGCTGCAACTCGCTGATTTTCAGAGCTACAACGAAATCTACGGGACGACATGCAACCCCTGGAATACCGAACGCGGTCCCGGGGGATCTTCCGGAGGTTCCGCCGCGGCATTGGCGGCTGGGCTCTGCGCCCTGGAAAGCGGTTCGGATATCGGCGGGTCCATTCGCAACCCCGCGCATTTTTGCGGGGTCTATGGCCACAAGCCCACTTGGAACATCGTGCCCCAGCAGGGGCATTCATTGCCCGGCATGTTGGCGACCCCCGACATTGCCGTGGTCGGACCCCTGGCGCGAAGCGCCGAGGACCTCGCGCTTTCCCTCGAGATCATTTCGGGTCCCGAACCTCTCGTGGAGCGCGGCTGGAAGCTGGAACTCCCGCCTCCCCGGCACACGAAGCTTTCGGATTATCGCGTTGCGCTTTGGCCCACGGACCCCATGGCGCCGGTGGCCACCGAGGTGGCCGATCGCGTTTCGCAGGTGGGCGATCGCCTGGCCGCCCTCGGCGCGCAGGTTTCCGATACCGCGCGTCCCGCCTTCGACCTTGCCAGCAGCCATGAAACCTATCTCTACATGCTGAACGGGGTGATGGCGGCGGGTTTGCCCAACGATGTTCTGGCCGCCATGGAGGCCCAGGTGGCCGGACTCGACCCCCACGATCGCAGCACCGAAGCCGTGATGGCCCGGGCGGCGGTTCAGAAGCACGGGGATTGGCTTCGCTACAACAATCGGCGCGAGGTGCTGCGCATGGCCTGGCGCGATTTCTTCCAGGACTGGGACATTCTGCTTTGCCCCCAGACCGCGACGCCGGCCTTCGCCCACGATCACCGCCCCATGGAAGAGCGGACTCTCGAGGTGGACGGTTCCGACCAGCCCTATTTTCAACAGCTCTTCTGGGCGGGTCTGACCACCGTGGCCTATCTGCCCAGCACGGTATTTCCCACCGGGGCATCCCGGGAAGGCCTGCCCATCGGCCTCCAGGCCGCTGGGGCCGAATACGATGACCACACCTGCATCGATTTTGCTCGGCTCATGGCCGATGAGATGGGCGGCTTTGTAGCGCCCCCGGGTTATTGAGAACGCAAAGGGGTCGCCGGGCGGCGAGGTTTTTTTGCTGACGGGCAGCGATCGCGCTGAGAAATTGCGTTGGGGCACCGAGAAATGGACGCGCTGAGGAACCACGCGATGGAGGAAGCGAAGTATGAATGATCGAAGCGCGCTGCCGGCCTGGCAGCCGAAATTTTCTGACTGGGTTGAGGCCGCCAAGCCCTTCATGGCCAAGGGCAAGGCCAAGGAGGCCTTTGGGATCTACCCCTGGTTCAGTGGCAAGGGGGATCCCTTTGCCCGGCTTTCCAAACCGGCCAGCGAAACGCGTTTCGGGCTGATCACGACCGGCGGGTACTCCATTGAAGGCGAGCAGGAACCCTTCAGTCCGTTTCCGAGCTTCGACGCAACGCCTCCGCGAATCAACACGATCCCCCTGGACGTGGATCGCACGAAGTTGCGCATCGACCACGCGGGCTACGACCACCGTTTCGCCGAAGAGGACATCAACTGCAACCTGCCCCTGGATCGCTTGCTGGAGATGCAAGAAGCCGGCGAGATTGGGTCCATCGCTCCAGATACCCAGGTCGTCATGGGCCTTCAGCCCAATGTGACCCCCCTGATCGAGGCCTTGATCCCCGAACTGGTGGCCCGCTTCAAGTCGGACTCGGTGGAAGCGGCGCTGCTTGTCCCTTCGTGACCCGTCTGCCATCAGACCGTGAGTCTGATCAGCCGTGGCCTCGAAGAAGCGGGCATCCCGAGCGTACTGGTGTCGGTGATGAAGCCTCTGAGCAGCCCTTCCCGGCCGCCGAGGCAACTGATTCGAAAACTCAATATCGGCGCGACGGTGGGCCGCCCGGGGGATGCGGCGACCCAACTCGAAACCCTGCGACGCATGGTGGCGCTGCTCTCGGAAGCCGAGGCACCCGGCGCCATTGATGAGGGCTC
>DUCT01000033.1:600-1319 GCA_012959665.1 Myxococcales bacterium | reverse complement strand
TGAGCCTTCGCGATACTTCCTCGGAAGCTGTGGCCGCCGAGTGGGCTGCTCTTCGCGCCGGAAATTCTGCGCGGACGTTTGCGTTCGTGTTTGCTTGAGTTGAGGGAGATGATGAATCCGGCTGGGACGAAGCCCTCGGTGGCGGTGGTGGGTGCCGGGCCCAGTGGCCTGGTGGCCTGCAAGGCTCTGGCCGCGCATGGGGTGCCGTATACCGCCTACGAGGCGGGGGATCGCGTGGGCGGTCAATGGGTTTTGGGCAACTCGAGCGGCACGTCGGTGGCCTACCGATCCCTGGCCGCGAATACCCACAAACAGATCTGCCGCTATTCGGATTTCCCGCTCCCCCAGACGTACCCCGGTTTTCCGAGCCACGAACAGATGGCCGAATATTTTGACGGGTATGCGAGATACTTCGATCTTTACCCGCGCATCCGCTTCGCCAGTCGGGTCCAGACCGCGCGGCCCCGTGAGTCCGGGGGTTATACCCTCGAACTCGCCGGAGGCGAGCGGGTGGAGCACAGCGCCCTGGTGGTGGCTTCGGGCAATCTCTGGAATCCCCAGTGGCCGGATCTTCCCGGCGAATTCGCGGGCTCGGTGATCCACTCCCGGGAGTACATGGACCCGGGGGATCCCGTGGATTGTCGGGGGAAGAGGGTGCTCGTCATGGGCCTGGGAAATACGGCGTGCGAATTGGCGGTGGAGTTGTCGGGTCCGGGCGC
>DUCT01000033.1:0-555 GCA_012959665.1 Myxococcales bacterium | reverse complement strand
TCAAAGGTTCTGCTCTCGGCCCGATCCGGCCAGAACTTCGTGCCCAAGATCGAAGCCCGGGTCCCGCATCCGTCGGAACCGCTGACCGGGCCCTTGGCCTGGTTGCCCCGGGTGTTGCGCGATGCGGCGTTCAAGGTTCTCTTTCCCCGGGTCGCCCGGCGGATGCTTTCCGCGTTTCCGGCGCCCGAGTCTCTGGGGCTTCCGCCGCCCCCGGGCAATCCCTTCGAAAAACGTTTTGTCATGAACAACCACCTCTTTGATCGGCTCGCCGCGGGCCAGATCATCCCGCGCCCCGGCGTTCGGGCGCTGGCGGGCGATCGCGTCGAATTCGAGGATGGCCAGCGGGATGATGTCGATGTCATCATCGCCGCCACGGGGTACCGGTTTACCTTGCCCTTTCTGACGGACGAGCTTCTCGGGTGCGCGCCGCCGGATCTCGATCTCTACCGAGGCGTCATGCATCCGCGACGCCACGATCTCTTTGTGATTGGGGTCATGAAGGCGATTTGTTCGATCTGGCCGCGAAGCGAGCAACAAATGGCTTTCGTTGCGCCT
>DUCT01000032.1 GCA_012959665.1 Myxococcales bacterium | reverse complement strand
CGCTTTCGGCCAGGTGACGGGTTGGTTGGGAAGCCGGCGTGAGGCTGCCCTGTCCTTGGATTTCGATCTCCCTACCCCCGAAGTGATTCTCGACGCGGCGGGGAGGCCGCGGGATATTGGCCGGGCGGCCCGCGGGCCGGCTCACCGGGCGGTGGAGGAGGCCATGTTGGCGGCCAACCAAGCGGTGGCCCAGGCATTGATCGAATACGGAGAAGCGACGGTCTTCCGAATTCATGAACCCCCCGGTGCCGATGACCTCCAGGGGCTTGCCGAATTCTATTCCGCGCTGGGTTTGCGGACCGGGGGGCGGGGGGGTGTCCTGGCTCGGGCCGGAATGGCCCGAGCCCTGCGCGAGTCCCGGGCCCGGCCCGATGAGGCGGTGATCCATTACTCCACTCTGCGGGCTATGAAACAGGCCCGCTATGCCTCTACTTGCAGCGGTCACTTTGCGCTTGGTTTTGATGCCTATCTTCACTTTACGTCACCGATTCGTCGGTACGCGGATCTGGTGGTTCACCGGACCGTTCGCCGAATGCTCAGGGGGAAGCCGGCTTCCCCGGAGAGCAACGGCTGGGTCGAGCGAGTGGCCGTCCGCACCTCGGCCCGGGAACGGGTCGCCGTCACGGCCGAACGCGAACGGATGCAACTCGCCCGCTGCGTGGTGATGAGCGAGCGTGTGGGCGATCGGTTCGAGGGAACGATTACCGGAGTTTCGGATCACGGTCTCTACGTCACCTTGGATGCGCCCTTTGTCGAGGGCATGGTGCGCATCTCCCGGCTGTCGGGTTTTCTCGACTACGACCCGCTGAGGCATCGCCTGGTTGCCCGGAGTTCCCAGTTCCAATATCGAATTGGAGACAGGCTAAAGGTGGAGGTGGTCTCGGTGAATGCTCAGCGCGGCTGGATCGATCTCGAGCCAGTGTCCGAAAGCGGAGCCAAGTCGAAGATCCCGGGCGCTCAGTCCACAGGCGCTCAGTCCACAGGCGCTCAGTCCACAGGCGCCAAGTCCACAAGCGGCCACTCCACAAGAGCTAAGCCAACAGGCGCCAAGCCCCGGTCACCCGGGGTGAAGGGCTCGCCTGAGCGTGGCTCCGGGGGCCCGCCCGGGCGGAATCGCAGAAAGAAAGGGCGCCGACGCTGAAGGTTTTGCGCCGCTTGGCGGCGTGGTGGGTCAGCGAGGGATGGGCGGCGTCGCGCCGCCGGGACGGCGCAGGGCGAAAATTAGCCCCGCCAAGGTGAAGAACAGGCCGCTTTCACGCGAATCGGTCTGAAGGGCGATCAAGACGCCTAGGAGACCGAGGCCCGCCGCCGAGACCAGGGCTCCAAGGGAGAGGAATACGGCCATGGTCGGCGCCAGGGTGGGAGCGGAGGCGAAGCGCCGCAGGGCGATAGCGGCCAACGCGAGGCCGATGCCCGCGGTGGTCGCCCCGGGGTCGGGGGCAGGGGGCGGGGCATCAAAGTCGCCGAGCAGGAGGCCCGAGCCCGTCAGAACCAGCAGGATGAGAACACCCCGGTGGGTAATTTGCAAGCCCCGTGCGGCGTCGGGGACTTCGGGTTGGCGCGGCATCTTTGGGACCTCCTTGACCAAGGGCCTCGCACGTTGAGTCTAGGGGCCCGGAAAGAACACGATCCCGTTAGGCGCTTGCTGGCGTCCCAGGGGTGTATCGCGCATTCTTGGATTCGTCATGCGATTTTCTCGCCAGGTTCACTATGCCATCTATGGAGTGTTCGATCTCGCCTACAACGGCCAGGGCGAGTCCGTGCAAGTCCGCGTGATCAGCGAGCGTCAGTCGATTCCCACTCGTTACCTGGAGCAGATTTTTCAGCGATTGCGAAGAGCTCATATCGTGACCGGGAAGCGAGGGCCCGGAGGGGGATATCTGCTGACCCGCGACCCCTCCGAAATTACCCTGGGCCAAATTATCGAAGCCGTCGAGGGGCCTATCGGAGGATCTGGTCTTGGTCTGTCCGATGGGGCAGGCGGCGAAGAGGAGAGGGACTCTCCCGGGCAGCCTGACTTTGTCTGGCCCCTGCTGGCCGAACGGATCGGAGAGGTACTCAATACTTTCAGTGTCGCCGAAGTATGTCGCCTAGCGGCGACGCAAGGCGTCCCCCGGGCGGATTCCGGGGCCCAGGACTACCAAATCTAGCCGGGATTGACCCCGGTGACCGACTCGCGGATGCTGCGTTTCTCGCGTACACTGCGTGCGAAATTTTCCCAGGGCGGAGGACTTCGGGAGAGCGAGTCCGGAGGTACCCCGCCGATGGCTCTGGGTCCCCTGAGTGGATTGGTTGTAGCTCGGGTCCTGCCCCTGTCTTGTTTGAGTCCCGGGTGTTCCTGTCTGTCTGACGGAAAGCCGGGGAGGATTGGCAAAATCTTCGCCAATGGGTTGTTGAAGAGGGCGGGGCGAAGCGCACTGGGCACCCAACACGATGGGTTTTCCGGCGGGTTTGCTTCCGGGAATATCATGAACGGGATGAGCTCAAGCAAAGATCGGGTGGCGGTGCGAGATCGCGTCGAACTGAATCGGAGTCTGCCGCCCGTCTCGATTTCTGCGACGGTTCTGAACGAACTCTGTCGCCACGCCTTGGACGCGATTCCCGAAGAGTGTTGCGGTCTCATTTCTGGAACCGACGACGAGGTTTTCAAGTCAGTGAGCAGAATCACGAACGTCATGACCCGAATGCATGTGGCGGACGAGGTGTCCTTTCCGAGGGATGCCCGGACGGGGTACTACATGGCGGAGACCGAGTATCTGAGCGCACAGCAGGCGGCCGAAGGCCGAGGTGAACGGGTGACCGCCGTGTATCACTCCCACGTCGATGTCGATGCGTATCTTTCCCCGGAAGATCGTGTTTTTGCCGAAAGTCCGCTTTTCCCTTTTCCCGGGGCGTTCCAAATCGTCTTGAGCGTTGTCGGCGACCGGGTCAAGGATTCAGCTGTCTTCGAATTGGATCCCGTTGTCGGGGCTTTCACAACTGAGCGAGGCCGGTTACTCCAGGCCACCGAACGATGAGGATTCTGAGCCCCGGGGATTGGATTGGCGCATGGGGCACCCTGGCCGTGTTCGTGCTTTTCGGGTGTGCGGGTCAGGGCGTGCCTCTCGAGGAAGTGACCGATATCCCCATGGCGCTGGTGTACTGGGACGGTTCCGAAGCACGAGAGCGAATGGAGTTGATGGAGGAATTGGCGGGTCACGGCCGCGGCCAGTCCCGGCCCGGAATGGCGAGCATGGACGAAGTGGCGCGCTGGGTGGGACCCACCGCCCGCTCGGTGGTCGCTGAGAAATTGGCCCGGATCCCCGGGCGCATCGTGCTCCTGAACGCTCGCACTCTCGAGCGGGTCCGGTTTTCCGCGGCGCCTCCCAATGCGCGCCCGCTGGCCTGGTCCAAGGACCGCAAGAAGATGCTTTTCAACAGCGATCACATGGATTCGGGTCGCAGTCAAATCTACGAATACGACCTGGATACCCAGGAAGTGCGTAAGCTGACCCGGGGGCCCGCTCATCATTTGGAGGGCGACTACGGACCCGAGGGGGAAGTTCTGTTCACTTGGATCGATGCGGATGCCGGTGCGGAGAACGCGGGAATGAAGATTCTGTCCCCCGCGGAAGTGGATCTCCAGGTGATTTCCAGTGGGTTCTATCCAAGTGGCCCCCGGTGGTCTCCCCGGGAGGACCTGATTGTCTACGTGAGAGCGGACAATCGAGGCGGTTCCCGGGACAGTTCCCGGATTGTCATTCGGAGTTCGGCTTCTGGGGATGAACCCCAAACTCTCGGCCGTGGCCGGGATGCGATCTTCTCGCCCGATGGCCACTGGATCGTCTTCGCCGGTCAGGGTCCGGATGGGTGGCGTTTGCAGCGAATGCGCCCCGATGGAGCAGCTCGAAAGCCCCTGGGCGAGAGCACTCTCAGCGCGCGCTGGCCCGCGATTTCCCCGGACGGCCAGCACGTCGCGTATATCTCAAACGAGGACGGAATCGATCGTCTCTATCTGCGGCGGATGGATGGCAGCGGGGACCGAATCCTCTTGAGCGACGGAGGCGCGGCTTTCCCCGTCTGGTAAAGCCCTGCACCGGAGTCGTGAATCACCTGGGTTCCGTATTGGGAGCCCGATAACTGAAGTGAATTGAAACTGCCTGAAAGGGCCAACCCCAGCGCGGAATCCCGCGCGACAGAAAAGTAAAGGATCCCATGTCAAAGGAAACGCAGACTGATCTTGTCCCGGTTCACGGAGGACTCGACGAACCGATTGATCGCATTGTCCCCCTGAATCAGCGCTCGAAGTTTATTGCCGAGGCATCTAAATTGCCCTCGATTCGGGTGAGCGATGCAGATCTTTCCACCGTCTACCGGTTTTCGGACGGTGCTCTCTCACCGCTCGAAGGCCCAATGAATGAGGATGAGTACAACCAGGTGCTCGATTCCTCGGTGATCGTGCGCAATGGGAAACGCTACGCCTGGACGATTCCCCTTTCCCTGCCAGTGACCGACGAGGAGGCGGGCACGGTGACCCACGGAGGTTCCGTCGCTGTAGTGAATGCGTCGGATGAAATCATCGGCATCGTAGAGGACGCGGAGGTTTTCGCCTGGGACAAGGGAAGGTACGTGGAAAGCGTCTACGGCACCGATCGGATGGACCATCCGGGCGGGAATATGGTGGAAAGCGATCCGCGCGGAATGCTCCTGGGAGGGCGAATTCGTACACTTCCCCAGCCCGTCAGTGCGGATTATGGTGAGTTTATGCTTTCGCCGAAAATGGTTCGTGCCTTGATTCGTGACCGGAAGTGGGAACGGGCCCTCGCGTTCCAGACCCGCAATCCGCTCCATCGTGCGCACGAATACGCGCTGGTGTGTGGTGTGGAGAAGTTGACCGCCGAGGGTCATTTCACGGGAGCCGTGCTCAACCCGCTCGTAGGGGAACTCAAGGGTGACGATGTTCCCGCGAATGTGCGCATGCGTTGTTATCGTGAGTTGCATTCCAAGAAACTGCTCGGTACAGGCGACAAGGACGAATCGATCTGGAAGTCGGCGGGCTACGAGCTTCACGAGATTTTCGAACTCATTGGTTTGGATATCAAGATGTTCTACGGAGGCCCCAAAGAGGCGGTGATGCACGGCATCTATCGCCAGAACTACGGGTTCAGCGATATCGTGATTGGCCGAAAACACGCCGACGCTCCCTTCGCCGACGGGAGTCCCATTTGGGGAGACTTCGACGCTCATGAAATCTTTGAGAAACTCGAAGGCGACCTTCGGATTCAGCCGTGCAAGATCGGCTTCGCGGCCTACTACGAATCCCTGGGCCGGGTGGATCTGACCGAGCGGCATCCCGATGAGAAGCCCTTCGGGATCAGTGGCACCAAGGTGCGGGAGCAACTGAAGGCGGGCGATCGCCCCGACGAGCGGATTATGCGCCCGGAAACTTCGGACATCCTGATCCGAGCCTACGAGGCCTGATCGAATTTTAGGGTTCCCGTTCCCCTGACGGTGCCTCCACTTCGATGTGGAGGGTCAGGGGAACGGATTCCCCTTCTGGGCTGGATAGGGCCAGGGGGATGCGAATCCCCCGGCTGCCGGTACGGACGGCGATACCCACCGATGCGATTTCGAAATCCCTGGAGGGGCTTGCCTGGATCGACTTAAAGGTTGATTCCTCGGGAGAGTCGCCGGCTTCGGTTCTGTTGACTTCAAAGAATGCGCCAACCGCCCCGATGGGTAACGCATCGCCGCCCTCGGACTCTTCGAGAATCGACGCTTCCAGCATTGCGGAAATGGCGGATTCGTCCTCGGAAGGATGGGTGTCGGGCGGAGTGAGCCACGGGTCGTCCTCTTCGGCAAGCTGGATCGTGGCGCTTTCGCCCGCCAGAAAGGTGGAAGAGGTTGTGTTGGGGGCTTGGAGCACGCGCGCGAGGCCCTGAAGGACCTCGCGGAATGAGGTCTTCGTGTCGTGGATCGCCTGGTGAACGGCCACTGGGGCAATTTCGAATTCGCGAAGGAGCTGCTCCACATCGGTGGGTTCCACCCAATCGGGACCGGTGTACTGCACTGCAAGAGGGAGATCGTCGAGGAGGCGGCCATAAGCGGCCAGAGCCGAGCGTAATTCAGCAAGGCGGATGGCGTCGTGTTGCTGGCTGCCCTGGGTTATTTCCACGAGAAGCACGATGGCATCGGCGCGATCGAGAAGTTGGACGCGGACCGGAGCAAGTTCCGGGGCGCTGGGGGCCGCGATCAGGTTGAATACCGGCCGGCCGGGGGCGGGGTAACCAAACTGCAACGAGAGCTTTTCGTAGCAGGATGCAGGGTCGAGACTGGTGGGGAACCGAGTCCGACTGCAGCACTCATCGGGATTGCTGGTTTCCACGATAGCGTCGAGGCTTTGGGTCAATCCGACGCTCTCGGATCCCCAGTAGACGATCCTGAATTCTTGCGACTCTGTTGCGGGAAAAGATGACATCAGACCAGGCCTTTTTTGTCGAGGATTCGCCGGGCATGGCTGGAGATGGCGCTGGAGACATCCCGGCTCTTCATGAGAGCCCGCAGGTCGCGATCCTGCAAGTAGTTCAAGAATTTGACGGCTTGGGGGAGAGGAGTCTTGGGATTCGTTGTCAGGGCGAGTTTGATCGGATAGTTCCGAGTCCACTCCTTGTTGTTGGAAATCATACGCAAAATTTCGTCGGAAATGGACCGGGACTGGGCGATGCTGGTGATCTCGGTCTCCGTCATTTTAGGGCTCTGTAACGCCGACATGGCGACCACTTTGTTCCTGTCCTTGATGAGGAAAGAGCGGGCTTCCTTGCCCCCTAGGCGGGCCAACTTGATTTTCTGCATCACGCTCATTTTCTGGATCGCAGAAAAAACGTTGTCGTTGGTTGTCTCCTCTTCGCTGTTTTTCTCTGAGGTCAGGAGTCGCGCGGTGGACAGAGACTGATCACCGAGTACTGCCAAGACCGCGCGGGTGGCCTCTTCTTCCGTGGGTTCCCGTTTCACGGAGTCGTCATCGTCGGAGTGAGCCACGATGCCGAGAAAGTCCAGTATCCGTTCGATCACGGCTCGGCCCGTCAGCGGATTTTCCCCCAAGGCTTCCAGGATCTTGTCCTCGCGTCGGAGCCTTTCCTGATTATTGCTCACGATGTCCACGATGCTTCGCAAGGGCAGGGAGGCGAGGAAGGCAACCGTGAGGTCAGAAGTGGCCGGGTTCAAGGCAATGACCTCGCAAGTCGCTTCGTCTCGGCGGTGGAGCCGGGCAAGGTGAGCCAGGAGGGCGGGATGGGCGGCGCCTGTAATGACGGGGGTGAGAATTGCCGAAGGTAGGGTTGCCAGACTTTCTCGTGCAATTTGCTGAACTTCCGCTTCCGGATCATGGGACAGGGCGAAGAGCAGAGTGGCAAGGTCGAGGGGGTCCAGAGGCAGGGCACCACGGGCGGCCATCTTTCGCACCTTCAAAGGAGCATCCCGGCGCGCGTACTTTTCGGCCGCAGGGGAGAGGACCAGCCGGATTTTGCTCTTTGCGGCGGTTGATTCCAATCGAACTTCTCCTGGGCTGGGAAAGTGGGAGGTCGAAGCTTGGGTTCTGCTGAGCCGGAGTTGACCGGGTGACCGAGTGCGGGGGCGGGAGACTTCAATGGGAGTTGGGTAAAACACGGTCTGCGCTGAAACTAAGTACTCAGCCACACCTAGCGATTTTTCTCAAAGAGGATTCGCAGGCCTTCCAGGGTGAGAAAGGGAACCACCTCCTCTATCGCCTTGCTCTCCTCGGCAATCCTTCTGGCCAAGCCGCCGGTCGCGATGGTCCGGGCGTCCGCCCCGAGCTCTGGCAGGATTTTCTCCACCATGGCATCCACCATCCCCGCGTACCCGAACAGCAACCCGGATTGTAGAGCGCTTGTGGTTGTCTTTCCGATGACGCTGCGGGGCTTCGCAATTTCGACCCTGTGGAGCTTCGACGTGCGTTCAAAAAGTGCCTCCATGGAAATGTGAATGCCTGGAGTGATGACGCCACCCATGTACTCGCCTTCACGGGAGATGCAGTCGAAGGTGGTCGCCGTTCCGAAATCCACCGCGATGATCGGTCCGCCGTACATGTCATACGCGGCCACCGAGTTAACGATGCGATCTGCGCCTACTTCGTGAGGATTTTCGTAGCGGACGGGCATTCCAGTTCGCATACCGGGGCCCACCACCATGGGAGGCAGGGAGAAGAGTTTGAACGCGACCCGCTCCCAGATCGGCACCATGGGAGGCACTACGCTGGAGAGGATCACATCACTGATTTGGCTGACTTGTCGCTCGTCGTGATCGAAGAGCGAATGCAGGGCGATGCCGAGTTCGTCCGAAGTCTGCTCCCGGTGGGTCGAGAGTCGCCAGTGGTGCGTCAGCTTTCCTTCGTCGTCGGCATAGTCGAATATGCCCAGCGATACGTTGGTATTTCCAATGTCGACGACGAGCAGGGATGTTTGGGGCACGATAATGTTACTCCTTGACTGGATCATCCTTGCAGATCGTGACATCTCCGGCCAGTACTTCGATTCGCTCTCCGGAGGGCAAGTCGATCTGCAGAGCACCGTTCGCTGCGATTCCCGCGGCGATACCTTCGATTGGGTCACCATTGACTTGATCGACGGTGATGGTCCGTCCAGCCATGTGGAAATGCTGCTCGAAGCGGGGCCAGATTTTCGGGAGACCTCCTTGGGCGTGTTCGTCCAGAACGTTTTCAAGGGTTCCGAAGAGCCGACGGGTAAAGTCGGCTCGATCGATCGGTTGGCCCGAATGGGAACTGAGGCTTGTGGCGCGCTCACGGAATTCGTCGGGAAACTCATTGCGGTCGACGTTGAGATTGACGCCAATTCCCAGAATGGCGTAGCTGACGCGATTTTCTTCGGCGCCGAGTTCCATCAGAATCCCAGAGGTTTTCAGTCCTGCGAGAAGCACATCGTTGGGCCACTTGATTTCCAACTCGGTGGTTTCGCCCAGTAGACCGATGACGGTTTCCGCCACGGCGGCTCCGGCCGCCAGAAGAAGAGTGGGAGCCGAGGCCGTGTCGAGATCTGGGCGCAGGATGATGGAGGTGTAGAGATTGGAGAAGGCGGGAGAGAAGAAGCCGCGCCCAAGTCGGCCTCGGCCCGCAGTTTGGGCCTCGGCAATGACCGCAGTGCCATGGGGGGCGCCGGCTCGGGCGAGATCCGCGGCGACGCGATTGGTTGAATCGGTTTCATCGAAATGCTCGATGGAGCGGCCCAGCCATCGTGTGGCCAGCCCTCGGGAAATTTCTTCGGGGTAGAGGCGGTCGGGACTGGAGACCAGTCGGTAGCCATCACCCGGCGCACCATCGATGGAGTAGCCGCGTTTGCGAAGCGCGCTGACATGCTTCCAGATCTGGGCTCTGGAGACTCCGAGTTGTGAGGAGAGATCTTCCCCCGAGCGGGGGGCGTGGCCAGCAGTCTGGAGCGATTCCAGAACTCTGCGGGCGCCCTCAATCATCGTGTCCCGGGCTCGGTGTTGGAAGCCTCGATTTCAAGGGCGACATCGGCGGCGGGTGCCGAGTGCGTTAGAGCGCCGAGGGAGATGCGGTGCACGCCTGTCTCCGCGTATTCCTTGAGATTCGCCAGGGTGATTCCGCCGGAAGCTTCCAGGGTCGCCCGGTCACCCAAATGCTCGGTGATGCGCCTGACTTGGTCGGGTGTCTGGTTGTCCAGCAGGAGAAAATCAGCGCCCGCCTGGCAGGCTTTCTCGGCATCTTCAAGGGATTCGACTTCGACCTGAACTCGCATGCCGGACGGGGCTCCCCGAAGCGCGGCTGTCACGGCAGCTTCGACGCCCCCAGCGGAGGCCACGTGATTGTCCTTGAGAAGGATGCCATCGTAGAGGGCGAACCGATGGTTGGTGCCCCCGCCACTGGCCACCGCAAACTTGTCCAGCGCTCGCCAGCCCGGGAGTGTTTTTCGGGTATCCACGATCTGGCACCGAGTATGGGCCACGGCCTGGACGTAGCGTCGGGTCAGGGTGGCCACCCCGCACAGGCGTCCCAGGAAATTCAGCGCCGTTCGCTCGGCAGCGAGGATTCCTCGCATCGACCCATTCAGCCGCATGAGAATCCGCCCGGCCTGGACGGTCTCGCTCTCGTGCGCTTCCGGGGTCAGCCTGATTTCCGGGTTGACCGCGCGAATCACGTCAGCGGCGACGTAGAGGCCCGAGACCGTGAGGTCGGATCGCGCTTCGATTCGCGCCGAACCCTCGGAGGCGGCAGGAATCACGAGATCCGATGTAATATCCCCCGGGCCGACATCCTCGGCCAGGGCAAGATCGATCAGGTCTTGGTAGGCCGCGAGGGGCGGCGGGGTGAGAGGCAGAGGCACGGCGTATTCCCTTGGACCCGGTTCGGGTGTCGATCCGCAGTTTAGGAGAACGCAGGAGAATTATCTCATTGCAACCGGGCGCCATTCCAGTTCGCCCGTGACCCCTGGTGGCCTCGGGCTATTCCTGGCCTTCCTTCATGCGCCGAATTTCTTCCCGGATCAGGACTTCGGTCATCTGGGGGATGACCTCCCAGGCGATGGCCTCGATTCGCTCGATCAGGGCTTTCGTCACCGTCTCGGGGAGTTCAGAAAAGGCTTCTCCGGCAATTTGCCCCAGGGCGTCTCGGACGGCTGGCTGAACGTTGGTTGGGTGACCGGGGCGCTTTTCTTCGTCGCCGATGGGAAAAGTCTCCAAGAGATCCAGTTCGGGGGGCTCGGGCTCGCTCGGCTTCGTCGCGATTGGGTCGGACGGGTGCGGGTCGGGTATCAGGAGATCCGGAGCTTGACTGAGCGAATCGGGGGCCAGAGGGGTATTGGGGCGCACCGGCGCACCAAAATCGAAGTTCTCATCGGCGAATGGATCGCTGTCTGGATGCCCGCTCAGGGGTTCTGCATCGATGAGTTCTTCTAAAAGCAGGGGGGCCGCGTCAAGGGGTTCGCTTTCGCCCAGGCACTCGACTTCGTCCGCCACGATGAAGTCATCCGGCAAGGGGGCAGGTTTGGGAGACTTTTCGGGAGTGTCGGCTGCCTGGAGAGCTTCACCGGAGGTTTCCAGGGGAGAGTCGAGTAAGGGGTCCAGCAAGGGCAGAGGGCCGCTTGGTGCCAGCAGGACTTTCACTCGTTCGACCAGTGTTGCGGATTCGAAGGGCTTCGTGATGATATCGTCGGCGCCTGAGGCTTGGACCTCTTCCGGGTCGAATGGCTCGAACGCGCCGGCCAGGAGAACGACCGGGATGTGGCCGAGTTCGGGGCTTTCTTTGATGGCTCGGCAGAGTTGGTATCCGTTCTGCCCCGGTAGACAAATGTCCGCGAGGACGATGTCGGGACGAAGAGAACGAGCCATCTCGATTGCTTCGTCTCCATTGCTGGAAGCGATCAGTTCGATTTTGAGCTCGGCCAGACCCCGTTCGATCAGCCCGTGGATTACGTGGCTGTCGTCGGCAAGTAAGAGTGTTTGGGTCATCGGGGTTCCCAGCTAGATTCGCAAAAGACGCCAAGGCGTCGGGGTGTTCCGTCACTGGCTAGGGTACCGCTCCGACGCAGGGCAGCCCATGGCTTCGGTCGTGGTACTGCCCGTCTTTCGCTCTGACGGTTTCCTGCGGACGGATCGGGCGAGGTTGCTTTGAGCCTATCCTAGCCCGGGACTAATCCGTCGGGTGGGACGGGAGCGTTGCCGCTAGAGGTCCACCATGCCCTTGAGCTTGCCTCGAAGTCTCATTACGGCCTTGGTGTGGATCTGGCAGACCCGGCTTTCGGTAATTCCGAGGATACTGCCGATTTCCTTCATGTTCAGGTCTTCGTAGTAGTAAAGCGAAACGACCAAGCGCTCCTTCTCGGGCATCGAACCGATGGTATCGGAGATCAGGTTCTTGCTCTCGAGAAGTTTGATCGAGTCAAAAGGGTTCTCGGAGTTGGCGTCCTCGATGACATCCGAGAACGTTCCGGCACTTTCGCCGTCGGAGTTCGTGCCGCGGACCTCTTCGAGGTTGATCATCGATATGCCACGTACCTGGTTGACGAGGGTGTGGAATTTGTCCATCTCCATGCCCATGGATTCTGCGACTTCCTTCTCCGTGGCCGCGCGCCCCAATTCCTGCTCAAGCTCTCCGTAGGCACTTTCGAGCTGGCGGCTTCTCTGACGCACGCTTCGCGGAACCCAATCGAGTGCTCGAAGTTGATCCAGGATGGCTCCCTTAATCCGAAATTCTGCGTATGTCTTGAATTTGCAGTTCTTTTCGGGATCGTACTTGTCGATTGCATCCATGAGCCCGATCACGCCGGTGCTCTGAAGGTCATCGAGGTCAATATGAGAGGGAAGGCGGACGGCGATGCGATTCACGATGTACCGAACCAGGGGTGTATGCTCGAGGATGACCTCATCCTTGATGGCGGATGGGATCTCGTCGTATTTTTGTTTGGCTTCTCGGAGTACTGATTCCATGGTCGTGATCTCCCGGTTTGGCCCCTGAGGGTTTGTCTGCGCGCTGGCTTTAGTCGGATCCTGAATCCGATCTAGGTGAGCTGTCAGGTCATAGGTAAAGCACGCATCGTGCCAAGAATTAAAATTGCACTGGAAAACAGAGCCCTGACGGGTCGAGAATGGTCATCGTTGAGCCGTTTGGATCCTAAGTATCTGTTTTTAATAGGTAAAATATTTTACCCAAATTGGGGCACGACGCGGTTGCGGCGGACAGAATTCGTGGGTGTTCCGTTGCGACTGCTCCAAAGTGCCGAGAAACGTCGCGATCTCGACGTTTTGCGTCGGTCGGTCGTACCAAAATGTGCGAATAGGTACGGCTCGGTACGCCCCGGTGCGCCCCCGGGTCGGTCGGCTCTCGGGGGGCTGCCGAGAGGTCGTTCGGATGCAGCCGAGCCGAAGCCATCAGGCGGCTTGCCCGCAGCCAGGGCCCAGGTCAGTCGGGAGGGGTCAGTTCGCGCTTTTTGATCTTCTCGATCAGGGTGGTGCGGTTTAGATCGAGGAGCTGGGCGGCCTGGTTCTTGTTCCATCCGGTACGGCTGAGCGCTTGGCCGATCAGGCTCTTCTCGAGTTCCCCCACCGCGCGATAGAGGGAGAGGCCTTCGGCGGGGAGTTCATAGGCGGGGAGTTCATGGGCGGGGATTGCATGGGCGGTGGCGGTGGAACTTGAACGCTCCGCCAGGGATGCCGGAAGGTCTGCGAGTTCGATGCCGCCCTCGCCGCTTAGGATGGCGAGCCGTTCGACCATGTTTTCGAGTTCCCGCACGTTTCCCGGCCACGGATACCCGGCCAGACGATCCATGGCTTCATGGCTGACGGAAGTGCGATGCCGCCCGTGATCCTCGTCGCTACGGGCCAGAAAGTGTTGGACGAGGAGGGCGACATCCCCGTTGCGGCTTCGCAGGGGAGGGACCTCGATGGGCACGACATTCAGGCGATAGAAGAGGTCCTCGCGAAAGAGCTTTTCCTCGATCAGGCGCGGCAGATCCTGGTGCGTCGCCGCGACAATGCGAACGTCGACCTGTCGGGTCTTGGATGAGCCTACAGGCTCGAAAGAACGCTCCTGGAGCACCCGCAGAAGCTTGACTTGGAGGTTTGGGCTCATATCCCCGATTTCATCGAGGAAGAGGGTGCCCCCGTCTGCTCGGCTAAAGCGGCCTTCGCGGGTTTGGTGGGCCCCGGTGAAAGCGCCCTTGATATGACCGAAGAGTTCAGACTCAAGTAATTCTTCGGGAATGGCTCCACAATTGACTGTCACCAGGGGCTTGCCGGACCGGCGACTGTTGTAGTGAAGGGCTTGGGCGACCAGTTCCTTACCGGTGCCGCTCTCGCCGGTGATGAGAACGGTGCTCTCGGTATCCGCCACCTTTTCGATCAAGGAGAGCATTTGGCCGAGTGCTTCGCTCTTTCCGACAATCCGGTCGAAGCCGTATCGCGACTGGAGTTCGCTCTTGAGCCGGCGGTTCTCGCTCTTGAGTTGGCCGTGTTCGATGGCCTGATCGACCAAGCGCCGAATCACGTCGAGGCGCTCCTGCTCAAAAGGCTTTTCGAGATACCAGAATGCACCGGCCCCCAGGGCCTCGAGGGAGCGCTCAGAGCTGCCGAATCCCGTGATTACGATGCAGGGCAGGTCCGGGCGGATCTCGTGAATTCGCTTGACGACGTCCAGGCCGTTCATGCCGGGCATCTTGATGTCACATAGGACAAGGTCGACGGACTGGTTGGCGACAAATTCCAGAGCGTCCGCACCGTTGCATGCCGAGGAGATGGTGTGTCCCTGGCGCCTCAGAATGCGTTCAAGTGCCCGCCTGTATAGATCTTCGTCATCGACGATGAGAACGTGATTTTTGGGCACGAAGCTGCTCCGCTTGGCGGAGGGGGGGCGGGCACAGGATAGAGTGCGGGTGGGCGCGATTCAACCCGTCGCAGGTTTGAGGCATTTGTCGCTCAAGGGTTGGCTGCGTGGGTCGATAGGCTCTGCATGCGGATTGGAACAGTGACCGTGGCGGAACCGACGTCCCTGCTTTGCCTATCGTGCGAGCCTGGATCCGCCGAAACGGTCCTCCGGAGGCTACTGGACCCCGCGATCGTTCGGATCGTTCGAGCCAATGATTCGCGCAGCACACAGTGCCTACCCGCCAAGGCAGAAATTTCCGTTGTTGTCTTGGAACTCTGCTCCGGTGGGGCAGGGCCCGTAGAAACACTTAAGCCGATCTTTGAACGCTGGCCCCGGGCGGCGGTTGTTGTGCTGGATGCGGCGGGTTGCATCGACCGTGCCGTCGAGGCCATGCGGTTGGGGGCCTTCGATTACATCGCGGACCCGAGTCGCGATCTGCCTCGAGTGGTGGGCGCTGTCAGGGCGGCCCTCGGCCGACCTTCGGTTGGGGCCCAAGGAGCGGCGGAATCCGCCGGGGTCGAGCAGCTCGATGGGATCCCGCTCTCCCTGGACGCGTACGAGCGCAGGGCACTGGAGCGGGCGCTGGAGGTGAGTGGGGGCGATACTCGCAGGGCTGCGCGCTGCCTCGGCATAGGCCGGAGCACCTTTTACCGAAAAGCCGCCCGACTGGGCATGGCCAGCGGCCTTGGGGTGACCAAAGCGCCGGGGCGGGTCTGGGGGGCCGGACCGGGGGTTGGTCGCTCGCCCGCGATCGGGTAGCCTACTCTAGTCCCCCCACATCGGAATGGATTTTCGAACTTGGTGGGAGCACATCCAGTCGAGACGGGTCCGGCCCTTGTCCGGATAACAGTTCTTCAAGTCCCGGGAGCCGACGAGCCGGTTTTTTCCTCCGTGGCCCAGGGCGTTCGGCACGAGGATTCGGGGCACACGAACCTCACCCGGGCGGATACCGCTTTGGCCCTCGGCCAAATTGGCGCACAGGTGGAAATCCTTCCCGCGTGTGACGTTCAGCAATGCGTCGAGTTGGCCGGGCGCTTCGAAATGGACCTCGTGATCCTGGATCGTTGCGATCCAGCCACCGTGACGGCTTTCTTTGAATGCGGGGTCCCGCCCGGCGCGCCGGTGGTTGTGGTCATTCCCGCAGAGGCTTCGGAGTCCGCTGCTCTGGATGCGTTTCGCCACGGCGCTGCGGATTGCGTGCGCGTGGGCCATGACTACTCCGAGGTGCTCGCGCTGGTCGCGATGGAGCAGATCCGTCGCTGGCGGCAGATCCGTGATCGAGACGCAGCGCAGACCAAAATTCACTGGCTGGAGAGTCTCAACGAGGCAATTGTGAGCGAAATTCCCGTGGCCCTGGCCGTTCTGGACGACGCCCGAAGCGTGGTGGAGGTCAACCCCGAATTTCAGCGTGCTTTCGGACTTTCCTCCGAGCACGTTCGGGGAGTGCACGTCCAATCGGCCCTGCCCAAGGATTTGATCGAAAGCGGCAACCTGTTGCAGTTGCTTCCGCCTCCGGGCCTGGCTTTGCCCGAGGGGTCTCGTCTCGCGCGCATGGTGGATGCTCAAGGCCGGGGTTCTGTCTTTGATGTGCGCAGTCAACGGCTGGACGGTGAGGGTCACATTCTGCTTGCGCTTTCCAATGTTACCCAGACAGAATCCCTGAGCCGGCGATTGGGGGAACTCGAACGATTCAACGAATTCGTGGTCAGGAGTATTAACAGCGCCCTGATGGTGGTTGACCGCGAGGCAAAAATCACGTTTGCAAATCCTCCGGCGGGTCGGATACTGGGTTGTCCCGAGGGGGGTCTGCGCGGGCAACGGGTGGAGGAATACTTTTCCTCCGCCGGCGAGTTGCCTTCGCCTCTCGCCCGGGCGCTTGAGGACGGCACGGACTCCAAGGGGGGGGAGATGATGCTCTCCTTGGCCGATGGCACTGTGATTCCCATCGGGATCTCTTGCTCGCCGCTGCGTGAGGAGAGTTGGGATGTTCAGGGCGCGGTGGTGATTTTTCAAGACCTGAGTGAGATCAAGGAGTTGCAGCGCCAGGTCCTTCAGCAGGAAAAGATGGCGTCCATCGGGCAGTTGGCTGCGGGAATCGCCCACGAGATCAACAATCCGGTGGGATTCATTCACGCCAACCTTGCCCAGATGCGCGAGTACCTGGACGATCTCTCGGAGTATCTCGATGCAGTGGGTGACCTGCAACGCGCGATTCCACCGGGTGCTGCACCCGAGATTCAGCAGGCGGCAAGCGCGTTGGAGGAGACCGCCGGGCGAATCGAGGTCGATTATCTGCGCAAGGATTTTGCGAGTGCTCTGCGCGAGTCTCTCGAAGGCTCCGAGCGCATTCGTCATATCGTGAGCGATCTACGCGATTTTTCCCATCAGGGTGGTCTGGCGACGACGTTGGCCGACGTCAACCAATGCGTTGACTCCACGGCAAATATTGTCTGGACGATGATGAAGCACTCGGTGGAACTGAAGAAGGACTATCAAGTTCTGCCCGAGTTGCGCTGCCACCCCATGCAGTTGAAGCAGGTTTTCATGAACTTGCTGGTCAACGCCTATCAGGCTATCGAGGAGAGCATCGAGGAAGGATCCGATGAAGGGGGCGTGATTGAGATTTCGACTCGACATCGGGGAGGTGGCATCGAGGTGGCCATTCGCGATACCGGTGCGGGGATTGCGGAAGAGAACTTGCCGAGGATCTTTGACCCTTTCTTTACGACAAAGGAAGTTGGTGCTGGGACGGGTCTGGGATTGTCTACCTCCTACGGGATCGTGAAGAAGCACGGCGGCGAGATGACGGCGACCAGTGAGCCGGGGGGAGGTGCCCGCTTTGAGATTTTCCTACCCCTGGAACGTGAGCCTCTCCGGGAAGCTTCACCCATCGACGGCTCGGACGAGCCGATCACCGAATGAAAATGAAGGGAGTTGTGGCCGATGATGAATCTACTGATCGTCGACGATGATGCCGGGATCCTTTCCGCTCTAAAACGCTCGCTGCGCCGTGAGGGCTGGAATATCCTGCTGGCGGACTCGGCCCGGGAGGCGCTCCGTATCGTCGACAAGGGGGCGGTGGATCTGGTTCTCTCGGATCACAAGATGCCGGGGATGACGGGGACGGAATTGCTGGCCGAAGTCGCGCGACGGCGCCCGGAAACGGTTCGTCTGTTGATCACCGGATGGGCCGAGGCGGTGAGTAAACAGGAGTTGAAGGAGATTGGCATCGAAGCCTTGATCCCAAAACCCTGGGACGACGCCGAGCTGAAGGCGGTTCTCCACCAGCACCTGGGCTAGGAGCTGGCCAGGGACCGGGCTTAGGTGGCCTCCTCTCGGCCGTGTCGGCGGAGATATTCCATGTCCGAGTCCTGGCTGTTTTTTGCGCCGACAGTGAGGACGCGAAAACGTTGTGACTGGCCCCGGCAATAATAGATACGCCCCTTACCCGCGAATCCGAGTTCGTAGATATTGAGATGGTTGGGGAGGCCGCCGACCTTGCGGCGAACGGCAACGTTGTCGGACTCTTCGGAGAGGCGCTTGATGACTTCCTCGGCTTTGAGCTTCATGGTTTCGTCGCGGAGCGCAAAGAGGGTGTCGACAGCATGGTCGTCGAATTCGACTGTCTTGTAGAGGGTCCTCAGCCGTCGGGCTAGAGCCTCGCCGCCCTTGCTGCGGGAACTGCCTCCACCCTTGGCCGCTTGCTTGAGGTTCTTTTCGAGTTGCTTGAGTTCCTCTTCCTTGGTCGTAATGTTGTCCGCTGCTTCTTCCAGTAGTTCCTCCAGGGCGGTGACCTCCTGGGAGAGTTCGACAGATCGATCGGCGGATCCCCGAAGCTCTTCCTCGCGGCTGGCCAGAACGTTGATCTTCTGTTGCAGTTCGAGCCTCTCGGACTGGAGCCCGGCGATTTCGGTGCTCTGGGCCTTCTCGGAGGGCTCGATGGTGGCAAGGCGGTTGCGCGCTGCAAAGAGCTGTTCTTCGATTTTGCTCGCCCGTCCAGCCGCGAGGTCCCGAGCGGCGACGGCGGCCTGGGTTTCGCGCGCGTACCGGCGCTGATTGGCCCGATTGTAGGAATAGAGTCCCCAGAGCAGCAGGGACGCGTAGCCGAGCAATATTGCGTTGGCGAGCAGTGATGTGTGGGGAACCGAAACGCTCACGTCGGTGGAAGCCGGTAGCAATTCCACTGCCTGGCGAAGAACATCTGTGGGGGCGAGCCCTTCCTGCTGGGGGGGGATACGGCCGTGGACATAGATCCAGCTGATTCCGTCGCTGCCCAGGACGAGGCTGGTGACCCGGATGCCCCCGATTGTGACCCAGGGTGAGCGCTCGACGAGGTCGCCCATGGCTTGCTGGATCTGGGTGGCGACAGGCGTATCGAGTTCGGTGACGTGGGTTGCTTCCACGGCCAGGCGCGCAAAGTGCTGGTCCAGGCGGATCTCGGCCACCCGAACCGTGGACGTATAGAGGATTAGGAACACAAATACCGCGATGTAGATGACCCAGAAGGAGAGAATGCGATCTCTCGCGAACCTTCCGGCGGTTAGGAAGGGTCTCCGCGGGGAGGCGGAGTCTGTATTCAACCCAGAGGTCTCGTCAGCCATGCTCCCGAAGAAGATACCTGTGCTGAGGGAGAGGTCCAAATTGGGATCGCAGACTCGGGACTGGGCGGGGTGGCTGGGACGAAGCGAGGGCTTGGGTTTCTAACTGGGTCCAGACAGGGCGCTCCAGAGAAGCTAGCTTGGCCCGTTATGAGAGTGGTCGATCTTGATCGAGACATGAGTGATGTGATCCCCACCGGCCTGACGCCGGATAGCGAATTCCTATTTGACCGGATGACCCGAGTCACCCTGGACCGGGCCCGACCGGGTCCGGGTACCTGGGTCCTCGATGTGGCGAGTGGTGTCGGGCAGGACTCGATTGCGCTGGCGGCTCGCGGAGCGCGCGCCGTCGGGGCGGAACCCTCTGGGCGAATGACGGGAATGGCCCAGATGTTTGCGGCGGACAAGCCCGGTCCCATGCCCGAGTGGGTTCGGGGTTGGTCGGACACGCTGCCGTTCTCCCCGGAGAGTTTCGATGCCTGCATCTGCAAGGGGGCGATGGATCACTTCGACACCCCGGAGCGGGCGATCGCCGAGATGGCCCGGGTCACGAAACCCGAAGGCCGGGTGGTGCTGGCCATCGCGAACTTTGAGTCTCTGGCCTGCCGGGTCGGCCGTGCTCTGGACGATTTTCGACAAGATGTTCTGGGCCTGGGTCCATTGCGGGAGCGACGGGGCTACGACGCCCCCAGTGACCATTTTACCCGGTACGAGCCAGACCTGATTCGTGAGCAGGCCGAGAAGAGCTTGATCATCGAAAGCATGGAAGGCATTTCAATGGGCTGGGGAATGCCCGGCTGGTCCAAGTGGATGGCGCGGTTCCCTCGGCCGGTGGCGGATGTGGCCGTGAGGTCCATGGACCAATTGGCGCGTCATTGGCCGGGTCTATCCGACGTGATCGTGCTGGTGGGGCGACCGCGCCGTTCGGCCAGTAACTCGGCGTAACCGTCGGCTGTGGCGCTGGCGACTCTCCGCCAGGACAAATGTGCTTCCACACGCCCACGCCCACGCTCGGCAAGTTCCCGGCGTTGATCGGATGAGCGCATGAGGGTTTTGATTCCTTGGGCGAGGGCCGGGGATGAATCTTTTTCGACCAGAAGTCCCCCCTCGCATAGCGCCATGACTTCGGGAAGGGCGCCCACACGGCAGGCCACCACCGGCGTGCCGCAGGCCATGGATTCCACGGCAGGCAATCCGAACCCCTCGTAGCGCGACGGAACCACGGTGACGGCGGCTCTTCGGTACAGGTTCACCAAGGCGTCGGCCTCGACCCGGCCTGTGACATTCAGTCGGTGGCCCACCCCGACCTCGCGCGCCCACTTGAAAACCTCGCTGTCCGGGTGGTTGTTGTCCACCAAGGTGAGGGTGATGGCCTCGGGCAGGTGAGCCAGTGCCCGGATCAGGCTGCGGACGCCCTTGTTGGGGTCACTGGCGCGTCCCACGCAGAGCAGTTCGGTTTCGCTTCGCTCCACGGCTTGGTCGGGACAAAAGAAATCGGTATCCAGGCCATTGAGGACATTGCGGATGCGATTCGGATTGACCCGAAAGTCCGTGGCGATCGCCCGTGCGCTCTCTTCGGAGGAGGTGAAGACTCGGTCGACGCGCCGGGCCACGAAGGCCTGCATGTCCACGGGGTAGAAGGCCATGGAGCCGATTCGGTCGCGAAGGGTCTGGTCTCGGATCAGGGACGCTCGGCGGTCCACCGACAGAGGGTGGTGGATGGTGGTGACGACCGGGAGCCCCAGGGCCTTGAGGCCAAGGACCCCGTAGCCGAGGCACTGGACATCGTGGATCAGATCCCACCGTTCGCCGGTGCGGAGGCGTTGGGCCAGGGCGCGGAGTGCGCGCAAGCTGAACGCCATGGGTTCGGGGAGGAAGCCCAGGCGACTGGCCCCAAGCTCGTAGAGGTTGAGGGGGTTGAGCGCCGCCATCGCTCCTCCCTCCGGGAGCATCCCCGGGTAGTCGCCGGTAAACCACCGAGCCCAGTGTTCTCGATTGGGGAGTTTCTGGACACTCCGGGCAAAGTCCATGGGGTCCGGGTAGGGCGGGCCCACCACGACGTCGACCTCGATTCCGAGGCGTGCCAGTTCCCGGGCCAGGAAGTAGAGGTAGATGCCCTGGCCCCCGCATGTCATGCTGCCCCGATAGGCAATAAAACAGACCCGTTGGGGCCGCTGGAGGTCAGGCAATGGACGACTTCTCGGCGTACAGGATCAAGCTCTTGGGACAGATCCGATTCAGGACTTTTTTCTCGATGCGATCCATGACGGGGGAACCCGTGATCTGGATCAGGAATTTTCGGTAGATCCGCACGAGGGCGCTGTCATCCGCCGAGGGCAGGTTCATGATGGAACGAAGCACCCAGTACGGCGTGTGAAAACCGTGGGCAAAGCCGACGCCGACTGTACTGAGACCGACCTTGGCTAGGCCTTCGGCAAGCCTCCTTGGCTTAAAGATTCGGATATGACCACCCGGGCTCTCGAAGTAGTCATCCCCCAGGCGCAGATACAGGTGCTCGCTGGTTGCCGTCGGGATCGTAATGGCGAGCCTGCCCCCCGGCCGTGTGACCCGGGCGAGTTCGCGCACCGCGCCCACGTAGTCGTGGACGTGTTCCATGACCTCGGAGCAGATGATGCGGTCAAAGGTGTTGTTCGCGTAGGGGAGGGCGAAAGCGTTTCCTTGGTTCATCTCCCCGACGGATTTGAGCTCCTCGGCCCGGCCCCGCAGCCGCCGGGCGGCGAGCCTTAGGGAGTCGAAGTCGAGATCGAGTCCGACAACGCGTGCCCCGCGTTCGAGGCAGCCGAAGCAATGACGACCCTCGCCGCAACCCGCGTCCAAGACGAGGTCGCCGGCTCGGACGTCAAGCCGCTCGAGATCGACGGTGAGAAGCACGCAGGGTTTCCTCGAATACGTCGACGAGGCCAGCGGCAGCGTCGCTCCATTGGAATACTCGCTCGATCCGCTTGCGCGCGGCGCGACCGATTCGGGCGGTTTTCTCCGGATTCGAAAGGACGTCCGCCATGGCGTCGGCCATGGCCCGGGAGTCTCGCATGGGGACCAGGCGTCCCGCGTGTCCATCCGTGCCCACGACCTCGGGTAGGGCGCCGGCGGCATTGGCGATCACCGCGAGCCCGCATGCCATGGCCTCGCTGGCGGGAAACCCGAACCCCTCGAAGAAAGAGGGCACGATGGCGACCCGCGCGCTGGAGTACTGCTCGACGAGTTCCTCCACACTGAGCATCCGATCGACGACCTTGACCCGGTCGCCCAACCCGTATTTCTGGATCAGGCGGGGGACGAGGCCATTTTCCGGTATGCGGCCATCCACGATTTTGAGGGTGACTTCTTTGGGCAGCAGCGAGAGGGCTTCAAGCATCGTGCCGATTCCCTTTTTGCGGTCTTCGGTGCGGCCGACGAAAAGCATGTCGGTTTCCTTCTCGACGCTTTCGATGGGTCGGAAGAGTTCCGTATCTGTGCCGTTGTAGATGACGGGGACGTTCTTGCTCGGGATGCCGAAGTAGCGCTCGATTTCGTGGGCCGATGCCTGGCTCACTGTCACGATGCGATCGAGTCGCGGCGCGACTTGCTGCTGCATGAAGAGCGGAAAGTAGAGGGTTCGTTTGATCTTCTTGATCAGCCGGGGATCGATGGAGTAGTCGGCCTCGCGGTCAATGTGAAGGGGGTGATGGATCACCGATACGACGGGTGTCCCCATGGCGCGAATGCCGAGCAGACCCCAGGACAGGGATTGGTTGTCAAAGACGATGTCGAACTTGTGCCGCTCCTGGAGCGTCGGCCAGCGACGCATCAGGCGGAAGCCGAATGTCTGCATCTCAGGAAAGATGCCGAATCGCGAGACACCCAGTTCCCAGAGGCTTAGGGGTTTGAGTAGGGAGAGGGGTTGGGCCGGGTTGAAGAAATTCTGCATCTCGCCGGCGAAGACGTTGTCGTTGGGAATTTCATGCAGGGGAATGCCCGAGGCCAACTCCGGAAGCGGAGGTCCGGCGAAGACGTGAACATCGTGCCCGGCCTTCTGCCACTCCCGGGCGAGATAGGCGGCGTAGATGCCCTGTCCGCCACAGAACATGTTTCCTCGATAGGTCAGCAGTGCGATTCGCATACTCGGGAACTCAGGTCGATTCGCGTGGGCTGGAGGCTTCTGGGGCTGCCTCCCGGGTGTCGGCTTCGGAGACAAGGACCTCGGGTACCGGGTCGGCTTCGACCTGGATAGTGGCGATCGTGTAGCCGACCCAGCCCGCCAAGCCGAGCACGAAGAGAGTCAGAACGGCCACGGGTAGGGCGATCGCCCAATAGCTGTGGTTGAGGAGGCCGAGGACGAAGAGCAGGGCCAACCCGCCTGCGGCGCCGCAGATTGTCCATCCCTGAATGCGCGAAGCTTCGTTCATGGGTCGCTGTACTCCGGAGTTTCGAGGTGTCTCGATGCGCCGTCGGCGTGTCCGACCTGAGCGCTTGCCGGCTCCGGTTTGGACGTACAGACCGGAGGGATCGAGGAGGGCCAAAATCAGGCGGCCCCAAAGTCTGGGGCGCCGGGAAGAATCGAGCGGCCTATGTTGGAGAATTGAATAGGAATGTCAAGGACTTGAACACCTGTCTCGTGGGGGTTTCTGAAGTTCTTGGGCCCGGTGTGGAGTCCGTCGACTCGAATTCGGCCTAAGCTCCCGGTCATGCTCGTGATTGGTTTAATGTCGGGAACGTCAGCGGATGCGGTGGACGCAGCGCTGGTGGAGTGGCCAGGGGGGACGGCGACCCGGCCATTCTCCCTGCTCGCCTATCGGGAACTGCCCCTGGCTCGATCCGAGCAGGAGCGGGTGCATGCCTTGGCGGCGGGTCAGGTGCCCGCCGCCGAGGCCATGCGCGAATTGGTTGCCCTCGATCGTATCCTTGCCGAACGCTTCGCCGAGGCGGCGGTGGCGGTGGCCGAAGCGGGGGGGGTCGCGCTGGAAGACGTGGATGGAATTGCCTCCCACGGCCAGACGATTGCCCACCACCCGGAAGTGGGGGGGACCCTGCAGATCGGTTCTCTCGCGCTGATCGCCGAGCGTACAGGATGCCGGGTGGTCGGCGATTTTCGGCCCGGCGACATGGCGGCCGGGGGCCAAGGGGCTCCTCTGGCTCCGTTCTTTCATCGCGCTGCATTTTCGGAAGCGAAGGAAAGTCGTCTGATTCTGAATCTGGGAGGCATCGCCAATGTGACGTGGCTCCCCGCCGGAGGCGATCCGGACAAGGTCGTGGCGTTTGACGTGGGGCCGGCCAACAGCTTGGCGGACGGCGTGGTGGAGCGAATGACCGGGGGCGAGGAAACGATGGACCGGGACGGCGCGCGGGCGTTGCGCGGGACTGTTTCGCCGGGCTTTCTTCAAGAGCTTCTGCAGGAAGATGAATTCCTCGCCCAGCCGCCGCCTAAATCCACCGGCCGTGAGCGTTACGGTCGGGCCCGGTCGGAGGAGATCATGGCCCGCTGGCAGAGGGCCGAACCGGGAGCCTCGGAAGACGACCTGATCGCGACGGTGGTGGCCTTTACGGTTGAAAGCGTTGCCCGGGCCTGTCGGGATTGGCTTCCGGGTTGGCGGGGGGACGGAGAGCGCATCCTGGTAGGCGGCGGTGGGGCAGCGAACCCAGCGATCATGGCCGGCCTACGCGCCGCCGTTCCCGGTGCTGACGTGGAGGCTTTCGATGCGTGGGGGGTTCCCGCGGATGCAGCCGAGGCCATGGCGTTCTCGCTGCTCGGCCGCAATACGCTGCTCGGGCTGCCCAACCATATTCCCCACTGCACGGGCGCTGCGCGCCTGACTGTTCTGGGGGCCATCGTCGGCCCGGGCTAGAGCCCAATCACCAGACCGTCGTCCGCGGTCTCGAACTCAATGGTCTCGCGCTCTTGCGACATTGCGGAGCCCAGGTGGGTGAGTACCAGTCGACCGACATCCAGTTCGGCGTGATGGGCGCGGATTTCGTCCAGGCTGAGATGGAAATCAAGACGGCGATCGAAGAGGGTGCACTCGCAGGCAAAGAGATCAGCGCCGGCGACGTGTGCCGGGAGCCCGGAGAACCATCCGGTGTCCCCCGAGTAAGCGATCCGGGCCCCGCCGAGATTGACCCGGTAGCCGTGGGGATTGGCCTCGAGTTGGTGCTGGGTTTCGAAGGCCGCGATCTGCGCAGGGCCGAATTCCTGCTCGGTTCCAGCCCTGGCTTCGTGAAAGGTGATGGCGAAGGGCCACTCCTGGGAGTCCATGCTGTGCCCCATAGCCGAGGCGAGGGCGCGGACCTTGGCCTCGATGCCCGGTGGGCCGACGATGGCGAGGGGTTGCTGGCGGCGGTCTTCGTAGAGGGCCGCCAGCAGGTAGAGCGGGATGCCGCCGAAGTGATCGCTGTGGAAGTGCGAGATGAGGATTGTCTCGATTTCATTCCGGTCGATTCCCAACTGTACGAGGCCAGTGTTGGTTGTGGCCCCGCAATCCATTAGGAGGGTGCCCCGAGGTCCGCGCACGAGAATCGCCGATTGTCGTCGCCCGCCGGCTCCAAATGCATCGCTGGTGCCGACAAAGGTCACTTCATCCATCGTTTGATTTTCTCCCTGGGTTGCCAGCTTGCCCGGCGCCTTCTACGGGATCCGTGTCGCCAAAATAGAAGTTTCCGTCGGCGAAGACCCCCCCCCGGCCGTGGAAGTTTGGGGGTACAGTTTCTTTTTCCCAGACGACGCTGCGCCGAAGCCTGCTCCCCTGACCCAGTTGGGCGCCCGCACCGAGAACCAGATCCCTTTCCTCGCCCAGGATGAGTGTCCCGGGTGCGGCCCTTTCGGCCTCGGCCAGGAACGTCACATGGGGAGGCGAAAGGTTTGCGGTCAGGTACTCGCCTGGGGTGCCCACGGGCTGCCATTGGAGTTGTTCGGGGTTGAGCAATTGGCAGCGAATCTTGGCCTTTCCGGCGGCCAGGAGCGGGGCCCACCAGTCCGAGAGATCCTCGAACGCCGTCCCTGGCGCACGGTCGGGGAGCGCTCGGAAGAGGCTCGGCGATAGAATCCGAAGGCCGACAAAGACTCCAGACCGAACCTCGCCGCCGAGGTCGAAGCGATCTGCGATGCGTCGGAGAGAGCCCTGGGCGTCGATTCCCAGGGTGCCGAAATGCTGGTTATGCCTGCACCTGGCCTGAAGCACAAGGGTGCAGTCCGCGCCGGATTTGCGATGCTGGGCGACCAGGGTCGTGAGGTCGCAATCGAGCACCATGTCCCCCGCCAGGACCAGGGCCGGCTCACTTTGGGCAAGAAAATCGGCCTGGGAAGCGATGCCTCCGCCCGTGCCCAGGGGCGTGACCTCCCTTGAGTAGGTCACCGAGAGTCCAGAGGGGGCGAACCGGTCCACCGCGTTCTCGATGCTCCGGGGCAAGTGGTGGAGATTGACGGCCGTCTCTTCGACGCCGTGGTGGGCGAGGAGTTCCAATAGCCAGGCGATCACCGGGCGTCCGAGGACGGGTAGGGCGGGCTTGGCCCGTAGGTTTGAGAGTGGGCCCATACGCGTGCCTAGCCCTGCGGCGAGGATCATCGCGCGCATCAGGCTTTGTCCCTTGCCCGAGAGTCCGCCGGCACGTCGAGGGTCGCCGGCAAATCCGTGAGAATTTCGGCGAACTCGCTGATTTCGGGATCGCGTGACTGGGCGCGGAGGGTGGCGGCGCGCAGGTTCGACAGGCCCGTGGGTACAAAGCGGAGGTAACGTCGGTCCCCCCGTTGGCTGGCGGCATGCAGATAATGGGAAATGTCCTTGGCGATCCGAGCTACGGCGATGAGGTCAAAGCGGCGAGCGAATTCATCGGGTCCGGGGGGGGCCGGCAGTTCGGGCCGGGTGCGTTCCAGCAAAGCTTGAACCGTGGTCTCGGGGAGCTGGACCTGGGAGTCCCGAAGCAGGCAGACCAGGTCGTACTCCGGGGGCGCGAGAAAAGCGTCCTGCAAATCGATCATGCACAAGTGCGCGGGCTGGTTCCGGGAAGCGCGCCGCTGAATCAGGTTGGCGGCTTTGAAATCCCGGTGAGCCAGTCTTGCGGGGGCCGCTTCGCACGTCCGCGCGATCAACCCGAAAGCCGCGTTCACGGCACCGCTTTCCGAGGCACTCGCCGGGCGCCCCAGGGCAAGGGGCAAGGTCCATTGAAGCCACTTGAGGGCCTTGCTCATGATCAGTTCGGCGTCCAAGGCGCGGTTGAAGGGCAAGGGGATGCGTTGGAGCCGGGGCACGAGTTCGCAGGCTTCGGCGTAGAGGGCATCGCGCTGTCGGGGCGGCTTGCCGGCCGCGAGGCGTTCCAGGCTTTGGTCGCCCAAGTCTTCCAGGAGTTCGATTCCCCGGGCGCTTCCGTACCGGGCAGGTACGGGCAGGCCGTGTTGAGCGAGGAGTCCGCGGATGGGCTCAAGATCCGATGCCGCGCCCGGATTGGGGTCGACCCGGGCCACCAGGCGGGGCGGATCGGTATCGCCCGTGAGTTGCAGCCTGTAGAACCGGCGGACGTCGAGGCCGGGAGGAAGGGGCAGGGCCGCCGCGACTCCTCGTCCGAGAGCAGCATCCACCGCGCGCGCAATTTCTGCGGGGTGGGGATCGACGCCGCTGGGGCTCCCCATGGCCTGTCCTGGCCTAGCCGAAGAACCAGTGGCAGGCAGCGGTGGCGCCCACGAAGCCGCCGAGATCACCGATTAGGCAGGCGCCGAGAGCGTGGCGGCCGTCGACCACGCCCGCCGCTCCTAGGTAGAGGGCCAGGACATAGAATGTGGTTTCGGTGGATCCCATCAGGGTGCAGGTGAGATAGCCGATGAAGGTGTCTGGGCCGTGGGTGGTGATGATTTCGCTCATGACTCCGAAGGCTCCAGATCCCGACAAGGGGCGGAGCAGCGCCATGGGGAGGACTTCGGCGGGCACTCCTATGGCGCGGGTATAGGGATCGAGAAATCCGATGATGAGATCCAGGGCACCGGATGCTCGAAACATCGCCACGGCCACCAAGATGGCAACGAGGTAGGGGACGATGCGAACGGCCACGTCGAGGCCCTCCCGGGCGCCGGCGATCATCGAGTCGTAGGCGCGGACGCCGGATGCCAGTCCGATGAGAAGCAGGCCCGCCACGAGCAGGGGCAGCATCCAGTCCTGAATGATTGCCTTGCCGGCACCCCCGACGCCGAGTTCCGGAACCAGGCGTCCGAATTCCATGCCGAGCCCCGACACCACGGTGAGCGTGAACACGCCCACGAGGGTGGCCCGAACCCAGCCGGGAGCGGTCGCCGCCCGCGGGGCGGGGAGATTCGTCTCCGGGGGCGAGTCCGGGTTTTCGTGGGAGACCGGGGGCACCGGGAGAGAGTCGACGGGCCGCCGCCGGAAGACCGGGAGTCGACCCAGTGCAAAGTAGCCGGCCACCGCGGCCAAGGTCGAGCAGGTGGTGGCAATCAGTGTGGGCGCCCAAATGGCCCACGGGTCGGCGGAACCCGCGGCCTGGCGCACGGCGATGGTGCCGAAGGGCGGGAAGATCGTGATCGCGCTGGTGTTGATCGCCAGGAAGAGCACCATTGCATTGGTGGCCACACCGGGCATCGTGTTGAGCCGGGCCAGTTCCGACATGGCCTTCAGGCCGAAAGGCGTGGCGGCGTTGCCCAGCCCCATCATGTTCGAGGACATGTTCATCACCATGGCCCCCATGGCGGGGTGATCGGCAGGGACTTCGGGAAAGAGTCGGCGTGCCAGTCCAGCCAGTCGACGACCCAGCCAATCGCGGAGCCCTGCATCAAAGGCCACGCGGGTCAGGCCCAGGAAGAAGACCATCGCGCCCACCAGGCCAATCACAAGGGTAATGGCCGACGAAGCGCCGGTCATTACAGCCATGGCCACCTCCGCCATGCGCCCGGGAATCCAGGACGCGTAGGCAATGGAGACCAGTATCAGTCCGAGCCAAATCCAGTTGAGCACGCGGATCCCCCAATCCGACTGTCTCTTCTTACGTTTGCCCACTGACAAACTGCCGGATACCCTCGCGCAGGTCGGTCGGTCCCGCACCCCCCGCGCTGGGATTGGTTTTCCGAGGCGTGCTTGAGGAGTGCTTTGTGAGGCTTCCCGTGGTGGGCCGCTCGGTCTCCCGCAGGGGCGGGTGCGGGGCGATCCGCGAGGAATCGAAAAGGGGAGCTGAGGACTTGAGCCGAGCAGGGAGAGACGAGTGCTCGCGCGGCGCCGCATTGGGCGTCCGAGTTTCGGTGACGTCGGTGGGGTGGGTGACGTGGGTGACTTGGGGAACGTCGCTGGCGCTACTGGTCCTTTCCGTGGGGGTCGGCTGGGCGGCGGATTCTCCGACTTCCCTCGAGGTTCGCTTGGATGCGACCTTACAAGTGGATTCCCTGGTCTCCGCGAAAGTCGGCGCTCTGGTGATCGGGGAGGGCGGGGAGACCCTCTACGCCCGGGATCCTGACGTTTCGCGTATCCCTGCGTCCAACATGAAGCTGTTGACAGCGCTCGCGGCCCTCGACGCGTTTGGGCCCAGCCACCGCTTCGAGACGGTGATTGTGGCGGATCGCGATCTCGTACCCACCGGGGCGGTGGGGGAACTGGGCATTCGGGGAGGCGGCGATCCCGCGCTCAACTCCGAGGACTGGTGGCGGTTGGCGGCAGACTTGCGCCGCAATGGTCTGGTCCGGGTGGAGGGGGACGTGGTGGTGGACCCCTCCTGTTTTGACGCCGCCTACTGGCACCCGGCATGGGGCGAGCCCTCCTCTCGGGCTTTTCACGCTCCGGTGGCGGGTCTTTCGGCGAACTATGGCGCCTTTTTTGTACGGGTGGGCCCGGGCTTGGGGTCGGATGACCCGGTTCGGGTGCAGGTCGACCCGCCCCTGTCGTATTTTCAAGTGCAGAACCGGGGCCGCACGTTGGATGCGGGTGACAAGGGGAGTCTGTCGATCGGGCGCGGAGAGGCGACGCCCCAGGCCGAGACCGTCGTGGTCAGCGGTGACTTGGGACTGGGCGAACCGGCTCGAAATTTCGCGCGAAGCGTCCGCGATCCCGTCCTCTATGCCGGCGCGCTCTTCAAGATGCAACTCGAGGCCGTGGGGATCGAGGTGGAGGGCCGGGTCCGTCGCGGCATCGCCAAGCAGCCGGTGGAACTTCTCCGCCACCGGGGGCGCCCCCTGGCCGAGATCGTTCGGCTCTTTTTGAAGTACAGCAACAACGCGATGGCAGAGGGGTTGGTCAAGGCGATGGGAGCCCAGGCCACTGGGAAGCCCGGCAGTTGGCCGGCGGGTTTGGCCGAGGTCCGGGGTCGGCTCGATGCCCTCGAAGTGCTTGGACCGGGAGCGGAACTGGTGGATGGCTCGGGGCTATCGCCCGATAACCGGGTAAGCCCGCGCGTGCTTGTAGAGGCGCTGAACCGTGGGGCGAGTTCCTTTCGTTTCGGTCCCGAGTACGTCGCCGCGCTTCCCATCGCCGGGCGGGATGGCACCCTTGAACATCGCACGGCCGCTTCCGTCGACGGGGTTCGGGCCAAAACCGGATTGCTGAAGACTCAGCGCGTGGTGGCGCTCTCGGGCTATGCCGAGCGGGCCGACGGTGAATCGGTGATTTTTTCGATCCTTATCAATGGCTACTCGGGCGCTCCGGACGACGCCATGCGGGCGGTGGATGCCTGGGTCGAGGCGTTGATACAGGTGGAGCCCAGCGAGTAGCCCAGGTCGGATCAGGAGCGACCGACGGTGGTCTCGTGCTTGGTACTCGTGTAGACCTGCATCACGCGGTCGGGGTAGAGGGTGGGCAGGCTTTCCCCTGCGCGGAGTCGCCTGTCGATGCGTCCCGGCCCCCAATTGTATGCGGCAAGGGCGACGGTCACGTCCTGGTAGCGATCGGTGAGCCTGCGCAGGTACGCGACGCCCAGTTTTACGTTGATGACGGGATCGAGCAGGGTGTCCGGGCCGTTCCACGGGATGCCGTGGCGGGCGGCGAGTTCTCGGCCCGTGGGCGGCATGATCTGCATCAGCCCCAATGCACCCACGGGTGAAATGGCCAGTATGCGTCCGCTGCTCTCCACATGAATTACAGCCATGACCAGGGCGGGTTCGAATTGGTGCCGGGCGGATTCCTCGATAATGACATGGGCCAGTTCCTCGGCCTCGCTGGGGGTGAGACCGCTCCCCGGGCGACGAAGCCGGGCGAGCACCATCGAATTCGAAGGGCTGGGTCGGGAAGCGGCCGGCTCAGGCGACGTCGGTCGAGTGGTTTCGCCAATCGGGGACTGGCCTTGGGGCTGGGAGACCGGGGTCGGTGCGGGCGTTGGGACGAAAGTCGCGAGTAGGAACCGCGCGACTTCGGCCCCCTCGGCGACCAGAAGGAAGATCAGCGCGACCCGTGCCAGACCGATGCCCAGGCGCTTGGCGTGGCCCACTTCGGTGCGTTGGGTTCCCGTGATCCGGGATTGAAAGTGTCTTCGATCGTTCATGCCGTACTCTCCTCGGCCGCGGGGGCCCCACTTTTATCTGTGGGGACCGCTTTCTCGCGGGGACGATTTTCAGTGCCGTCCGAGGTCAAGAGAGAGCAATATGCATGCCCATGGGGCTCAATCCCGAAAAGTCGCGAGTCGGCGAACGATTGGGGATTCAAGTGCGCACGGCCGGTAGTTCTGGAGAGGGCGACGGCCCGGGGGGCGCGGTAGGGACGTTCCACTATTGCCAGGGCACGAGCGGGTTCGGAATTTTCGAGCTTACCGGGGGCGCAGACTTTTGCGGGGTTGGGAACGAGCTGACATCCGCCCGGATTGCAGCAAGCCGCTAGCGGGTTCTGCGCATCTTCCCCTTGCCCAGAAGCAACCAGTCGAGGGAGATGTTTTCCCTCAACGCCAAGGTAATGAGGAAATCCGCATGGGGGGTGGTTCCGCTTTCGTAGCGATGAACATTCTGTTGAAAGACGCCGAGTTCCCGAGCAAATTGTCGCTGAGACCGATTTCCCCTGATCTCGGCGATGCGTTGGGGAAGTTTTTTCTTGATTCGTTCGATGGAGCCTGCCGCCACGAAATACTCTCCTCGCTTGATGCTGGGGTCAACCTTGCGGATACGGGTCTTCCAAGGGTCACGCAGTCTAAGCAGGGGATGCCTGACATTCAACCGAGACGACCCCGGCGCTGAAAAAAAACTGTGCAGGTAGACAAGCATGCTTTGTCACGAGCCCATGATGGGACCAGCGATCGGATCCGCCTCTCCCGTTGCCCCAAGCTTGAACACGCCGGTGCCTAGAGTCGAAGGCGCTTGAGGACCCGCCGCGCCCACCGACCTTGGTGATGAGTTGCTAGGTTTGCGGCGAGATTTTAAAAGGGGGCGTCAAGTTGCGCGTGGTGGCAGGAAGTCTTCGGGGCCGAAGCCTGGCCGCACCGCCTCCGGGTGTTCGCCCGACCTCGGACCGGGTGCGAGAGTCGATTTTTGCCCGCCTGGGTGGATTGGACGGTCTCGAGGTGCTGGATCTTTTTGCCGGGACCGGCGCCCTGGGTATAGAAGCACTTTCCCGTGGGGCCAAGACATTGGTGGCGGTGGATCGCTCCCATCAGTCGGTGGCGGTGATCGAGCGTAATCTCGAGCAGTTGGGTGTGGCCTCCCTGGCCAAGGTTCTGCGCGCTGAGGTAGGCCGAGCCATTCGCCGACTGGCTGCCGAGGGAAAAGCCTTTGACCTTGTTTTTCTCGATCCCCCTTACGCAGACCTGAACGAAGCTTCCGAGGTTCTCGAATCACTGTTGACCTGCGATATTCTGCGTGAGGGCGCGATGGTGGTAGTCGAGGGTCCGAAGCGCCACTCTCTGCCGAGCGTTCCCGGCTTGGCGCTGGACAAAATGCGTCACTACGGAGACACGGCGGTCTATTGGTTGTACGCAAATTCTGTGTAGTGGGAGCGCTTCAAGGCGAGTGGGTTGCTTCAAGGATTGATGGGGGAAGGACAGGCTATGGGTGAAGATGTGCGACGACCGAAGGTTGCGTTGTTTCCGGCATCGTTTGATCCAGTGACCAATGGTCACCTGGATCTGGTTCACCGCGCGCTGGGCATGTTCGACGAAGTCGTGGTGGCGGTGGCGAACAATGTCAGCAAGTCGGGCTTGTTCAGCCTGGAAGAGAAGCTTGAGATGCTCAGCGGTATTTTCGCGGAGACCAAAGGTGTTCGGATCGACAGCTTTGAGGGTCTTGTCGTTGAACACGCGCGGAATCTGGGGGCCTGCGCGATTCTTCGCGGTCTGCGCGCTATGTCGGATTTCGAGTATGAGTTCGAGATGGCTCTGATGAATCGGCACCTGGAACCGTCGGTGGAAATTGTTTTTCTGGCTTCAAGCCTCGACTACATTTACGTGAGTTCGTCGCGGCTCAAGGAGTTGGCCCGATTCGGTGCCAGTGTGGCGGATTTTGTTCCGCCCCTCGTTGAGGACTGTCTGAAGCGGAAGATCAGCGAGATCTAATGGCACTGAGCTGTGCATGGGACGGGTTCCAGGGGTGAAGGCCCGGCTTTGGACGAGGACAATCGGTTCCGGTACTATGGGGAGCCCACCGATAATCGAGGTTGGGGCGAGGGTGGGCGAAATCGGGGATGACCCCAGCACGAAAGCTTGGTCGAGCCAGGACAGTCCGCCCCGAGGAGATGACCTTTGACCATGGAACCTCGGCGTATTCTTCTCACCGTCACGGGAGGGATTGCGGCCTATAAAGTCCCCGAGCTGGTCCGCCAACTCCAGCGTGAGGGCCACGAGGTTCGCTGCGCGATCACCTCGGCAGCGGCTCGGTTCGTAGCCCCCTTGTCATTGCAGGTACTGACCGGAGCCACGGTTCGGCAGGATCTGTTTGACCCGTCTGAAGAGGGAGAGATCGACCATATTCGGCTGGCGGATTGGGCCGATCTCGTCATCGTCGCCCCGGCCACCGCCAACGTGCTTGGGCGCATGAGCCACGGCTTGGCCGAGGATCTGGTGGGGGCTGTTCTGCTCGCCACCCAGGCCCCGATTTTGGTGGCGCCCGCGATGAACGTGAACATGTGGAACCACCCGGCCACTCAGGCGAATCTCGAACTGCTTCATGCGCGAGAGGTGAACTTTGTCGGGCCGGGGGTCGGTGAACTGGCTTGTGGCTGGGAGGGCGAAGGCCGAATGGCCGAACCCGAACAGATCGTCGCTCAGGTGAGGGTTCTGCTGGGCTCCAAGAGTCTCGTAGGCGAGACCTTTTTGATCACGGCTGGAGGAACTTCCGAGCCCATCGACGCGGTGAGAAGCATTACGAATCGCTCTTCAGGGAAAATGGGCTTTGCCTTGGCCGAGGCGGCGGTGAGTCGCGGGGCCAAGGTGTGCTTGGTGGCCGGTGTGACAGCGCTGCCTACCCCTGCCGGCGTGGAACGCGTGGATGTCGAGTCGGCGCTCGAAATGCGCGATGTGGTTCTGGCGAAGCTCGGTTCGGCCAGCATTGTGATCAAGGCGGCGGCGGTGGCGGATTTTAGGCCCGAGGTGCGCGAGGAAAAGAAGATCAAAAAGGAGTCACTGGACCCGCAGGCCGGGCTTACTTTGCGGTTGGTGGAAAATCCAGACATTCTCGCGGAGATCTCGGCCTCAAAGGGGAGCCGACTGGTGGTGGGCTTTGCGGCGGAGAGTGAGGATGTGGTCCAGTCCGCACTCCGCAAAATCAAGAAAAAGGGATGCGACTTGCTAGTTGCCAATGATATCTCGCGAGCGGATGCTGGCTTCAATGTGGATACCAATTCAGTTTACCTCGTCACCCCAGACGGTGAGGTCGAAGAGATCCCGCTCCTAAGCAAACGAGAAATTGCAGCGCAGATACTCGACCGAGTTGAAAAGCTCAGGAACGAGAAGCCCTGTTGATCGCAACGAGCACTCGAAACCCAGGGAGAAAAGGGCGCGGGAAAAAGGTCAGGACTCTGAGGGCTCTCGGTAGGGGCCTGTTGAGCGCCGCGCTGGTGTTCCTGTCCTGCGGGCTGGCTGGGGCCGCCGGACATCTCAACGTGATCACCATCGAGGGCTCGATCAATCCGGCATCGGCGGATTACCTGATCGAGGCGATCCGAACCAGCGAGGCGGATGGCGCGGCTGCCCTGCTGATCGAACTGGATACTCCCGGTGGATTGGTTTCTTCGAGCCAGGACATCATCAAGGCGATGCTCAACTCGGAGGTCCCCACGATTGTCTATGTGACGCCGCGGGGCGCCTGGGCAGCATCGGCAGGGATGTTCCTGACCATCGCGGCGAATCTGGCCGCCATGACCCCCGGCAGCTCCATCGGGGCCGCCCACCCGGTCTCGATCGGGGGAGGCGGCGGGGCTCCGGTGGGGGAAGACGGAGAGGGGGCTGCCCGAGATGTGTCGATGGAAAAAGCCGAGAACCTCTTGGCCTCCTACGTTGAATCCATCGCGAAGTACCGGAAGAGGAATGTCGAGTGGGTCGTTGATGCGGTTCGAGATTCAGTCGCCGTAGATGCCGAGCAAGCCCTTGAGCTGGGTGTGATCGACTTTGTGGCTGCGGATCGCAGTGAGTTGCTGGCGTTGGTCGAGGGCAGAGATCTCGAGATGCCCGGTGGTGTCGTGACCCTAGCGCTGAAGGGCGTGCCGGTTGAGAACCTCGAAATGAGCCTGCTCCAGGAGATCTTTAACTTTCTCTCGGACCCCAACGTGGCCGTCATCCTGATGCTCGGCGGAATGATGGGACTGTATATCGAGTTCAATAATCCGGGCCTTATTGTGCCAGGGGTTGCCGGCGCGGCTTGCCTGATTTTGACGGGTATCGCGCTCCAGATTCTGCCCTTCGACTGGGTGGGACTGATACTCATGCTTGCGGGCCTAGGTCTACTTGTTGCGGAGATATTCGTGACCTCGTTCGGCCTGCTCTTTGCCGCTGGCATCGGCTGTTTTCTGCTTGGGGGTACGATGGTTTTCGAGCAACCCGATCTGAGCGATTTGTCGGTTTCCTTCTGGTCGGTACTGGTCCCGGCGGTGTTGGGGTTGGGAATATTTTCTGGACTGATGGTTTTTGCGCTTGGGCGGAGTCTGCTAGTTAAGCAGCAGTCGGGTGTGGATGAGATGATTGGCATGTTGGGCAAGGCGGCCACGTCGCTCTCGCCCAGTGGAAAGATATTTATTCGAGGCGAGTATTGGACGGGCGAAGCTCAAGAATTTGTTGATGAGGGCGAGACCGTCGAGGTCATCTCGGTGGAGGGTCTTTCTCTTCGTGTAAGGCGCGCCACGGGAAAATAGGCCGGCGGCCTTGCGAGAGAAACGAAGCAAGGGAATGCAATGGGGAGAGCAGAATGTTTCTTTTGATTTTGATTGGTGTACTTGCGGCTTTACTTTTTTCGGGCGTGCGGATTATTACCGAATATGAGCGAGGCGTGATTTTTCGGCTTGGGCGTTTCGTCGCAATCCGAGCCGCCGGCCTTCGCTGGATCATTCCGGGCGTTGACCGGATGGTTAGAATTGGCCTTCGCGAGATCGTTATGGATGTGCCTTCCCAGGAAGTCATTACTCGAGACAATGTGTCGGTCAAGGTGAACGCGGTTCTCTACTTCCGGGTTATTCATCCTGAAAAAGCCATTATTCAGGTGGAGAATTATCTCTACGGAACGTCTCAGCTCGCCCAGACCACTCTCCGCAGTGTTTGTGGTCAAGCGGAGCTCGACGAGCTGCTTGCCGATCGGGATCGAATCAACCTGAAGTTGCAGGAGATTATCGACTCGCAGACGGAGCCCTGGGGCGTCAAGGTGCGAGCCGTCGAAGTCAAGCAGATCGATCTGCCCCAGGACATGCAGCGGGTCATGGCCAAACAGGCCGAGGCGGAACGGGAGAAGCGCGCGAAGGTCACCCTTGCAGACGGGGAACTGCTCGCGGCACAGGTTCTTGCGGATGCTGCACGAACGCTTTCCAGCGAGAGTGCGGGCCTTCAACTCCGGTACCTGCAGACCCTGGCCGAGATCGCCGGGCCGAACAGTTCGACAATTATCTTCCCCCTCCCCATTGACCTGATCAAGCCGTTTCTGGGCGAAGCGTTTGGGGGCGCGGCGGCTTTGCCGCTGGTGACCCCGACCAGCACTGACGATGAAGCTACGAGGGAGCGCTAGTTGACCAAGAACGGTGGGAACGAGGCCTCGAATCGAGAGAAGATTCGACGGGGTGCGGCGAAAACTCTGACGAACTTCGTGCTGGGGCTGCTTGCCCTAGGCGTCATTCTGGGCTGGCTCAGCAGCGGTCTCTACAAGCTTGAACTGGGAGAGGAAGCAGTGATCCTTCGTTTGGGCAAGAACCTCAGAATCGAGAGCCGAGAGGGCTGGAACTGGCACTGGCCCGAGCCTCTGGAGTATGACAGGGCCGTCAATACCCAAGGTCAGCGGACCGAGGTCTTCGGGATTCGCCAAGGAGAAGCGGAGGACGACGAGCGCGAAGGTCTACTGATGCAGACCGCGGACAAGAACATCGTCAGCGTCAGCTTCGAACTCCAGTACACGGTGGACGATCCGTATTCCTTCGAGTACGGCATGGTTGAGCCCAGCCTGATTCTCTTCCAGGCGGCTCAGTCCGCGGTGCGGAAGGTCGTGGGGGGGATGACCGTGGACGAGGTTCTGATCAAGCGCAAGCACGATGTGGAGGTACTTTCTCAGGCGTTGCTAGTGGAGACTCTCAACGGTTATTTTGAAGCGGAAGGAGATGCGCCGGCTTTTCGCGTGGAGCGCATCAACCTCCAGGAAGTCAATCCGCCGGCCTCTGTGAGAGCGGCGTTCAGCGAAGTCGCCGCGGCGCAGCAGGACGAGGAGCGCTTCATAAACCAGGCGAGAGGGCAGAAGGCCGAGATCCTTGAGCGATCCAGAGCCGAGGCGACAGAAATGCGCGAGAGCTCCGAGGCGTACAAAGAAGCGAAGGTGCTGGAATCTCGAGGTGAGAGCGAGCGCTTTGAGCTGTTGCTCGCCGAGTACCGCCGGGCGCCCGAGGTCACGCGGCAGCGGTTGTACATGGAGACGATGGAGCAGGTTCTGCCGGGCATCGAAAAATTTGTTGTCGAAGGTGACGCAGCGCGGATCCTTCCCTTTATCCCAATTCGGTCACGCAGAATGGCCGGGCAGGGTATGCCGGAGAAGTCGAAGCGATGAAGTGGATCTTTTCCCTTTTGCTCTTGGTTGGAGCGGCGGCTGGCACCATCTGGGCCGGTCAGTTCGGCATGGGGCCGGCTGTTGTGGTGAACGAGTGGGAGTACAAGATCCCGCTGCTCTTTGGGGCCCCCTGGCGTGAGAGTCTGAGTGAGCCCGGATTGACTTGGCGACTCCCCCTCGTTGAGGAAATGGTGACCATCGACAAGCGGCTGCAATTTCTCGATGCCGAACCCGTGGAGATGCAGATCGAAAACGAGCGACTGGCCGTTGACTACTATGCGATCTGGCGGGTGACCGATCCCCTGCTTTTTCGGCGTAGCTTTCCTCAAGGCGCTCGGGGCGCAGAGCGAGTGATCCAACGCCAGCTGAAGTCGGTCGTGGGCGCCGCCGTCGGCAGATTGTCTCTGAATGAGCTGCTTGCCCGGGCAATGCTCGTGGACGAACTCGATGAGGCGGTGAGCGCAAATATGGCCTCCAAGGGAATCGAGATCATCGACGTACGGATCAATCGGACGGAACTTCCCATGGAAGCGAAAACCGCTGCTTACGATCAGATGCGCGAGCAGCGCCGGGCGATTTCCCGGGAGTATCGGGCTCGTGGTGAGCGAGAGGCACGAGAAATTCAGGCACGGGCGGATCGCGAAGCGCGGACGCTGGTCGCAGAAGCCCGTTCCAAGGCCGAGATTACTCGGGGCCAGGGCGATGCGGAGGCGGCTCAGATCTACTCATCGGCCCATGGGGCGGATCCCGAGTTCTATTCATTCATCCGCAGCCTTCAGGCTTACCGCGAAACCCTCAATATCAATACGACCCTGATTCTCTCCCCGGATCACGCTTTTCTGCGCTATCTCGATCCGCAAATTGGTAAGGCGGACGGCTCCGGTTCCCTTCCCTGACGTCAGCCCCGGGGTGCTGAGGTTGTATTGTTCCCAAGATGTGACCGCTTCCTGATGAAGGCGTACGAAATCCGCTGGGGCGGGCCATGAGCGGCTTGCATCGAGGGGAACGCCTCCGTCGGGGATTCTCCGGGGGCTGGGCTGGGGAGGATGCCGGAATGCGGAGTGAAGGCGCGGTCGGGCGCATGGGCTGGAGGGAGTAGGGACTTGGAACTGGTTCACGGGACGGGATCTCTCGGACGCCGGCTCGAGCGCCCGGTCCTGACCATTGGGAATTTTGACGGTGTTCATCTCGGCCATCGGGCAATTCTGGCAACAGTGGTGGAGCGTGCTCGGTCGCTGAAGGGCGAAGCGGTGCTTTTTACTTTTGAGCCGCATCCTCGAAAAATTATCCATCCCGATCGTTCGCCAAACCTGCTGGCGACACTCGAACAGAAAATGGAGTTCCTGGAGGCGGCAGGAATCGACGTTCTGATTGTCGAGCCCTTTGATCTTGAGTTCGCTCGGACCTCGCCGGAGGTCTTCGTCAACGAATACATTCACCGACGAATCGCCCCCACTGAGGTCTATGTGGGGTACGACTTCCATTTTGGAAAGGACCGCGAAGGCTCCATGCGTCTGCTGGCGGAGACCGGTCCTCGACTCGGTTTCTCCGTAACGATTATTCCCGAAATTACCAAGGAGGAGAAGGACGTTAACTCCACGCGAATTCGAGCCCTGCTTGCAGACGGAAGCGTGGCCGAAGCAGGGAAATTACTGGGGCGGCCCTTCAGCGTACGAGGAAGCGTTGTTGAGGGCATGAAGCGTGGTCGGGGTATGGGCTTTCCCACGGCCAACCTGGCTCCGGACAACGAAACCCTGCCCAGTCCGGGTGTCTATGTCTGTGCGGTTCACTTCCTGGATGGAGGCGATCCGGAGCAGGGGTGCGTGATGCCCGCGGTGACCAATTTGGGCTACCGACCGACATTCGATGATCAGCACGACCTGGTCGCGGAAGCGCACCTACTGGACTACTCCGGGGATCTCTACGGCCGCAAGATCGATCTCGACTTTTTGGCGCTTATCCGCCCCGAGCAGAAATTCCCGTCGGTGGATGCTTTGAAAATCCAGATTGATCGAGATGTGGCAGCCCTTCGCGTCTGGCTTGAGGAAAATCCGGAAAAGATGCCGGCGGTCGGTAAGCCCCGTTGGTGAGTCCGCCGGAAGGCCCACCACCAGGAATCGACTTTGACTCGGGGCTCGGTGGGTGGGCGCCGAGTTTGTCTGACTGGCGGGTTTGGCTTGGATTGGCGGTGACCGGCATTTGTGTTTGGCTCGCGGTGCGCGGGATTCCCATGGCCGCAGTTGTCGAGGCCATTCGTGAATCCAATTTCTGGAGCCTTCTCGCGCTTTCGGCGCCCTGCTACCTGCTCAGCGTTTACTTCCGGGCCCTTCGCTGGCGCCATTTGGTCAGGCCCATTGCCGAGGTGCCTCGATCCGTTCTCTACCGATCCACGGCGCTGGGTTTCATGGCCAACAATCTGCTTCCCTTGCGAGTGGGGGAGTTGGTTCGCGCCTGGAGTCTGAGCCGGGACACGCGCATTCCCCTGGCCTCGGTGGTCGGCACGATTGCCCTCGAGCGGGTGCTCGACGCGGTGACCGTCCTGGCTATGGCTCTTGGAGGACTCGCCTATCTGGTGGCTATTGCCCCCACCGGGCCAGACGGGCCCTCGGAACTGGCCCGTGTACTGGGCGAGGGCTCGAAGTTTCTGCTCCCGGTGGCGGCGACTCCCCTATTGGCGTTGGTGGCCCTGCGCCTGGCCCCCGAGTCAGTTATCTCGGGAATAAGCATTTGCATGCGTCCGTTGCCGACTGGGTTCCGCTCGGCAGCGGAGGCAGGACTCCGGCACTTTATTGCCGGCCTGGGGGCTCTTCGTGGCGGATCGCATCTTCTGTGGATCGCACTGCATTCCATCCTAATTTGGCTCGTGACAGGGACCGGGCCGATTCTACTGGGGTTTCAGTCGTTCGGAATCGATCTGGGCGGCGCGTGGGAGACCTTGGTGCATGCCTGGATCTTGTTGGGCGCCCTCGGGGCAGCGGTGGCGATTCCGTCGGCTCCGGGCTTTATCGGCCCCTATCAATTGGCATTTACGGCGGTTCTCGTCCCGTTTGGGGTGGCAAAAACCACTGCACTTGCCATGGGGATCGTCGTTTGGTTCGTGTTCTGGCTGACTTTGACAGTCCAGGGCCTGGTTTATCTGGCCTTGGGCCGGACCAGCCGCTTTGAGTTACGTCGGGGACCGGAGTAAAGTTTCCCACCGGGAGGCCGATAGGAAATCGCAGGGTTGGCGGCTTACTTGCCGTTAGAAGGGGCAACCAAAAAGCATTCCCGAGCCCTGTATGCCAACGCGGCTGCCTCATCGATCAACACCTGAGCCATCGATCAACACCTGAGCCATCGATCAACACCTGAGCCATCGATCAACACCTGAGCCACAGATC
>DUCT01000031.1:12084-41500 GCA_012959665.1 Myxococcales bacterium | reverse complement strand
TCTGCAAGGAATTCCGATTCTTGACGCCCCTTGAGATCCCGGGTCATGGCGTGGGTTGACTTGAGCATGTCGAAAACACCCATCCTGTATCGCAGGTAGGCAAACGCCCCCCGGGCCAATCCGAGCAACCCCATCTCACCGTCCTGGTAACGCTTCTTCATGTAGATCGAGCCGGAATTCTCGGCGATCAGGGTCTTGTCCATGTCGAAGAATGCGCCCACGCGCGAGGAGGGACGAGCACCAAAACTCTTGGTGGCCTTATCCGGGGGTGAAGACCCAGAGAGCGTCATGCCCACCCGGCAGTTCCTGGTTTCGGCCAGCAGCCGCGCCATAGAGCGCCAATTTCCAAAATGGAGATCAAGCCCTGAACACCCCGCTAAACCCAGGGATGCCACTCTGCCCGGCCTGCCCGAAGAAATCCCGGACGCTTTTTGAAGCCAATCCCAAAAGTTGACACCCGCTAGAGATCCGCGACGAGTTTGTCGTAGAACTCCACGTAGTTGTTGCCCTCATCGCCTTCCACCATGGCGATCGCACTTCGTGGGTGTTGATTGAGTTGGCCGGTGATGTTGTAGGGCACGAGCGCGCCCCACTTCAACTTCTCCTGCAACGGCACGAAGTATTTTTCGAGAACTTCCAGGAAGGGGCGCAGACGGTAAGTGGGGTTGCGAAGAAAACCAATCAAGAGCTCCATCGGACAGTTCCCTGCCCCTCTTCCCATTCCCGCGACGGTGGCATCGATCCGGTTCGCACCGTGAATGATCGACTCAATGGTATTGGCAAAAGCCAGCTGTTGATTGTTGTGGGCGTGAATCCCGACTTCCTTGCCTGTCCCCTCCAAGGCCGACCGGTACTTGTCAACCAATCTGCCCACCTGTTCGCCATAAAGGGCGCCGAAGCTGTCCACCACGACAACTGTGCCCACGGGCGTCTCTCTCAGAACCTCAAGAGCCTGGTCAATCTCCGCTTCCTGAGCAATGGAAATCGCCATCACATTGCAGGTGACTTCGTAGCCTTTGTCTGCCGCATCCTTGATCATGTCGACAGCGATGGGCAACTGATGAACATAGGTCGCAACTCGAATCACATCGAGAACGCTCTGGTCAGCGGGGAGGATATCCTCGTGGTAGTCGGTCTTCTCCGCATCGGCCATCGCAGCGATTTTCAGCGGAGAGTCGTTCTCTCCCAGAACTCGACGCATGTGATCCTCATCGCAGAATTTCCAGTCTCCGAAATTGCCCGGAGCAAAGAGCTTCTTGGACGCCTTGTAACCGATCTCCATGTAGTCGATGCCGCCCTCCACACAAGCGTGATGCACCGCCGATACGAGGTCGTCATCAAAGGCGTGACTATTCACCAGGCCGCCATCGCGGATGGTGCAATCAAGAACTTTTAGTTCAGGGCGATAGGTAATCCAGGGTGCGCTCATGCTAAAACTCCTCATCCGGGCCAGATCCCAGGGATCCGCCTAGGGGCAGTGGAGCATCATACCTAGACAAGACCCCGAGGTCCAGCAGACAGAGCGGCCAACAATCTCAGAAGACGTAACGCCTCATGGAAACGTTGAGCAGCAGCCCGAGTGCAATTGCCGCCGACATCAGCGCCGACCCCCCATATGAAAAGAGAGGCAGGGGAACGCCGATCACGGGCGCTAGGCCGAGCACCATTGCGATATTGATTGTGGCGGGCCAGAAGAGAGTCCCCACCAGGCCCACCGCAAGCATGGCGCCGAAACCATCCTTCGAGCTCTGCGCAATCCACAAGCCCCACAACAACAGGGCAAAAAAGAAAGCCAAGACCACCGTGCTCCCCACGAAGCCCCACTCCTCGGCAAGCACACTGAAGACAAAATCCGTGTGTTGAGTCGGGAGAAACCGGAGTTGAGTCTGGGTTCCCTCCTGCCATCCAGCGCCCAAAAGTCCGCCCGAACCCACGGCGATCCTCGACTGCATAGCCTGATAACCCGAGGAGAGCGGATCCCGCCCAGGATCCAAAAAATCTAAGATGCGTTGCTGCTGATAGACCTTCAGACCGAAACTCCAGAGTGCCGCTAGGCCTGCCGCAGCGAGAACGGCAATACCCGCCCAGGCCCGCAGAGGGATGCTGAGAAGAGGTAGGTAGGTGAGCGCAACGAGCAGGGTCAGAAGAGCAACGCCCATATCGCGCTGCAGAAGGATCAATCCTATGGGCAGAGCCGCGATCATGAGCGGCACGATCAACTGCCGCAGCTGGCGAATCGTGCTCGGCGGATTTCGATGGAAATACCGGGCCAGCATGACAACCAGCGCCACCTTGGCGAACTCGGAAGGCTGAATAGAACCTCCGGAAAAAAGCCAAGCCTGGGCCCCTCGGGTCACTACGCCCACCACCAGGGTCAGGCCCAGCAGAAAAAGTGACCCCACAAAAATTACCGGCGCGAAGCGCTCAGCGTGTCGGTAGTCAACGGATGTGGTCAGACCCATAACGAATATAGCCAGTCCGATCACCATCATGTGACGCCGGACAACGTTAGAGGTTCCACCTTCCACCCCGGCCGCCGCCGCAGACATCAGATTGATCAACCCAAAAGTCAGCAAAACCGCAATCAGTAAAACAAAGACCCAGTCAAAGTTCTGAATTGACCTTCGGTCCATCTGGCTCCTCATGGCGCGGCCTCTCCCGGCGCAATCGTCTCAGCCCCATGTCCGGTATCGATGCCGCCCCGCCTACTTGCCGTCAACACCGGCGACCCTTCAACCGGGTGCTTCTCGAAGTACTTGGCCAAGACCTTCTGCGCGATGGGCGCGGCGGCAGCCCCCCCGCCCTTCCCCGCATGCTCGACGACCACCGCCAAGGCGATTTCGGGCGCTTCGGCGGGTGCAAATCCCACAAAAAGTGCATGATCGCGATAGCGTATGGGAATATCCTCGTCCTCCAGACCCTTGATCTGCTCCAGTCCGACCACCTGACTCGTCCCAGTCTTTCCCGCCACAAGAACTCCCTCGACCCGTGCACGGGCGCCGGTTCCATCAGGGTCCTGTACCGTCGCAATCAGGCTCTGACGCACCCGCCTTATTACGTCGGGATCTATTCCGGCACTCAACGACGCGCTCCGTTCGGGATAGCGCTTGGCACTTCCGTCCCAGGATTCAATGGACTTGATCACGTGTGGCCGATAGACCGTTCCGCCGTTGGCAAACGTCGCGAAGGCCTGGGCGAGTTGAATCGGAGTGGCGAGATTGAAGCCTTGGCCAATCGAAGCGGAGACCGTTTCACCTTTGAGCCAGCGCTCTCCTCGAGCCCTTTCCTTCCACTCCCGACTGGGCACCAGGCCTGGCATTTCCCCCTGGAAATCGATCCCTGTGGGCGAACCAAAGCCAAACTTCCTGGCGTATTCGCCGATTTTGTCGACTCCCAGTTCGACACCCAACTTGTAAAAATAAACGTCACAACTACCGAGGACCGCTTGATCGAGATTGACTTCGCCGTGCCCTCCCCTCTTCCAGCAACGATAAGTACGCCGTCCTAGTCGATACTCACCCGGGCAGAAAACTTTTTCTTCAGGATCCAGAATTCCTTCGGCGATCCCGGCAACAGCGACCACAGCCTTGTAAGTAGAACCCGGCGGATATTGCCCGGAAATGGCACGGTTTCTCAGAGGTCGACTCTCATCCGAAACAAGATCGTTCCAGGTTTCGCTGCCAACCCCCCCCGGGAATAAATTCGGGTCATAAGCCGGCTCGGAGACCATGGCCAACACTTCGCCATTGCGAGGATCAATGGCCACCAGCGCTCCACGAAGCGAAAACTCCTCGGCCCGGAAAGCTTCTTCTGCGACGCGCTGAAGGTCGAGGTCGATCGTCAGGACGATACGTCCCCCAGGTACGGGGTCTACTTCGTCAATGACCTCGATTTCCTGTCCGGCTACGTCAACGACGATATTCCGCCCCCCCAATTTTCCCCGGAGATGCGCTTCGTGGCGATGTTCAAGGCCCGACTTCCCGACCACATCACCCGCCCTGTAGCTGGGGACGGCATCGCGAGCGAGTTCTTCAGCGTCGATCTCTCCGATAGTGCCCAGCAGATGGGCGGCCGTTCTTTCGCCCTCGTAGTGGCGACGGGGCGTCATGTCCGTCACCACCCCCGGCAGCGCGTAGCGATGACTCTCCACCCGGGCGAGTTGGAGATACGAAAGGTCTGTCTCGAGCGCGACGGGCTGGAAACGTCGGCGACCGACGGGGACACCTACCTTCTCAGCGAGTTCATCCCCGTCTCGATCGAGCAACTCGCCCAGCACCCGGTAGGCCCTTTCGGAACTCCGAACTTCGCTGGGTATCACGCGAACCCGAAAGGCCGGGCGCGTAGTAGCGAGAAGCCGGCCCTCCCGATCGACGATATCTCCTCGCGGCGCCTCAAGACGGAGGGTCCGAATCGAATTTCGCTCTGAACGACTTGCAAGATCTGCCCCCTCCACGATCTGCAGCTGAAAAAGCCGGACCACGAAAATCGCGAAAGCCGCGAGCATGATCAGCGCGATCAGCCCGATTCGAAGTTCACTCGGAGCCTCGTCGGCGCCTGGCAATCGGCTCTCAGCAGCCACCTTACCGATCAAGCTGGCCTCACAGGGGTATCTATATAAAGGGCCCTTTCGGAACTGTCATCGGCTCCAGCCCATACAGCCACCCGCGAGAATATTCCTACAACTAGCGGTGCCACCACACCGTTGACCAGCGCGTGAAGGAAACTTTCAATAAACCAACGGAGGCTGAATTCAATTCCATTGATGAAGAATGTTGAAACCAAGTAGAGACCAAATCCATAGAGGAAGCTGACCGAAGCGGCGAAGGCCATCACGGGAAACGCCCCTTTGAGATTCAGCTGGCGTCCCGCAAAAATTGCACTCATAAACACGAAGAGGTACAGGAGGGCGTTCAGCCCCATCAGGGAACCCGACAGGGCATCCACCGAGGACCCGAGCATATAGGCAAACACAAGCCCCATGGCCATGCCCCGCCATCGCAAACCCACTGAAATCACCGAGAGCAGACCAAGATCGGGAGACCAGGGCGGCGGTGCAATCGTCGCCAGGGATCCTTCCAGCATCACCGCAAGCAGCGCAACCAGGAAGAGGGCAAGAAAGACCTTCATCATCAGCTCTCGGCGTTGACAACGTCTTCGTCCGACGTGCCCACCTGCTCTTCTACGGGTGCTGGAGAAGGATCAAAAAACTCCCCAGTTTCGTAGAGGAGATCCATGCCGGGGCCCCGGCGCAGCATCAGAAAAACCTGCTCCAAACGCCCAAAGTCCACAGCCGCCCGGACAGCAGCTACTTGGATCAGACTACCTCCCGCCTCTGTCAATTCCGCTACTTCGCCTAGCTTCAGGCCCTTCGGATAAACGCCTCCGAGCCCCGAGGTCAGAATCTGGTCGCCCGCCCGAACGTCCCCGCCTTGAGCCTCGAACTGGAATGCGAGTTGCCCGCTCCCGCGACCTTGCACAATTCCACGGGTCCGGCTCCGCTGGACAATCGCATCCACCGCGCTCTGGCGGTCAAGTACGAGCATCGTCTTGGCCGCATGGGCCGAAGTCCGAGTCACCACGCCGACCACACCCTCATGAGTGATCACCGGGTTACCGGCCAACACTCCATGCTCACTGCCCCGGTCAACGAGGATCGAGCGAAAAAAGGGATTGACGTCGAGACCCACCACTGTCGAAGGCAGCATTGGGATCTCAAAGTCGTCGCGCATATCCACGATCTGATCAAGATGCCCACTGGACACAAGCGCTTCTCGAAACTGAAGATTCGTTTCCTTGAGCTCCGACAGGCTGATACGGAGGCTGTCATTCTCGGCCCGTAGATCGACGAGATCCAGATATGAGCGCCAGGTCTTCCCGAGAAAAGCGGCCGGGATAGCCACCGCCTCTTGGAATGGAACTGTGATCTCAAGAAGCACGCCCTGCCACCAAGGGAGATCATTTCGAGAAACTCGCGTTCTGTCCCCGACAATCGAGGCAAGCGAGATGAGAATCAGGATAGCGAGAACAATCGGGGCACTCATTCGCTTGAAAAATCCGAACATGGCTCCCCGTTCACCGATTGAGGGAACTTCCGCCGGACGGGGATCCCGCCCCCATTCGGCATTGTCAGAGATTGCCCTAAGAGCGGATGGTCACGTCCTTGAGAAGCTGTAACTCATCTAGACAGCGTCCCGTACCGATAGCGACCGCCGTCAGCGGGTCCTCAGCAAGCATTACAGGGAGACCTGTGGTTTCCCGGAGAAGAATATCGAGGTTCATCAGCATCGAGCCGCCCCCGACCATAACGATACCCTTGTCCACGATGTCGGCGGACAATTCCGGAGGCGTTCGTTCCAGAGCCATTTTGACACTTTCGACAATGGCATTGATTGGCTCCGCTAGGGCTTCTCGCACCTCCTCGGACTTGATCTCGAGGGTCTTGGGAACCCCGGCCACCAGATCGCGACCTTTGATCTCCATATGAACCTGAGTCTCGGTCGGATAGGCGGTTCCTATCTTGATCTTGATCATTTCTGCGGTGCGCTCGCCGATCAGCAAATTGTATTTGCGCTTTACATAATTGATGATGGCTTCGTCCATCTTGTCGCCGCCCACCCGTGTTGAATTCGAGTAGACAATGCCCGAGAGGGAAATCACTGCGACCTCGGTTGTACCCCCCCCGATATCGACGATCATGTTGCCCGACGGCTCGGTCACAGGCAGACCGGCACCAATCGCCGCCGCCATCGGCTCCTCGATCAGGTAAACCTCTCGCGCCCCGGCGAGCATCGCACTCTCCCGAACGGCGCGTTTCTCCACTTCAGTAATCCCCGACGGCACGGCGATAACAATTCGAGGTCTGACCATACGCTTGCGGTCATGAACCCGCGTAATGAAATAGCGAAGCATGGCTTCGGTAATTTCGAAGTCTGCGATCACGCCATCTTTCATGGGGCGGATTGCGACGATATGCCCGGGCGTCCGGCCCAGCATTTCCTTGGCCGCGGTCCCCACTGCCCGGACCTTGTCCGGTCCCCGACCGTCCTTTGAAACCGCCACCACGCTCGGCTCCGAGACCACGATCCCACGGCCCTTCACGTAGACGAGCGTGTTCGCCGTCCCCAGATCGATGGCAAGGTCGCTGGAAAACCAGCCGAGCACCGTATCAAATATCACTCTGGGATCTCCCTTCGGTCATGCTTGTTCACTGGGCGAGGTATCCACCGCGGAAGGCATGCTGAAGTTTTCACGGTCGCCGCGAGGGCTCTCCGGCGAGAATCTTCGCCGCCCACCGTCAGACTTCAGCCTAAGTTGCCGAATTGAAAGCTATTTTTTAAGTCGTGGGAATCGTTGAAAATAACAGTGAGTGCCAGGGGGAGCAACCGCGGAAGCACTTGTTTTCTCGATCATGGGCTGAATCCAGAACCCCACTCCCGAAAACAACGGATCGCTTGCCCATCAGACCCGCCCTGCTTAAGATCGGGCCTCCCTGCCGGGGAAGCGAACGTCCATCTTCTATTATGGGCCAATTCGCTGACCCGCCTGCTTTGCGATCCCAAATCAAAATTTCCAGACCCGAAGAGAAAAGAGGTAGCTTCATGCTCAAGTCGATCCGCAGGGGCCAACGCTGGCTCACCCTGCTTCTTGTGGCCTTCGTCGGCGCCGTATTTGTGTTCTTTATGGGATCCGGGGGTCAGTCCGGCGTAGGGACCCCCTCGGGAAAGAGTGTCATTCAACTGGGAGAGTTCAATCTCGACTTGAGCGATTTCCAGCGCCTCCGAGCCCAGCAGGAACAGACTTATCGGGAACAGTCGGGTGACAACTTTGATGCTCGGGCGCTCGGCCCTTTTCTTGACGCCCAGACCCTGCGTTCGCTCATCAATACCGTGGTCCTCGCACGGTCGGCCCACGACCTCGGGCTTGGCGTCAGCCGTGAAGAGATCCAAAGTCTCGTGAAGCAGAGCGCTTCCTTCCGAGACGAATCGGGCAAGTTCAACGTCGAGGCGTTCAACAACTACACCCAGTACGAGTTCGGAAGCCAGAGAAATTTCATGGCGAGCGTCAGGCGAGACCTTCTCTCTCAGAAGATGATCAGCCTGCTCTACGACCAGGCAACCCTCAGCGATGGTGAGCTCCGAGACTCTGCAATATACGATCTCGAACAGGTTCGCTTCGCCTACGTTGCCCTGGATACCGCATCGCTTCCGCCCGGGGAAGAATTGGCCGATGACGCCCTGCAGGCCTACCTCGAGGCGAATACCGACACACTCCAACTCCGATACAAGACGGACATCGAGCAGTACAAGGAGAGCGAGCGAGTACGCGCCGCACACATTTTGATCCAGGTGGGCCCCGAGGCGAATGAAGCGACAACCGATGCGGCCCGAGCCAAGGCCGAAGCGGCCAGAGAGAGAATCCTGGAGGGAGAAGAATTTGCTCTGGTCGCCGCAGAGGTGTCCGAAGATCCGGGCTCCCGGAAAGAAGGCGGTGATCTTGGAATCTTTCCGCGAGGCGTGAACGTGCCCGAGATCGACAACGCCGCTTTCTCACTTGAAGCGGGAGAAATCTCGGAGATCGTCCAGAGCGGCTTCGGTTTTCACGTAGTGCAAGTCAATGAACGACTGCCCGCGCGAACGCGCACCTTCGAAGAAGTGTCGAGCGAAATAGCCCGGGAAGAGGCCGCCGCCCAGGCCGCCGCCGACCGTGCGACGCGCCTTTCCAACGTGATCCTCGAGGAAATCAACGCGGGCATGAGCCTCGAAGAAGCCGCCGCAAGCCAGGACCTCACGCCACGCACCGCCGGTCCCCTGAGCCGACGCCCCGATGGGTTCGTGCCCGGACTGGGCGGAGCACCGGATTTGATGAATACAGTTTTTTCCCTCAACATTGAGGCGCCAACGGCTGGACGATCCTTCGAAGTGGGGTCAAATCGTGTTTTTATTCAACTGCTTGAGCGAACCGAACCCGAGGCAGAGGAGGTCCAGGCGACGCTGGATAACTTGAAAGAGAATCTTCTCAATGCCAAGCGCAACCAACTTGTTCAGGAGTGGGTGGATCGCCAGAGAAGCGACTTTGAGAAGAGCGGAGAACTCGTCGTCAACTCAGAACTTGTTTTGTCTGGTTCCTGAGCCCTCTTTCTGGCCCACTTTTCTGTATTCCCACCGGCCCTCAGCAGGAAGGAAACTCACGTGGCGAACGCCTTCAACAATGAGACGACAACCGAGGAAGTCGTTCAGGACGTAGACCTCTCCGGGTGCCACGTCCTCGTCACCGGGGCCTCGGGAGGCCTGGGGGCGGAAACCGCACGGGCCCTGGCGAGCGTCGGCGCTCGGGTCACCCTCGGCGCTCGAGACGTCTCCAAGGCGGAGGCGGTGGCCGAGACGATCAGAGCCGGCGGGAGAGAGCGCCAGGTGGATGTCACTTCCCTCGAACTGACCTCGCTGGAAAGCGTGCGCGATTGCGCGAAGCGATTCCTGGAGGAGAACGAAAGGCTCGACGTTCTCATCAACAACGCCGGTTTGATGGGGTGCGACCTAGCGCGAAATTCTCACGGATGGGAACTCCAACTAGCGACCAACCACATTGGCCATTTCCTGCTCACCTGCATGCTGGTGCCAGCCCTGCGCGCGGCGGCGCCAGCACGGATCGTCAACCTCAGTTCGGCAGGCCACCGCCTGGGCGACGTCAACTTTGAAGACCCCCACTTCGAGAGCCGGGCCTATGACAAGTGGGAGGCCTATGGGCAGTCCAAAACTGCCAACATCCTCTTCACCGTCGAACTCGATCGACGGTTGGCCGCCTCTGGAGTCAGGGCAGTTGCCGTTCACCCGGGAATGATCATGACCGAACTCGGCCGCCATCTCTCACCCGAAGACGTTCAGGACTTGATGAGCCGAGGGGACCCCAAGAGCGACCGCCCTGCCTTCAAGAGCGTTGAACAGGGAGCGGCTACATCGACCTGGGCCGCCGTCTCAAGCGAACTTGAGGGACGAGGGGGCTTCTACTGCGAAGACTGCAACATTGCCGAGGAGAAGGCCGACGCGGACTCGACGACGGGCATTTCTTCCCACGCCCTAAACCCCGAATCGGCGCGGCGCCTGTGGGCGTTGAGTGAAGGCTGGGTCGGTGAGAGCTTTCTCCTGACCTGACCCTATACAGTTTCCGGCCCCGCTCACTCCTGCCCTGCTAAACAAAAGACTCGCGACTCTGGCGTAGGAAACCCATGAACTCTTGCCGGGTCTTGGAATCTTTTTCGAATTCCCCGCGAAGGGAACTCGTGATCGCGTACGAGTTCTGCTTTTCCACCCCACGCATCATCATACAGAGGTGCTTGGACTCGATCACGACGCCTACACCTCGGGGATTGAGCACTTTCTCGATCGTTTCGGCGATTTGGGTTGTCAGCCTCTCCTGAACCTGAAGGCGGCGGGAAAACATTTCGACCAGTCTGGGAATTTTAGACAGTCCCACCACCTTGCCATTCGGGATATAACCGACGTGGACTCGGCCGAAAAAAGGGACCATGTGGTGCTCACATAGACTGAAGAAATCGATGTCCCGAACGAGCACCATCTCGTCGTAGTCGACCTTGAAAAGCGCGTCATTCAAGATCTCCACCGGGTTCTTATCGTAGCCTTCTGTGAAGCGGCGCATGGCCGCCGCCACCCGGGTCGGCGTGCGTTCAAGGCCCTCGCGACCGGGGTCCTCACCTATTTCCTGCAACAGCGTGGTAATCAATGGCTCAATCGGATCATTCACAACAGTTCTCCCTGCTCAACAAAATTTCTAGGCGTTTCCGTCACGCGCAATTGCGCCAGAGACGCCGTACTTCGGTTTTTGACGGTCTCTGCCAGGGCCTCATGGCATACCCGCGCAATATTTTCCGCAGTGGGCACCAGCGCGCCAAAGGGAATTTCTTCGTTCAAGAGGCGGTGACTGAAGCGCCGGGCCACCGCCTGCTCAAAGATCTCGTCGAGCAACCCCGGTGCGATGATCTGACCCGTCTCCGGATCAACAGGCCCCGTCACCGACACCTCAAATCCATAGTCGTGGCCGTGCCCTCCAGGATTGGCACACTTGCCAAAAATTCGCTCATTCTCCTCTGGACTGAAGGCGGGTTGAGCGAGAATATGGGCGGCGGCGAGGCTGTAACGACGAGTCAGGTAAATCATGGTTCGGACCGAATCACATCGACATAGAGATCCGATGACTGGTGGAGTCGAACCCGATTCAGCAAGCCTTCGGGTAGCGCTGCATCCAGAAGGCGAAAAATGAGACTTGCGAAATGCTCTGGCGTCGGAGGAATTCGAACGAAGTATTCGGTGTCGTGGTTCAGATCTTTATGGTCGAAACGAGACATAATTTCCCGCTCGGCCACTTCCTTGATCTGAGCGAGGTTGATCACCATGCCGGTCTCGACATCGGGTTCGCCCTGAACCGTGATCTCCAAACGGTAGTTGTGCCCGTGACGGTCGGCATCTTGGCCGAAACGCTTACGATTCTCCTGCTCGCTGAGATCGTTCAGCCAGTAACGCAGGGAGGTCGAAAAATGAACGCTGCGGGTTACGCGAAGCATGCCACCCCCTTCGAATTCTCCGTGATTCGGGTATCCTTCAAGGCTTCCTCACTCTCCCCGTCGCATCTGCCTCTCCAGGCCCAAACTCGGGAGCACCACTTTATGGGGTCTATGGGGTCTATGGAGTGAGCACCCCAACGCCAGCGACCGGTCAGCGAGTGCCCCGACTCGCCAATTGACCCGGCTCCAAACACTCGCTTTGGATTTTCCGGGGGGCAAAGGCCGAGAATGAGCAATGGCCTCGGCCAACCGCGCAGCGGGTGACGGTTGAACACCTAGCCGCCCAATCACCCCGGCACGCTAGCAAAGTTCTCAGTAGCTACGAATCAGTCCTCGAACTACACCGCGAATCTGGACATCGCAAGCCGCCACCTCGATGGGCTGCATAGTCGAATTCGCAGGGACAAGCCTGACCATGGATCCCGCGCGATAGAAGCGCTTCAGTGTCGCCTCGTCTCCGCCCACCAGTGCGACAACGGTCTCGCCATTACGAGCCTCGGAGCGGCTCTCAACGATGACGAGGTCGCCGTCACAAATCTGGTCTTCGATCATCGAGTCGCCCCGCACCTTGAGGGCAAAGGTGTCATCCGGGCGCCCCATCAACTGGGCGGGCACTCGGACGTGCTCACCCCGCTCCTCGATCGCCTCAATCGGATATCCCGCCGCCACGGTCCCCAGCAGGGGGATCGAGGGCAAATCCGAGACGTCCTCCCGGACAGGCTCCAGCGAGCGGGAGCGATTCCAGGCCTTTCGGAGGAACCCCTTGGTCACCAGGTGTTGAACGTGCTTGTGGACCGTAGCCACCGAGGCCAGTTCAAAGTGGCCCCCGATTTCCTCAAGGCTGGGCGAATAGCCCTTTTTCTCGACAAACTCGCAGATGTAGTCATATATTTCGCGCTGGCGACGAGTCAGGGCCATGATTCTCAATCTCCTCACGATTCATTTTTTGTGCTCGCTGCTCGGTTTGCTCGGTGCGCTCTTTGCTCTGTGCCGTGCGCTCGGTGCAAACGTCCTGTGCGCTTCGCGGGCTTCAAGCGGCCCATGTTGTCCCTAATGTGTCCCTAATGTGTCCCTAATATGTCCCTAATGATCTGGGAGCCCAACTACCTGTGTCGTCCCTAAGTCCCTAAGTCCCTAAGTCCCTAAGTCCCCAATCGGGGCGCTATTCCAAGGCGCGACCCGCTCCCACATGGCGAATCCCGAAAATCTCAAATTTTCGTCCTAATTTCGCCTCTCCGTCGCTTAGGGTCGCGAAATCAAGGCGAAAGTCAAGCCATCGACCCCACTTCTCCGGGGGCCTTCCATAAAAGTTTCGATTTATTTCTGTAAGGGAGGTTGACCTCCTGCCCCCCCGATCTAGATTGCCGCCCGCTTGGCAGTCGAGTTCCTCGACTGCCAAGCGCTACAACTGGCCAGCGCGATACACGCGTGTCGGTCTCCCGTAAACAACGACCGGTGGATACCGGTCCACACGCGAGGATATGGCGTCATGAAGATCCGCCCGCTCCAGGATCGGATTCTGGTCAAGCGAGTCGACGAAGAAGCAACGACAACCGGTGGGATCATCATCCCAGATACGGCCAAGGAAAAACCCCAGGAAGGGAAAGTCATCGCTACCGGAAACGGCAAAGCTGGTGATGACGGCAATGTCGTCCCCTTGGAAGTCAAGAAGGGCGATCGAGTGCTCTTCAGCAAGTATGCAGGGACGGAAGTCAACATTGAGAGCGAGGAACACCTCATCATTCGCGAGGAAGACGTCCTCGGAATACTCGAGTAGTCAGGAGCAAACAGAAAAATGTCAAAGCAAATTCTCTTCGATCAAGATGCCCGCGCAAAAATTCTTGCGGGCGTCGACGGACTCGCAAACGCGGTCCGTGTAACCCTCGGCCCGAAGGGTCGGAATGTCATCATCGAAAAAAGCTTCGGCTCCCCCACCGTCACCAAGGATGGTGTTTCCGTCGCCAAGGAAATCGAATTCGAGGACCGCTTCGAGAACATGGGCGCCCAGATGGTCAAGGAAGTTGCGAGCAAGACTTCCGACGTCGCGGGTGACGGGACAACGACGGCGACGGTACTTGCGCAGTCGATTTTCCGCGAAGGAAGCAAGCTTGTAGTTGCCGGCATCAATCCGATGGATCTCAAGCGTGGCATTGACGCCTCGGTGGAAGCCGTCAGCAAGGCGCTCGGCAGTCTTTCCAAGCCCACACGCAGTGCAGAAGAGATCGCACAGGTCGGCACCATTTCGGCCAATAGCGACCCGACCATCGGCGGAATCATCGCCGAAGCCATGGACAAAGTCGGCAAAGAAGGCGTGATCACCGTCGAAGAGGGAAAGAGCCTCAAGACCGAACTCGACGTAGTCGAGGGTATGCAGTTCGACCGCGGCTACCTCTCGCCGTACTTCGTGACCGATCCCGAGTCCATGGAATGCGTCCTCGAAGAGCCTCTGATTCTCCTGAACGAGAAGAAGATCAGCAACATGAAGGATCTGCTCCCCGTTCTCGAGGAGGTCGCTCGCCAGGGTCGTCCCCTGCTGATCATTGCCGAGGACATCGAGGGCGAGGCACTTGCCACGCTCGTCGTGAACAAGATCCGAGGCACAATCAACGTAGCCGCAGTCAAGGCACCGGGCTTCGGAGACCGTCGCAAGGCCATGCTTCAGGATATGGCGATTCTCACAGGCGGACAGGTCATTGCCGAGGAACTCGGCCTGAAGCTGGAGAATGTGACAGTCAAGGACCTTGGGAAAGCCAAGCGCGTCAGCATCGACAAGGACAACACCATCATCATCGATGGCGCTGGCACCAAGAAGGATATCGAAGGTCGAGTCAACGAAATTCGCAGCCAGATCGAGTCCACCAGTTCGGACTACGATCGTGAGAAATTGCAGGAACGGCTCGCGAAACTCGTCGGCGGCGTTGCCGTAGTCAAGGTTGGAGCGGCGACAGAAACCGAGATGAAGGAGAAGAAGGCACGGGTTGAGGACGCTCTCCATGCGACCCGAGCTGCCGTCGAGGAAGGCATCGTGCCTGGCGGTGGTGTAGCCCTGATTCGCTCCCAAAAAGCTCTCGCCAAACTCGATGTTCCTGAGGAGCAGCGGCCTGGGGTGAACATCATCTCACGAGCCATTGAAGCTCCTCTCCGATTCATTTCGGAGAACGCGGGCGTCGAGGGCTCGATCGTTGTCGACAAAGTGAAGTCGCTCAAGGGCTCATTCGGCTTCAACGCGGCCACGGAGGAGTACGAGGATCTCATCAAGGCCGGTGTCATTGACCCGACCAAGGTGGTCCGAACGGCCCTTCAGAATGCCGCCAGTGTGGCCAGCCTGCTGCTCACTACTGAGGCCATGATCGCCGAAATACCGGATGAGAATGGTGGCGGCGGCGCACCGGGCGGTATGCCGGGCGGTATGGGGGGTATGCCCGGAATGATGTAGAAGCCTCCAAGCTTCTCATTTCCGGCGTTTGCACTCTCAACGCAACGGCACAGACTCCGCAAGGAATCGAATGCCGAGAGAAAGAAAACCCCCCGTCGCGGCTGACCGCGGCGGGGGGTTTTTATTGCCCGGGCCGGGGAGAGAAACCCCCAGCCGGTCTCAAGCCATGACTTTCTTGCATTCGTCGAGACAACCATCGCAGGCCTGCGCACACGCCTTGCATTCCTCGTGCTCGGCATGTTTCTTACATTCCGCTTTGCACTCCTCGAGAATCTCGCTGCAGAGCTTGGCCATGGCCGGGAGATGTTTCGAGCTCGACGCGGCCAACTGCATGAGGCTAGAGCAACCGGCCATCATATCCCTGACCGAAGCCGAACAGGCCGCCAGGCTGGTATCGCCGGTTGCGAGTATCACCTGGCAGTGAGCCTGGCAGATCTCGCCGGTAATCTGGCAGTCCCCTGCGGCACGCACCAATGCCTGGTTATCACCCCCCGCATCGTGGTGGTGACCATGATCGTGCCCGGAGTGGTCGGCTGCCATTGCTCGACTCGCCGAAGCAGCGACTGCAAATGCCGCAGTACCCGCAAGAAGGGCCCGGCGGCTGATCGCACTTCGTCTCTCTTCGTTCTCATCGGGTACGCCTTCAGTTCCCTCAAAATCGGATGTCGCCATGTCTACTCCCCTTTTTTGCCATCGATTCTCCCTCTATCGGGTCGATGGCTTGTCATAATTACATTTCCTTTCTAGCACAGACCCTCTCGGGCAGGCCCAGGAACGAAGGGTCTAACCCGGCGCCGCGTAGGCGCGTGCTTCCTGCGCCTGGCCCGCCCCCAGAGTTGAAAAGTGCATCTATCGGGATCGGCTCCTCCGGCCGCGCTTCGAAGAACGCGCGACTTTTTTCCTCAGAAAGTTTCCTCGGCATAGGATAGTCAAAGAGTAAGATTTGGGTGCAATTGCACTCATCCCTCCGGGTCTCTACGTACGCGCCGGTGGCCCATCGCCCCATGCTGCCTGGGTTCTGCCGCACCCCGGGTCACCCCCGGACAACCCGGGTTCCAGCTTCACTCAAGTTTGTACACCCTTAATGTAAAGCCGATAGGGTCGTGTCCACTCGACGGAGATAGAGATAACGCCCCATCACCTGCACTCTAAATCGGGACCATCGATGCAATGCACAAAATAACCCAAGAGCGAACCAACGCTTTCGGCACCATCGCGGCATGTGCTCTTTTGCTCATAATGCTCTCGGCCCAAGCGGCCTCGAGCCAGTCCTTGGGTTCTGGAAGCAATTCGACGAGCAACTATCCGCACGACGACAATTCGGTCCTGCTAGCTGTCTCCTCCGAAGCGATCCAAATTGGCTCCGTCTTTGAAATCCAGCTGGGCATCGACTTTACGGATATTCTCATGGGGGGATCCATCGCCCTCGACTACGACGCCGCCGCGCTGGAATTCGTATCTTTCACCTTTACTGAAGGTGGACCCGAACCCATTCTCGCCGACTTCACTCAATCCCCTTTCGGCGCATTTGTCTCTTGGGGCTGGTTTCAATCTGAGCCCGGCTTCGGTGTCGTGGGCTTTAGTTCCATCGGCACCCTAACCCTGGTCGCCCGGAGCCTCGGCGTTACCGGCATCGTCAGTTCAGCCGTAGCCAATGGCACCGCGGCAGGGCCCCTGAGGGGACCCGGGAGCCCCGGCACACCCTTGGCCGGAACGCCGCTCCAGGTCGACTACAGCCAGACAAGCTTCTACGTCGTTCCAGAGCCCTCTAGCGCCGGACTGCTCCTCTTGGGCCTGGTTCTCCTAGCCCGCTTGGGGCAAGCAGGATCCGAAGACCGATCCTGACCTGAGCGACCGAGCCCGGATCCGCTGCCAACCGAAACGACGAGGGCTCTCTCTCCCGCCCGCCCTCCCGCAAGGAAATTCTGAAAGCGGGGCAGCGCTCCACCCAATCCAACGCCACCCAATCCCACGCATAGCTCCCACACAGAGTGAGGATCATGGTGCTGTGCTGCGGATCATGGCCAGAATCGTCCGACTATCATCCCCCCGACCGAACACTCTCCGGTCAAAGGGCTTCTCAAGGGGCTTCTCAAGGGGCTTCTCAAAACGCCTCAGCCTCCGCCGGCTCGGACTGGGACTCGGCAAACCTGGCGGTCTTCTACCGGGTCGTCTAGTTCAGGTACGGGATCACCGAGTGTAGCGATCATCCATGCCAAGGGATCGAATGCTGTTGAGCTTGTCCCGGGTATTGACAAAATACCCACGCCCCCGGGCCGTGTGAATAATCCGATAAGGGTGGCCTCGGTCAATTTTCCTGCGCAAATTTGCGACGTGTACAGCCACCAGATTGGTCCTGTCTTGTCCTCGGCTTCCCCAAACTCTGAACGCAATCTCAGCAGACTCCATCACACTCCCGACCTTCTGTAGCAACTGCCCGAGAATGATGTCTTCTGTATGCGTCAAGGAAACGTTCCTGTCGCTTCGCTTCACGAGCTTCAGAGCCCTTACATACTCAAAATCATGAAGGTCATCAGTCATCTCATGGCTCTTCGAAAACCGACTGCTACGCCGACAAAGGGCCCTGATCCTGGCGACCAGTTCGCTCACTGCAAACGGAATTTTGAGACAGTCGTCGGCCCCAGCATCCAATGCTCGCACCCGGGCGTCAACAGTGTTCTCGTCTGCAATAGCCAAAACAGGGGCGGTTACTGCGGAACTGGCGAAGAGCTCATTCATGACACCCGGATCAGCCTGCAGGATTATGCAGTCATAATTATTTTCCGTTTCACCAAAGATCGCATCGAATACATCCGCTGCGGTTTCAACCACGATTCCGTGTTTGACAAGGGATGCGCGCAAAAACTCGGCCATCCGTTGCTCGACATTTGCAACGAGGACCCGCATTTGAACATTGGCTTCCGAGCCTTTCGACTTGCCCCCTGAGTTGAGCGAAGATCCCTCATTTTCATTTCCCTCGTATTCAAATTTCATAATTCAATATTTCCCTTCATTCCTGGACATCGACCAGCTGCCATCTATTCCTAATGTCCAGCTCGTGCGGTTTCCTGTTTCCAGGCATCCGACCTTTGGGATACCCAATATCCAGTTACCAATGTGCAATCTGAAAAATGCAATCGGCATGCCGCCGATGAAGGAAATATCAAGAACCCGATAAAGCTCCCGCAAAGAAGACACCTAGGCCCAGAAATGCATCTGGTTTGCGAATCTCCTGCGCGAAGCATCAAGGGTATTCGAGGTACGTACACCATCAACAAGTGGTAAGGCTCTACACACCCAAACCTCTTCAATGGAACGGGTCGGCTCGGGCTCTGCTCGATTCAAAACCGGACACACGACACTTAAAGAAAATCTGAATAAAGGACAGCGCGATTTCTTCCCTGCCTCTTTGCGTGATAAAGAGCTCGATCAGCGAACTCCAGAACCTGGCTAGGCTCCAGAATGGACAGACTCGCCGAAGGCCGGACCAAACCGGCGCTGCATGTAATTCGAATTTCCCCCGTGGTTGAAGCAAGAACAATTCGTTCCAAGGATTCGACCATCCGCTGAATTATCTGGAGAGCATCGGAGGAATCTTCGCCCCGGATGATGGCCACGAACTCGTCCCCCCCATAGCGAAAGAGGCTGTCACACGGGCGACTGATTCTCGCGAACGAATTCGCTGCGGCAGAAAGAACTTGGTCGCCCATGCCATGCCCATATTCATCATTGATGTGCTTGAAATGATCCAAGTCAAGAATCGCAAGGCTGAAGGAAAGGCCCTCTTTGTCCCAGTCCGCACTCCTCTCAGCCAGACATTCGTCGAGGGCAGATCTGTTCCCAAGGCCAGTCAGGCCGTCGATCCTGGCCTGTTCCCTAATCCTGTCCAGATTTGACTTCGCGCGCAAGCGAGCGGTGACCCGAGCGAGCAACTCGGTACGGCAAATAGGTTTCTTGATGTAGTCGACAGCGCCCGCATCGAACGCCTGGACCAATTGATCCTGCTCCTCACAGCCCGTCAAAAAAACAACGGGAATATCTCGGGTCTCGGGGATATTCTGGAGCCGCTTGCAGAGCGAGACGCCATCTTCGTCCGGCATCCGAATATCGAGAAGAATCAGCGCGGGGCGTTCCTGAATGGCCAGTGAAAGACCTGACTTCGCATCATGAGCACCAATCACAGTGCCCACACGATCTTCGAGATGAAAAACAACCAGGTCGTGGATGTGCGGATCATCATCGATCAAAAGCACACTATTAGGATCACTCCCTCGAACCATCACGTCCCCCTCCCCATGGCCGAGACGGAAAAAACATCATTTTCGCCGCCTTGCCGTTCTCTTGATTTCGTCTCGTCATTCTTGTTGCTGTCCCGTCAGATCGGACAACTGCTTCAACAACTCTTCCACCTGGATTCTGGCCGCATCAGAATCGGCCTGGCTCCTCAAAAGTTCTTGGCAACGCCGGGCGCAGTTGCTGACGTTGGGGAAGCCATAACTCCCCGCGGATCCCTTGATCTGGTGGACTTGAGTCCGAAGGGACTCCTCGTCCCCCGCGGCGCGCGCGTTCTCGATTGCGCTGATCTTCTTAGGGATTCCGGCAAGAAATCCTTCGACCAGTTCGCGAAATCGCTGTTCGCGACCCGGCCCTGACCCTTTGAAAAACCCAACTGAAGCAGGAGAAGGCGATTTTTCGCCCATCCATCGCTGGAGGATTCGCATGAGCTGTCCCGGAACGAGAGGCTTGGTCACGAAGTCGTTGCAACCTGCCGCAAGACAACGCTTGAGGTCCCGGGCAAGGGCGTAGGCAGTAACCGCGATGATCGGGGAATGGAATCCACGCCGTCGCAGTTCGGCCGTGGCCTCGTAGCCGTCCATGATGGGCATTTGCACGTCCATCAGAATCAAATCATATGCTGACTCTGAACAGGCCACTGCGTCGAGTGCCTGTTTTCCATCTTCGGCGACATCGACCTGCGCCCCCGCTTCTTCCAGGAGGAAACGGAGAATTCTCTGATTGTCACGCCCATCGTCCACCACTAGAAACCGACGGCCATCGAAACACAAGTCCATCTCAGCCGAGTTACTGGCCGCAAGGGACGGGTCGGGCGTTTTTGCCAATTCGGAGGGCTCAACCATGTCGAGGTTGACCGTGGGGCCAACGTTCAGGCCAAGGGTGAAAACGCTTCCCTTGCCGGGAGTGGACTGAACCGAAAGCTGACCATCTAGGAGTTCGGCCATTCGAACCGAAATGTCGAGACCCAGGCCAGTCCCCTCGTGAAGTTGTTCCGAGGCCTGAGTGAAGGGAGAGAATATATCTGACAGCTGCTCTTCGGAGATACCGATGCCCGTGTCCTTAACCGAGATTTCTAGCCGGGCCGACTCTTTCGTCTGCTTGCGCATCCGCATCTTGATGGTGATGCCGCCGGTGTCGGTAAACTTCACCGCGTTGCCCACTAGGTTCACAAGAATCTGGCGCAGCCGAACCTCATCCGTCGCGATGCTCCGCGGCAGACTCCCCGCCATCTCCAGGGAGAGATAGAGCATCTTCTCCTTGGCCTGGGGACGCATCAACTGCACAACCTGACGAGCGATCTGGAGTGGTGATTGCGGCGCCAGTGAAACCTGCATTTTCCCGGCTTCTATTTTCGAGAGATCGAGAATATCGTTGACGAGTGCCAGAAGATGGTCGGATCCTCGTCTCAGGCCCTTCATCCAGGCCTCCTGATCACCAGCCGCCCGGCGCGGCCGAGTCAGCAGCTCGGCGTAACCCACCATGGCGGTGAGGGGAGTTCGAATTTCGTGACTCATATTGGCCAGGAACTCACTCTTTGCACGGTTTGCTTCCTCGGCCTTCTTGCGCGCCTGATCCAGGGCACTCGCTTGAGTCTTGAACTTCTCACTTTGCTCGTTGAGGCGAGCGGTCTTCTGCTCGAGTTCGCGAAACGTCGAGAAGTAGTCAAAGAGAAGACCGCCGACGGGGAGCAGGTAGGCCAGGGTATCTAGGACATGGGCGATATTGAACGCGGAGTCGAGCAGATTCGCAGAGAGAAACGTTTTGTAGAATTCTGCGGCGAGGTGGGGGATCAGGGAGAGCGCAAAGGCAGCGGAGACTGCATCGGAACGAACCGCCAGATACCTGGGGTAGATCAGAAAAGCTGCGCCCACATAGATTGCCGCCGGCAACCACTCAACGGTTTGCGTGACCAATTGAGCAAGGCTCGCGTCCTGAATCAGAAGGTTGGAAGCGGCGAAGCGTGCCGTGAGCCCATGCGCCAATACCGCGAACCCAACGCTGGCCGCGACGAGCAGCGCGCAGGAGGAAACGAATCGATCCCGGCCCTCCATCCACACCACGAGAGCGATGCCAAGCACCAACATTGCCGCTACGAGGCTTCGGGTCGTTGCCCAGACCAATGGAAGCAGGGATGCCGCCGTCTCGTCCCCGGCAATCAATCCCGCGTCAGCCAGGCCCCTGGAGACGGTCAAGACCCCCGCTAAAACCAACGTGAGCCCAAGGACCGGAAGTGCGTAGTCCCTTTCAAGACGGAATCGCGCGTAGGCGAGCAGACAGAAAAAGACCGCGGAAAGCAGGGTCAACCACTCTAGAATCGTGTGGATATAGGCGCCCTTGACAGCCTCCCGCAAAACGTGGAGATGCGCTCCCAGGGCGTCCGCTACAAAAAATGCCGGTTGGGTTCCGATTGTGCTGATGGAAAAATCAGCCCCGGAGAGCAGAAGGGCGCCGGGCAGTCCGCAAATTATGCAGACCCAGACAGCGACAGGAGCAAGATCGCCTAGACGACTTCTCCCGGGCGTGGCCCGGAATGCCGAAATCAGCTGTCTGTGGATCGCTCTGATCAAGTGCATTTGGCCTGTTGCCCAACCCCGACTCCATAGGTCGGGATTCCCGTGCTAGCCGGCTTATAGCCGGTATCCCCACCGCAGGGATCATGTTCTTCCCTCCCGTATCGGCACGAAGGCAGGTCGAAATTGAGTCGGACGGCCCAGGATTGATCCCGAACCGGCATGTGGGCAGCAACCCCGAGGCCCAACATGCAGCGCGATGGCAACTGAACCGCCAAGCCGAGAAATGGCAGACCTGGAATTCGGTCACCACCACGGGGAGCCAGCGGGCGAGTTCCATGCCCGTGCAGAGGGCCGCGTGGGCCGCAAAAGGCATTCTGGAGACCTGGGAGGCGGCGTGGCGCCCCTTAACAGTTCAGGGGGTGTACCAGATGGGCGAGGTCCAGGCGCGTTCCTGTACTGTGGGCACGTGCGCCTTGCTGCAGCAACCCTCAAGGCCCGCAGTCACGGTTTCGGGATCATCGCACGAAACTCCCGAATCCACGCAAATCTCTTGGCTCCAACGGCAGGTCGGGTTCTCCAACACGCGCGCGTAGTAGAACGCGCTCTCGGCCGGGTCAAAATTCGGATCGTCCCATACCGCGCAGAGTGATCCAGCACCGACTCCACTGGGCTCGCAGGTGGCCGTGTCTACACTGGCCCCGTTCTCCCCGCCCGCGATGTCATACACCTTCTCGTGGGCTTCGCCGTCCTTCACCCAACCCTTCACCATCTGCACGCGCTGAAGGGGGGTGCCGGGCGCATTCGGAGTTCCCGGGTCCTGCAGAGCGGAGACGACGAAGCGCGGGCTGCCCGAACCCTCGGGTCGTTTGGACAGATCTCCGCCCATGGGAACACCGCCCTCGTAACCCGCGGCCGCTAGATCCGCGCGTTCGCATAGTTCAGCGGGATAGTCCCAACCGCCAAAGAAGCGCACAACCGGCCGTGTCCCACTGGTTCCGTACGCTTCGCGTCGTTGCATGCCCGCGAAGATCGCGTCGCGTGAATTCTCTTCGGCCCAAATCACCGCCAGCCCGCCGGGGTTGAATTCGAGGTCGTCGGGCAGGCCCTCTAGGTTGCGCGCCCCTGCCCCGCCGTGGCCCTTGGCCTCGTCCTCGATGGTGAGGCCCGGCGCGCCCAGGTGGGTATCCGTGCTCGCCACGATCCCATACTTCAGGGGGTTTTCACCGACTTGCCCTTGAATCACCAGGCCCTTCTTCAGCGCGTTGCGCACCATCCCGCGCGGATCCGCCTTCATGGCGGGTTCCAGCGCCAACGCACCTTCGCTGGCAATTCGTCCAACACCGGCAAAGCTGTTGTAGGGGACCTTCTCGAAGCCGCAGGCTTCATCCGTCGTTTCCCCACCCAGCAGGCACTCGGAATCTCCCTTGTGCTGCATGATTTCCACCAGCGGTTCCCAGCGCTGACGCAAAGCCGCCTCCTCCCGGTCCACCGGCATATCGAGATCAGCGGGAGTTCGAATCTTCGCCGAGGCAAATATCAAACCGGGGCCACTCAAATTCGAGTTGTGTGGAATCGTCAGCACATCACACTTCTCCACCCCGTCGACGCACCCGCGCTGGAGGTGCTCCCACAAGTTGTACGCGGAAGGCGTTTCCACCCAACTCGGCGGAAGACTCGGCACTTGGTCATTGCGAAAAATTACATTCCGGTGAAGGTTGAATCCGTTCCCCGTAGTCCCCGTCCACTCATACCCGACAAAGCTCGTGAAGGAACACTCGGCACTGCGATCGTAGGCTTCCTCGGCTGCAGCCTGGATATCTCTCCATACCGCCATCGCCTGCTCCCGACACAGTTCACCATTCTCGCCGCAAAACTGGAAACGTTCGCGTAGCAGCAGGGTGCGAAAGGCCATGGGGCCAAAGCCGTTGACGGGATTCAGACGGTAGGTCCAACAAAAATCCGAGTCGCTTCCCGGAAGAGATTCGTCCCGACAAATCCGAATTTCGCCGAGCAATTCGGCGTGGTCCGTAATCGCAGTGAAATCCAGGGGCCGGCGCAACTGCGCCGAGCGCAGGGCTTTGCCCTCCGCGTCGTATGGCTGGAGTCCGACCCTCTCGCCCTTGGCCAATCGATAGGCGTCCCGGGGTGAGTTGCGCGTGTCCTGGGCGTTGGCATCGAAGGAGTAAGTCGAATGAACGTGGGTATCGCCGAAAAACGGGCGCCGCAGCGGATCGTGATCCGCGCAGGCCTCTCTTTCCTCGGTGACCGCATAGGGGAGTAGGGCCCGATCGCTCTCTCCCGAAAATACAGAACTCGCGGACACCAGACCGATGACCGTCCAAGCCAAAATTCGCCGCATATCGCCTCCTATTTCCGTTGGCCGAGCGCACTGAGTGAACTCGTTTGGAGGCCCGGGTTTAGCCCAACCGTTCCGAATCGTCGAAAACCGGCTCCTCGGCCAAAAGAACCACCCACCCATCACGAACCCCAGAGGGCCGCAGGCGCAGGAATTCCCCGGGGCAGGGACCGCTCACGCACTCGCCGTCCTCGAGACGAAAGAGCGCCGCGTGAGTCGAGCACACGAGATATTCCCCGGCCTCGTCGAGAAATCGATCCGGAGCCCAATCCAGGGGCGTTCCCCGATGCGGGCAACGATTTTCATACACCCGTACACCCGTCCCGAGTCGCACCACGATCAGGCCCAGACTTTTGTCCGACTCCTTCACCAAAGGGAAGCCCAGGGCGTCGCCCTCGGGCACCTCGTCCAGGCGACACACCACTCGTTCTCCGGCGCTTCGCATTTCGGCTTCCCCGGCCCCACGTCCCAGGGCCAATCCCAGTAGCCCACAGAACACGGCCCGTCTAGCTGGGCATTTCACCCTGCATTACACCTCGGCCATAGGCCGGTTCGATGAAGGGTCCGAAGTCGGGGCCCGCGCGCAAATGATGGCCTCCATCGATATTGATGCAGGTCCCGGTAATCCAGCGCGACTCCTCGCCCATCAGAAACCGCGCCAACTGACCCACATCGGCCGACTCACCCACGCCCCCCATGGGAGTGTTTTCGATATAGCTCGCATAGGTGGGACTGTCCCGGGGTATACCCTCCATGACCTCGGTGGCGATGAAGCCCGGGCGGATCGCGTTGAAGCGCACCCTTCGCGCGCCAAACTCGTTGGCGCAGTTACGCATCATCTCTTCGATGCCGGCTTTGCTCACGCAATACGCCCCGAAGTAGGGGTGCGGCACATGGCCCGCCAAGGAGGACATTCCCACAAAGGACCCTCCCCCCGCCGCGACCATATGGGGGGCCGCGTGCTTTACGCAGAGCATGGTGCCGAGAACGTTCAGATGCAGGACCCGAATAAATTCCTGGGCCTCCAGCACCGGGTAGGGACCCATGCCCCCGCCGCCGCCCGCGTTGGCCACGCATCCATCGAGTTTCCCGGTGGGCTCCAGCGCTCGAGCCACCACCGCGGCGACGCTCTCCTCGTCGGTCACATCCGCGACCGCGTGCTGCACGCTTCCCCCGCAACCGGCAGCCGCCTGAATCCGCTTTGCCGCGGCCTCCAGGACTTCTTCCCTCCGACCGCAAATGGTCACAGCGGCACCGTCCGCTACGAGTGCGGTCGCACATCCCTCGCCGATACCCGTCCCACCGCCGGTGACCAAGACGGCCTTGCCCTCCAGTCCGCCCGCTGGTCTGCTCATCCCTCACCCTCCTTCGCTTGCGCCGTCACTCGCCCCAAGCGGGCTTGTCGACTCAGCCGTCAACACTAGCAACGCCCGGCCGACCGGGTCGATTGCGCGCATTTACATCTGCCCTTTGCGCGGCCATGAAGTCGGCCACGTGCCGCGCCAGTGCCGCGCCATCCCGGTCCACGGGCACGACATGCCCGGAATCCGCGCAGACCAGACTCTCTTTGACTTTCGATCCCAGGCCATCGAGAATCCGGCGCGCATCCCCGGGCTGTGCGGTTCGATCGTGGGCGCCGTGAGCCACTAGAGCCGGGGCTTCGATTCGCCCCAGGGCTCCAGCCACCCGCCGCTGTAGGCGAATCAGTTCGTGGACGCTGGCCAGGGGCATTTGCGAATAGCCCGGATGCCGCGCCCGGGCCTCGGGGTCGAGGATATCGGACCCCTCACGTTTATTGAGCATGGGCTTCAGGTATTTGATGATCGGAACCAGTTGGGGGATGGGCGCACCGAAGGTCAAGGGCGTGCCCACAACCGCAATCGCATCGGGCCGGGTGCGGCTCGCCAGTTCCAGGCTGAGCAACCCGCCCAGAGAAAGGCCCACAACGACGACTCGGGCATGCGCGACCCGAAGATTTTCGTACTCCCGGTGCACCGCTTCAACCCAGTCCTGAAATTTCAGTTTCGCCAATTCTTCGGGCCGGGTGCCGTGGCCGGGCAGGAGGGGACCCCGGGCGCGAAATCCGCGAGCGACCAGAGCCTCGGCCAGGGGACGCACCTCGTAGGGGGTACCGGTCAGCCCGTGGAGACAGAGGGCTGCCCCGTCGTCCCCGCCCTCTCCCGGCAAATCAAAGGGAGCCGCATCCACGGGTTCAGCAATCCACGCCATCCTCAGCCGACCCGCTCCCGCGCTTTCTCCTCCGCGCACCGCACCACCTCGCGCAAAGGCACCCCCGCACGCCTGGCAGCACGTTTGCAGGCATCGTACTCGGCGGAAACCTGCACCCCACCATCGACGCCGCGAAACCACTTGACGGCGATTCGCCCATAGGGTGTATCGACTCGGCCCTCTTCGCGATCGAGGAGTAGGCGTTCCCATTCCTGCGCCCGGACGCCCAGGGTCCCGGACTCGGCAAAGAGAATTGCAGCTAGGTCCATGCGATCCCCGGGCTGGGCCAGTACCCGCAACAGAAACCCCGGTCGATTTTTTTTCATTTGGAGATGCTGGAGCGAAACATCCAGGGCGCCGGCCTCGAATAGCCGCTCCATCACATAATCGAAATGCTCGGGAACGAGATCATCGAGATTGGCTTCCAGGGCCACGATGCGATCGCGACCGAGGGCATCGTTGGGGCGACCGATCACTGCGCGCAGCACATTGGGGACCGGACCGGGGCGGTCATTCCCCGCACCCAGCCCAATGGCTTCCACCGTCATTGCGGGCATTGATGTGTACTCATCGACCAGTGTCCGCAGGATGGCTGCCCCTGTGGGCGTGACCGTTTCCCATTCGACGTGAGCCGGTACCGTGGGAATTCCCTTGAGGAGTTCAAGGGTCGCGGGCGCCGGCAACGGGAGCTTGCCGTGACTGCTGTCGATCATCCCGTAGCCGAGAGCCACCGGACTACTCGTCACACGATCCACGCCCAGGCGCTCGATTCCGATAGCCGCCGCGGTCACATCCACGATCGCGTCGACGGCCCCCACCTCGTGAAAGTGCACGCGATCCAGGGAAACGCCGTGCACCCGAGCCTCGGCACGACCCAGGGCTTCGAAGATCGCCAGTGCACGGGTGCGAACGCTTTCCACGAGTTCAGCCTGCCCGAGAAGGTCGACGATTTCCCGGTAACTCCGGCTCCCGGCGGTCCCCGCACCGTGGGGGCCATGATCCCGAGTCGGATCGTGGGAGCGCTTATCGGAGCGCTTATCAGAGTGCTTATGAGAGTGCTCGTCCCCGGATTTCCCGGCCCCCCGGCGGCGGCCCTGGCCCGGAACCCCAACCTCAACGAAGCGCGCCGCAAGGCTGCCCCGCTGAGTCCTGCGGACTTTCAACGTGTGGGGCACCCCGAGCCCCGCCAGGTCTTGCTCAAGCTCTTTTCGCTTCAACCCCAGATCGAGCAACGCCCCGACAAACATGTTGCCCGCGATCCCAGAAAAAACATCCAGGTGAAGGATCCGCCCAGAGGCGAGGCCCTTCTTCCCTATGGACTTCTTCCCCACGGGCTTCTTCCCGGTGCGCGCGGCTACCGAACGCTTCGGGCGGCCGGCTTTCGAACTCGAACTAGAGCCGGTTGATGAGGGTCGCGGCATACGCGGCTCCGAATCCGTTGTCGATGTTCACCACGGTGACGTTGGACGCGCAACTCGTCAGCATCCCGAAAAGCGCCGTGAGCCCGCCCAGGGAAACGCCATACCCGGTGCTGGTGGGAACGGCGATCACCGGCTTGTCCACCATGCCGCCCACCACCGACGGCAGTGCCCCTTCCATGCCAGCGACCACGATCAGCACCCTGGCCGCCCGCAGGCTCTCCTCCGCCGCGAGCAGTCGATGGATCCCCGCCACGCCCACATCCTGGATCAAATCAACCCGGTTGCCGAAGAAGCGGGCTACCCCCGCGGCCTCGGCGGCCACGGGCAGATCGGCCGTGCCTGCCGAAATGACGGCGATGGGACCCTTGCCGAGGATTTCAATCGACTCGGGACCGAAGGAGAGCAGCTGCGATGTCGCGTCGTAGGTCCCCCCCTGGATCCTCTCTTGGACCTCTTTTGCGTCGGCTTCGGTCACCCGGGTCACGAGCACCGGCTGCCCGGCATCCAAAAGGGCCGCAGCCACTTCGGCGATCTGGGAAGCCGTCTTTCCCAGGCCGAAAATCACTTCGGGTATGCCTTGGCGCAGGGCGCGGTGGGTGTCCACCCGGGCGTTCGCGGTGTCCACGAAGGGCAGCCGCGACAATTCCTTGATTGCGGCTTCAATCGAAACACCGCCGCCAACCACCTCAGATAACAGCTCCCGAATTCGATCCTTGTTCACGTCGCCTTTCGCCTCCCCGGGGCTCCTCGCGAACCGGCCGGGGGACAAGGCTCCAACGAGCGGCCCGGCCCGTGACGACGGCTTGGAAAATCCCGGTCGGACGTTATCAGACCGCCCCAGCGGTCGCCCTAGGTCGGATTACCGGTGCCCTCAACTCAACCCCGGGTCGGAACGCGTCGGCATGCGGGCGGGGGGCCATGGGCGGGGGGCGATGGGCGGGGGGCGATGGGCGGAGGGCGGGGGGCGATGGGCGGAGGGCGGAGGGCGATGGGCGGGCGGGCAAAAAAGCGAAAGAAAAGCGCGACGTGCTCTCAGTCGCCTCGCTCGACCAAAGACTCCGGGGTCTTTTCGACAACCGTACCCAGCACACGTTCCACCATCTCGGGCTGATAGGGCTTGGCGATAAAATTCAGGGCCCCGGCCTTGAGCGCATCGGCCACCAGGGTCTGCTGGCCGAGCGCACTGGCCACCACAATCTTTGCCGCCGGGAACCGGTTCATGACCATGCGCGTCGCATCGATCCCAGACCCCTTGGGCATCACGAGGTCGAGGATCATCAGGTCGGGTTGGTAGAGGGCAAAGAGTTCCACTGCCTCGAGACCGCTGGCGGCCTCGGCCACCACCTCGTAGCCCAGAGGCTCAACGATCTCGCGAAGTATCTCCCGCATGAAGATCGCGTCGTCGGCAATCAGAATCCGCTGCATGGTGACTTCTCCAATTCGAACGAATCGAAAACAACGCGCCGATCCAGAACGAATCCAATGGGGGGCTCCCCAAACTATCGGCAAAAGCCCGCCCCAGCTTGAAGGCAAAAACCGCACCCCCAAGCAAACCAACACCGCGAGCCACCACGAGCCACCACGACGCGC
>DUCT01000031.1:0-12050 GCA_012959665.1 Myxococcales bacterium | reverse complement strand
TGGAGCTAGGCAATCGGATCTTGGTAATCAGGGATTGAGAATCGGAGCTTGGTCATCGGAGCTTGGTGATCGGAGCTTGGTAATCGGAGCCCGCCAAGCGGAGCCCGCTCGCTAATAGTGAAGGAACGACTCCACCTCGGGTACACCGGCGATGCCCGGGGTCCCGGTCACCCGCCCGATCGGCGTCACCCGCACGCCGAGGCGGCGGCTCAGGTCCGAGGCAGAATGACGAGGGGCAGCGCTGGGGCGCAAACTGAAAAGCAGTTCATAGTCCTCGCCTCCCGAAAGCGCGAGCTTCAACGGGTCGAGCCCCAGTTCCCTGCAGCGTCGGCGGAAATCGCGCGGGAGGGGTAGGCGCTGGGCTTCGAGAACAGCCCCGAGTCCAGGGCCGTCCAGCAGGTGGCCCAGGTCGGCCAACAGTCCGTCGGAGAGGTCGATACAGGCTCCGCGGCCAGTCAGCCGCAACAAGGCCTGGCCCGCCTCCAGGCGCGGCACCGGGAGCTGGCGGATCGGTCGCCCATCGCGTTCGGCACGGGCGCGCGCCAGGGCGGCCGCGCCCAGCTGCCCGGTCACGAAAAGGTGATCGCCCCGGCGCACGCCGTCCCGGCGCAGGGCGCGACCGCGCGGGACCCGGCCCAACACGTGGATCGCCAGGCTCGTCTGTCGCGCCCGGGCAAGGTTCCCGCCCACCAAGGGGCAGCCGTGGATCGCGGCCTCGCGCAGCAAACCCCGAAAGAGTCCGTCGAAACGGGCGAGTTCCAAGTCCGGTGGCGCTCCCAGGGCCAGGGTAAAAGCCAGAGGACGCGCCCCCATAGCGGCCAGATCCGAGAGATTCGCGACCAGAGCTCGGCGACCCACGCTGAAAGCGGATTGCTCGGACCAACGAAAGTGGACGTCCTCCACGGTCACGTCGGTACTGGTCACCCAGTCCTCCCTCGGCCCAGGACGCAGGATCGCCGCGTCGTCGCCGATACCCAGCACCACACCGCTTTGGTCCAGGCGACCCGCAGCCCGAGCGATGCGATCGATCAGCCGGGCTTCACCCAGATCCGAGAGCGTCCGTGCACGAGACATGGGGGCACGATAGACGCCCCGGGAGGCATCGGACAGACCCGACAAGAAGCGGGCGCCCCGCCCTCAGCCCCTAGCGACCCCGATTGAAGGAAGCGTGGGCGTGGGGGGGCGGCGACGGCATTCGCGCTGGCGAAGATCTCTTGAACCCCGCGTGGTCACACAGCGCCGCGTCGAGCACCTCGGACATATCGCTCACGGGCACAAAGGTGAGCTTGCGGCGAAGATCCTTCGGAATCGCCTCTACATCGCTCATGCACTGGCTCGGAAGAATCACCTTGGTGATACCCGAACGAAGCGCGGCGAGGGCCTTCTCGCGCACCCCGCCTACGGGAAGCACCTTGCCCCGCAGCGTAACCTCGCCGGTCATCGCCACATCTCCCCGAACCGCAGTGCCAGTGGCCGCCGAGAAAATCGCCGTCGCGATGGCCACTCCCGCCGAAGGCCCGTCTTTCGGAGTCGCACCATCGGGCACGTGGATATGAACTTCGCTGGTTGAGAGGTCTCCCTGCAAGGCATCAAGATCGCGCAGGGCGGCCCGCACGAAGGAAAGGGCTGTCTGCCCCGACTCCTTCATCACGTCTCCCATCTGGCCCGTGAGAAGCAGTCCGCTACCCGAAGCCAGCGAGACCTCTACCGGAAGCAATTCTCCGCCGGCCTCGGTCCAGGCAAGCCCCTTCACAACGCCGACCTCGTCCACGGGTTCTTCGTGCTCCCGGGCATAGGGAGCGCTGCCCAGGTAGCGCGATAGGCTGGGTCGGGTGATGGAAGCCTTGGAGGTGTCGCCCTCGGCGGCCTTCCGGGCCACTTTGCGGCAGACCCCGGCAACCTGACGCTCCAGGCCTCGAACGCCGGCTTCATGGGTGTAGCCCTTGACCAGGTCCTCGATGGCCCCGGTGGACCAGCTCATCTGCTCAAGCTTCAGGCCATGCTCAACAATTTGGCGGGGAATCAGGAATCGCGAGGCAATCTCAACCTTCTCTTCCTGGCTGTAGCCCGACAGGCGAACCGTTTCCATCCGATCCCGCAACGGGCCCGGAATCATGTCCAGGCGATTGGCCGTCGCGATAAAGAGTACCCGCGACAAATCAAAGGGAATGTTCAGAAAGTGATCGCTGAAATCATGATTCTGCTCGGCGTCGAGAACCTCGAGTAGCGCGGCGGCCGGATCTCCTCGGAAGTCGTTGCTCAACTTGTCGATCTCGTCGAGCATGATGACCGGGTTACTGGTGCCCGCCTGCTTCATGGCCTGGATAATTCGCCCAGGCATGGCGCCCACATATGTCCGCCGATGACCGCGAATCTCCGCTTCATCGCGCACACCGCCCAGCGAGATGCGTACAAATTCGCGCCCCATGGATCGGGCGATGGAACGCCCGAGAGAGGTTTTCCCCACTCCGGGAGGACCGGCAAAACACAGAATCGGGCCTCGGCTGTCCTCGCGGAGCTTACGCACACTTAGAAATTCGAGGATGCGATCCTTGACCTTATTGAGATGAGCGTGGTCCGTATCGAGAATGCCACGCGCGTGGGCGAGATCGAGACGGTCCGGGGAACAACGGTCCCAGGGCAGTTCGACCAACCAGTCGAGATAGTTCCGTACGACCTGGGCTTCGGGTCCGTCGGGATGCATGGTCGAAAGGCGCTGGACCTGGCGATTGGCCTCTTCGAGACTAACCGGAGACATAATCGCGCTCGAGACCTTGGCCCGATACTCCTCGATTTCGTTTCCGCCAGAGTCCACTTCACCGAGCTCATTCTGGATCGCACGCAGCTGCTCGCGAAGGAACATTTCTCGCTCGCCCCGAGACATCTCCTGCTTGGCCTGGGTCTGGATCTGGGCCTGCATACTGGTGACTTCTAGTTCCCGGCGAACCAGTCCATCCACCTTGCGCAGTCGCGCCAGAGGGTCCGCCGTTTCCAGCACCTCCTGGGCCTCCGCCACCTTGAGTCGCAGATTCGAAGCGACAGTGTCGGCTAAGCGGCCGGGCTTCTCGATATTCGTGGTGACCGCGAGCACTTCGGGCGGCAGATTTTTCAGCGGGAGGAGTTGCTCCACCCGGCCGCGTACCGCGCGAACCAGCGCTTCCCCTTCCACGGTCCACTCCGCTCCCTCGTCGCTGGGAATTTCCTCGATGCGCACTCGACCCTTCGTCCCGGTCTCGGCCAGCATTCGCGCCTTGGCGACGCCCTGCACAAGAACCTTGAGACGACCGTCGGGGAGAGTCGTTCGACTGGTCACAGTGGCCACGGTGCCCACCGTATACAATTCATCCAGACTCGGATCGAAAACCTCGGAATCCCGCTGGGCGACCAATAAAATCATGCCATCCCTCGCCAGGGCGTCTTCGACCGCAGCGGCCGATCGCTCCCGGGCGACGATCAGGGGGAGAGCCATGTAGGGAAAGACAACAAGTTCCCGAAGGCTGATCACGGGGAGGTCAGAAGGGAAATCCAGCTTGGAGGGGGTGTCTGTGGTCATATCCAACGTTTCGACCCAGGCACCGGCTCACTTTAGGATCCGCAAGAATTGTCTCGCAATTGGGACACGCGCAATTGGGACACGCGACATTTCTGCATTTCGAATGCAACTGGTTCCCCCCCTCGATGAGGGACGGGGTCAGTCGATTCCGACGAAGCGTCTGCGCATGACCTTGAGCAAAAAAGGTCGCTTTCTCGCGTTGCCATCGGGAAGGATGCTGGTCACCCCAGAAACCCCGGGAAATCCATAGATGCGAAGGATTCCGTCGCGCACGGCGAGCCTCGAATCGTATTTGAGGGCGGCCTGGGTCAACACGATATTGAGGGCGTCAAAAGCACTGGCCGAGAACTCGTCGGGTTCGGACCCGAAGCTCTCGCGATAACTCGTGACAAAATTCTGAACGATTTCAAAATCGCTCCCTACGTAGAATGGCGTAGAGATCAGGGCCCCAACGACGTGGTCCCGCCCGATCTCGATCAATTCCGGAGCATTCCAATCGCTGGACCCCAGCAGCTGAACACCCTCCACCTCATGGAAAGCGAGTTGGGGGGCGATCAGCTGGATTTTATCGTGCCCGTCGGGAATGAAGAGGGCGTCGAAATCCACCACCGGGGGCAGGGGTTCGGCCTCGGGGCCGAGTTGGGTGTACAGAATTTCCTTGAGCTGGGCCGCGACTTCGGGCTCCAGCCGTCGTCCCCGGCGCAGGGCCCGGGACCGCTCCTGGAGAGCCACACGCTCGTTGCGAGTGATCAGGTCGAAACCCACCATGCCCCGAATCGGCGCCTTGAAGTCGGTCGCGTCGGGTTCATAACCCGCCGCAGCCACCACTTTGCCCCCCCGGCCCACCACCGCCTCCCAGTAGCGACTTCGCATACCGCGGCCATAGCGGCTCATGGGGTAGAGGATCGCAAAGGTCTGGGCCCCGACTTCATCCATGGCGTACTCGACCAGGCGATCGATTTCATCGTCCGGGGTCATCCGTAAACGAAATACATAGTCCCGCTCAGCGCCCAGTTCCATGCGGTTGGAGAGGGTCAGCAAGGGGATCTGAACTTCCTCGGCCGCCTGGGCCGCGGCTTCGGATTCGGCGGAGAAGATCGGCCCAACGATGGCCAGCACCTTGGCGTCCGCCGCCAACTCGCGCACGGCCGCCGCCGCGCGTTCAGGACTGCCCCCACTATCACGAACGACCAACTGAACGCCGCCCGGCGCGGGTCCGGGCGGGCGGGCCGGAGGCGGCGCGGTCTTCGCTCCCGGATCGCGACTCTCAGGAGGGATTCGCTCGTCAAGAAATGCGGCAAGGGGGTCCGGCGCCGTGGCCAGGACTTCCGGAACCGGAAGCTCCCGGTTGAAAGTCCCTGCGGCGAGCAGAAGTCCCCGGAGCACTTCGTCGCCAAATGACGCGTATCGACCCGTGAGCGGCAAAACAACCCCCACGCGAAGCTCAAGCCCCTCGAGGACGGGCCAGGGCCGCGCAGCGGCTTCGCGGAACGTGGGCAGAAAGAGACCGTCCGCCTCCTCGTCGCCGGATCCCAGGCGCACGGCGAGGCTTCGCATTCGCTCCCTGTCGGCGGGGGTCAGCGCGTAGCCCCTCGCGTCCTCGAGCCAGAAAGTCGCCAGTTCCAGATCACCCCCCACCAGCGCGCGCCAGGAGAGCACCAGACGGACCCGGGCGGCCGGCACCCGGACACCGAGGCTCGGAATCGCGCGCAGCAGGTCTTCCCCGGAAAGCCCCAACAAAAGAGTGTCGATCTCGCGGTCCAGGGCGGCCAGACCCGCGCTCAAGGGAGCCCGGTCCGAGGAGTCAGCGGCGGCCTCGGGCGCCAATTCCTCGGCGGTGGCCGCGCGCAATTGGGACATCTCGATCAGCCGCGCCACATCGTTGTGCGCCATGCTCACCCGAAGCCGGTAGTAGAAACGCCTCTCGCCCGGGGTCAGGTGCGACGGGTCCACACCGGCGAGCCACCCGCGGGCGGCCACATCGTCCCCGCGATCGCTCTCCCACAGCGCAAGCCGCAATCCAATCGCGTGGGTTCGATCGCCCTGGGGAAACTGGACAACCGCTTGCCTAAGGTGGTCGATGGCCGCTTCCCGGCCCCCGTCGAGAAACTCAAGCCGCGCCAGTTCTTCCAGGGCATTGTCGCCCAGGGAACTATCCGGGTAGGCGATGAGAAACGCTTCGAGCGCTTCCTTCGAGGCTGTGGAGTCCTCGGAGCCGAGCGCCAGGGCCGCCGCATAGGCCTGACGTTGGGCTTCGGGAACACGCTGGCCCAGTCCGCCCAGCCCCGCACAGCCGGCCACCAGCCCAAAACACAGAGCGAGCACGAGGGCCAAGGGCCCGAGCGACGGCGCAATCCGAATCATTTCAGTCGAAGAAATCCCTCAGTTTATCGACGAATCGCCGGTGAACCGGCGACACCTCGGTGTCGGTCTCGTCGGCGAATTCCTCTAGGATTTCCCGCTGCCGATCCGTCAGCCTCGTCGGTACCTCGACGAAAATTCGCACAAAAATATCGCCGCGCATCTTTTCGAGGCGAGCCGGGTCCAGGCGCGGCTGCAGGGGGGGCAACCCGATTCCTTTCAGGGGTAAGACCTTGCCCGATTGGGTGCCCTCGGGAATCTCGATTTCAACGGGGCCCTCCAGAGTGGGCACTTCGATTCGGGAACCCAGGGCCGCCTGCACGAAGGGCACCGGTACATCGGTATAAAGGTCGGTCCCGTCCCGCTCGAAAAGCGGGTGGGACTGCACGTGAATCACCACATAGAGGTCTCCGGCAGGACCGCCCGCAACCCCCGCCTCGCCCTCCCCCACAAGTCGGAGCCGGGCCCCGTCGTCCACGCCCGGCGGCACCTTGACCTGAAGGGTTTGCTGGGATTCCACCCGGCCTGCGCCGCGACAGCGCCTGCAGGGATCGCGAATGAGCTCACCGGCGCCCGCGCACGCGTCGCAGGGGCGGTTGACCCGAAAAAAGCCCTGTTGAAAAGCCAATTGGCCCGCACCCTTGCAGCGGGGACAGCGCTCCGCCGACGTCCCGGGGGTCGATCCCGAGCCCCCGCACGGCTCGCAGCCGCGCATTTTGGGGATCTCGATGCTTGAGGTCAGCCCATGGAGGACCCCGTTCAGGTCCATTTCGAGGTTGTACCGAAGGTCGGCGCCGCGTTGTCCCCGACCTCGGCGCCCGCCCCCCCCGCCCCCGAAGATATCTCCAAAAAGGTCGTTGAATACGTCGCCGAAGCCGCCGAAGTCGCCAAAATCGGCTGCCCCCCCGGCTCCGCCCAGGCCCGCATGGCCGAAGCGGTCGTACTGGGCGCGCTTCTCCCCGTCCGCGAGCACCGCGTAGGCCTCGGAGAGTTCCTTGAACTTATCCTCCGCCACCGAGTCATCGGGGTTGCGGTCCGGGTGGTACTGCATCGCCAAGCGGCGATAGGCGGATTTGAGTTCGGCCTCGCCGGCGCCCTGATCGACGCCCAACACTTCGTAGTAGTCCCGCTTGCTCACTGTCGGTCGCCCCGGCTCGCTTTAATCGTCAAATTCGGCAGGCCGGAACCCTCGCAGCCGCCCCCGGGCTTTGCCCGAATCGCGGTCACTTCGGCCCCATAGCTCCCATGTCAAGGGGGGAGGAGCCATGCGGGGTGCACTTTTAGCGCTTTTCCCCGGGGCCGGCTTGGCTCAAAGACCTTCGTCGCCCAGGGTCGCGTAAATCTTCTCGGTCAGCGAGTAGGTGAGCCCGGAAAGTTCGCGAATTCGCTCCTCCAAGTCGGCAATTTCCCGACGCTCCAGGCTGGCCCGGGCGAGGACCAGAGCCGCCTCGACGGGCTCGCGATCGCTCGGGGTGACCTCGTCGCCGAACTCTTCGAGGGTTCGCTCGGTGGAGTACACGAGCCCCTCCAGCTTGTTGCAGAGATCCGTGCAGCCGCGCTGGGCCGAATCCTCTTCCGCGTGACTCTCGGCCTCTCGCACCAGCCGCTCGACCTCGTCCTCACTCAGGCCACTGGAGGCCGTCAGCACGATCCCCTGAGATTTCCCCGTCCCCAAGTCCTTGGCGGACACATGGGCCACGCCGTCGGGGTCCAGGGCGAAGGTCACCTCGACCTGGGGAACGCCGCGCGGCGCCGGCGGCAGCCCCACCAATTCGAAGCGGCCGAGGGTCATGTTGTCGTCGGCCATATCGCGCTCGCCTTGAAGCACGTGCACCCTGACCCGGTCCTGGTTGTCCTCGGTGGTGGAGAACACCTGGCTCTTGGACGAGGGAATAGTCGTGTTCTTCTCAATAATCTTCGTAAAGACGCCGCCCTGGGTTTCAACGCCCAGGGAAAGAGGCGTCACATCCAGCAGCAGGATGTCCTCCACCCGGCCGGTGAGAACCCCCGCCTGAATGGCCGCGCCCGCCGCCACCCCCTCGTCGGGGTTCACGCCGGTATCGGGCTCTCGGCCAAAAATTTCGGCGACCTTGGCCCGGACCAGGGGCATCCGTGTCATTCCGCCCACCAGGATCAATTCGTCGATGGCTTCCATGCCGATCCCCGCGTCTTCCACCGCGGTGCGGCAAGGGCCTTCCAGTCGAGCCACCAGGGAGGCCGCCAGTTCTTCCAGCAACCCCCGCGAAAGCGTCATCACCAGGTGCAGGGGACCCGTTTCATTCGAGGCCACGAAGGGCAGGTTGACATCGGTTTCCTCCAGACTGGAGAGCTCGTGCTTCGCGCGTTCAGCCGCTTCCTTCAAGCGTTGGAGCGCCATGGGGTCCGCGTGGAGATCGATTCCATGCTCGTCCTTGAAGGTATTGGCCATGTGCTCGACGATGCTGTTGTCGAAATCTTCGCCGCCCAGGTAGGTATCCCCATTCGTACTCTTAACCTGGAAGACCCCGTTTCCGATTTCGAGAATCGAGATATCAAAGGTGCCGCCGCCAAGGTCGAAAATCGCAACGGTTTTCTCCTCGGTGTCATCGAGCCCATAACTCAGCGCAGCCGCCGTGGGCTCATTGATGATCCGAAGCACTTCGAGGCCGGCGATCGTTCCCGCCTCCTTGGTGGCCTGGCGCTGGGCGTCGTTGAAATAAGCGGGCACGGTAATCACCGCGGCCTCGATTTCTTCGTCGAGGTAGTCGGTGGCGGTTTCCTTCAGCTTCTGGAGAATCGTCGCAACGATCTCCTGGGGCGAGCAGTCCCGGCCACCCATGGTCACCCAGGCATCGCCGTTTTCGGCCTCGACGATGGGAAAGGGGGCCACCGAAGCGAATGCGGATACCTCGCTGGATGCGAATTTTCGCCCGATCAGCCGCTTGATGGCGAAGAGCGTTCGCGAGGGATTGGTTACCGCCTGACGCTTGGCGATCTGGCCCACCAGTTTTTCGCCGCTCTCGGTGAGGGCGACCATGGAAGGGGTCGTGCGCGATCCCTCGCTATTCGCGATGACCTCGCTTCCCGAACCCGACACAAAGGCCACGCAAGAATTCGTGGTCCCAAGGTCGATTCCAATAACAGCGCCCATCCAGTACCCCTTCGTGCTGACTCTTATCTTCGGTTCCAAAAACAAACAATTCCGGATTCATTTCTCATGGTCCCCGGCTTCCGGTTCGGCCTGGGCCTCGTCTTCCCTGGGTTCCCGAGCGACGAGAACTCGCGCGGGACGCAGCATTCTGTCGTTGATCAAATATCCCTTCTGGAGCACCTGGAGAACGGAGTTCGGCGCAACCGAAGCGTCGGGCAACTGGCCCATGGCCTCGTGAAACGTCGGATCAAAAACCTCCTTGAGGGGTTCGACAACCTTGACACCGTGTTTTCCCAGAGCACCCAGTAATTCGCGTTGAACCAGTTCTACGCCCTGTAGAACGCTTTCCATGCTGGCCGACGCGTCCTCTTTAGAATGCGCAATCGCACGCTCAAGGTTATCGACAGTACCGAGCAAATCCTTGACGAGATTCTGATGACCGTACTGAAGGCTCTCCTGACGCTCCTTGAGACTCCTCCGGCGAAAATTCTCAAACTCCGCCTGGAGCCGCACCAAGCGGTCCCGGGCCTCGTCCAACTCCCGGGTTTGGGCCAGGGCTTCTTCCCCGGGGCCGGCGGCCTCGGCGGCGGCGCCCTCCCCGGGATCGGTCGCCGGGGGGGCTACGGCCTCAGCGGCTTCTCTCAAGGCCTCGACCAATTCTTCGCTCGGCTCAACACTCGGGATCTCATCGCCCTTTTGGGCCTTTTTCTTCGGCGGCGTCATTTCATCCTCTTGGTCCGGGCCCTGTCCACGGACGCGTTCATTGAATCAGCTTTTCGGTGACCAGGCGCGAGCAATAGCTCACCAACGGGATCACCCGGCCGTAGTCCATTCGGTTGGGCCCGATCACGCCCAGAACCCCCACGGCTCGGTCTTCGGATCCGGCGGCACTGCCCCCCGCCGGCACCGAGGGATTCGCACAACCGTAGGAGACCGCCACCATTGCGCAATTGCGGAGTCCCAAATCCGCCAGTTCCTCGCCCAAGGAAACCGAGACCGCGTCCACGGGTTCCTCGAGTACACGCTCGATCACATCGAGCAGGCGACGATTGGTTTCTACCGCTTCAAAGATTGCCCGGGTCCGGTTGGGGTCGTTGAACTCGGGCTGGCTGAGCAGAGCGGAGCGAGTGGTAATCACCAGATCCGTCTCTTCGGCGGTCGAAACCGCGAACGCGCGCAGGCCGAGATCCGCGGCCCTGAAGTACACACTGCGGGCCTTGCTGCGGAGTTCGCGCAACTCGCTCTCCAGCAGCATGCGCATCTCGCCGAGGGTCTGCCCCGGCAACCGCTCGTTGAGTTGGGCCGCCACCGCATCGAGTTCAGCCTGATCCCCGAAACCCGCGTCCTCGATCTCGCGCTGCTGGATCGGACCGGCTTCGGGCACCAAAACCGCGAGCAACTTGTCCCGGGCAACGCGCACAAAACTAACGTGGCGCATGGGCACACGTTCGATGCGCGGGGCCACCACGAAGCCGAGTTGGTGGGTCCGCTCGGAGAGCAGGCGAGAAACCCAACGCGTCAACTCGTCGCCCGAAATTTCCTCGCACGCATGCGAGAGCGAGCGCCGATCGAAATCCGCCAACTCGGGGGGATTCAAAAGTTGCTCGACGAAGATTCGCAGACCGGTCTCGGTGGGAACCCGTCCCGCCGAGGCATGGGGCTTTTCGATCAGGCCCAGGGAAGCCAGGTCCGCCATGGTGTTGCGGATGCTCGCGCTGGAAAGCGCCACCGGGAGAAGGTGTGAAACCGTGGTCGAGGAGGCCGGCGCGGCGTGGGCCACGTAGGCCGTGACCACCGCGCGCAGCACCATCTGCTGGCGGTCACCCAGACCCGGTAAGAATTGATTCGTCGACTTGCTCGAACTCATGAAAATCCCATCGCTTGGAAAAACATCAATAAATTCAGCAGAGTGTGTCTACCACCCCGACGCCGGGCCGTCAATCGCTGCGGGGCGGGATCGGCGTCCGGCGGCTACCCCTCGCGCGAGGAGCCGGCCAGGGCCCGCACAGGGTGCCCGGGCCTGCTCCCTGGCATAGAGTCGGCGCCCGGGCCCAGCCAAACGCTGACCCACCCGGCGAGGAGAAGCCATGCCGATCTGGGAAAGGGACGATCTCAAGCTGCACTACGAGGAGTTCGGTCGGGGGTTTCCCGTACTTCTCTTTGCACCCGGCGGAATGAACTCCACCATCGATTTCTGGAGCCGGATGCCCTGGAACCCCATCGAAGTGCTTTCCGAGCACTTTCGTGTGATCGCCATGGATCAGCGCAACGCCGGGGACTCCAGCGCAGCGATTTCGGGCACGGACGGCTGGAAGACGTACGCCGCAGACCACATCGCCCTGCTCGACGGACTGGGCATCGACCGCTGCCACGCCCTGGGCTGCTGCATCGGCGGATCCTATGGACTGGGCTTGATCGAAGCCGACCCGGGTCGAGTCGCCGGAGCGGTTCTCGTGCAGCCCATCGGGCATACCGACGCGAACCGCGAAGCCTTCTACGCCATGTTTGACCAATGGGCGGACGAGTTGCGCAAAACCAGACCCGAAGTGTCCGCCGCCGATTGGGCGGCCTTTCGCGGCCGCATGTACGACGGCGATTTCGTTTTCAATGTTTCCCGGGACTTCGTGCGGAGCGTCTCCCACCCCCTGCTGATCCTGATGGGCGACGACCTCTATCATCCCGAAGCCATCTCCCGGGAGATCGCCCAGCTGGCGCCCCGGGCCGAGCTCGTCGAAGCGTGGAAGGAAGGACCGGCGGTCCAGGCCTCGGCCCAACGCGTGGTCGAATTCCTCAAGGCCCAGACTCCCTGACACCCGGCGCCTAGACGAACTCGGCGCAGACCGTGTCCGCCAACAAACGACCCTGCCGGCTGAGAGCCAGACGTCCTTCCCCGGGTGTTTCGAGTAGACCCTTGGCCAACAACTCGCCGATGGCCGGGCCAAAGCGTTCCCGGGGTGATTCGCCAAACTCGGCTTCGAAGGCCCTTTCGTCCAGCCCCTCGTCGCA
>DUCT01000030.1:6393-7283 GCA_012959665.1 Myxococcales bacterium | reverse complement strand
GTTTGTTCTGGCAGCAGCATTGGTTCTACTGGCGAGCGGGGCGCAGGCGACCACCTATACCTACACCGGTGTTAATTTTGATGCCGCGTCTAGCCCGTATACCACAGCGATGTCCGTTTCTGGCAGCATTACACTGGCTAGCCCACTTGCACCCAATCTTGTGGGGGCCGACTTGTTAGCGTCTCTTGAGTCCTGGTCATTTAGCAACGGCGTCCAAACCTACTCCAGTGCGGCTCCTCCCCTTTTCCAGCAAGTTCTCGTATCCACGGATGCGAACGGCACCATCGCGGACTGGTCCGTTGGTTTTAACATTTCAGGCAGCCAGGAAGCAGTCATCTCGTGCGGTAGCCTAGGGCCAGCACCTGCTCTGGGTACTTGCTTTTCTAGTGGACCGTTTTTACCTGGATACGATTTCGGGGGGGCGGCCTTTGGCGTGTCTGCTTCTGCTCCAATTTCTGGTTCTTGGGTTTTGGTCCCCGAACCCTCCACCGCCCTCCTACTCGGCCTCGGTCTAACAGGACTTGCGGCGAAGGGCCGTAGGCGCTCCTAACTCTTCTGTCTGAGTACACGGCACCTGGGCTCGCTCGTAGAGGCGACGGCTCGCTGACCTTTCCGCGATCCCGCTCTAGGGGATCTGCAGCGGCCCTAGGTCCACTCTCAGGGCCAGCCAGCGCGGCTGTGTCCGCTGGTCCGCCCAGGGAGGCTCTAGTCCGCTCTAGACTTTTCTGATGGCGTTCGACAACGAATTGTCTGCCACTTCCCTGCCATTCCGTGAGAGAATGAGGCTTCACTCACTCACCTCGGGAAGGGGCTTGTTATGCGGAAGCTTATTCTAGCAGCGGTATTGGTTCTGATGGCGAGCGGAGCGCAGGCCGCTGAGACTCATTGAA
>DUCT01000030.1:0-6383 GCA_012959665.1 Myxococcales bacterium | reverse complement strand
GACATACAAGCTGGCTTCCAGCACAACGTCCGAGTATGGGCGTTATGTTAAATCCCTAGGGGAGCCCGTGACGGGAAGCGGGACACGGCCCATCGGGCCAACCCGGGGAGGGGTGATGGCCAGCGAGGGAGAACGTGTCATGGGGTGGATTCGCAAAATCTTGTGCGGGCTCGCCGTGCTCGCGTCGCTACCCGCCTCGGCTGTGAACCTGGTCCCGAATCCGAGCTTCGAGACTTATACGCAGTGCCCTACTGATGGCCTGTTTAGCCCGATCTCCTTTGCGCCCCCGTGGTCATCGCCTACCGTGGCCTCTCCAGATTATTTCAATGCCTGTAGTGGCCCCTTGTCGGGCATGGGCGTGCCCGTCAACATTGCCGGAAATCAGTCGGCCCGTACAGGGTCTGCCTACGCGGGTTTCGCCACGTCGGTCGGGTTCAACCCCGCCGACCCACCTGGGACTCCTACCTATTCCGAATACATCGAGGTGCCGCTTCTATTACCACTGGTCGCGGGCGCGAGTTACTCGGTCTCGTTCTACGTCTCGCTCGCCGACTGGTCTTCGCCAGCTACAGACAGTATAGGTGCCCACCTCTCTGTAGGCTCGGTCGGCCCACTCCCGATCATGATGGAAATTCCGCTCTCGCCACAGATCGAAAACCCCACCGGAAACCATTTGACGGACAAAACGGGCTGGGTACTCGTCGGCGGAACGTATACTGCCTCCGGGGGCGAAGATCACCTGACGATTGGAAGATTCCACGTGCAGACTTTGGCGTCGCTCACGACCACCATGCTAGGTGGTGGAAATCTTTGGCCCTACTACTACATAGACGACGTAGCGGTCGAGCCTAAGGCCAACCACCACAAGGTTTACCAGGTATACGATATTCCCTTTGCTAGACGCGTCGAATTGCTGGACCAGTTCCGAAATGAACCTCTGGACGTCGTGGCCGGGGCTCTGGACCTCTTTGCCAACCCCGTCGACAAGAACGGCGAGGGGATAGTGCAACCCAAAGAACATCAGAACTGGTACCGCCTCCTACCCAAGAAACCCCAGGTCAATCGCCTCGTTTCATTGAACAACCAATTCGGCGACCAGACGCTGTCCACCTGGAGCGAAGCCTATCTCGTCGTCCCCAGCGAAAAGAATAACGAGGGTGCGCCCGGGGCCTGTACCGCGCCGCCCTCGATGGTGGCACAGGAATGCCTCAAGCATGAAGAATGCGATGCCACTCCGGGCGACGGGCTCGGCATATGCGACGATTTGCGACACTTCCTCTGCTACGACGTCCTCCCAGGTGCAGCGTTCACCCAGACCGTGGTTTCCCTGGTCGACCAATGGGGGCTGCAGGAGGTTGATGTCAAGGAACCTCGCTATTTCTGCAATCCAGTCCAGAAGACGCTCACCGAATGCTGCGACGGTGACCTCAACGACGACGGCTTCGTCAACAAGACCGACGAACTCATCCTTGCCGGTTGCGGCGGCGATCTCTCGCTTTGCGATGTGAATTGCGACGGCGTCATCGACCAGACCGATACCCTCATCGTCGAGTGTCAGCACCTTGCAGGTGGCCAGGACCCCTCGTGCTGCCCTGGTTCTGGAGGCTCAAATGTCTACCCGATTGTCGATAACGAGACCCATATGACCTGCTATGACACAATCGACAAGTGGCCCCCCGGTGTTGATATCCAGACTACGGATCAGTTCCGAATGGTATCGCCAGCCGTTCAAGAGAACGATCTCTTATGCGTTCCTTCAATCAAGTACGGTTTTTCAGTCATCTTCGACACCGACGAAGACGGAGTCAACGACGATCTAGATGCGTTTCCGTTGAACCCCGATGAGCAATACGACACCGACGGCGATGGCACGGGCAACAACGCAGATCTGGACGATGACGGCGATGGGCTTCTAGACGCGGTGGAGACGGGAACGGGCATCTTCACAGACGCTCAGAACACCGGAACGGACCCTCTCAACTCGGATACGGATGGAGATTCGGTTGGAGACGGGGTGGAAGTGGATCTCGGGACGAACCCACTTGACCCAACCGACTTTCCGGTGCTCCCCATGATGTCGGCACTCGGCAGGCAACTGCTGATCCTGGCGATCGTGGGCGTCGCCGCGTTCTTCGTCCTGGTTCGGCCCGCAGGCCTCCTTCCCGCTCGAAGAACCCCAAGGAAATAAATGGTGACCCGGGCGCGATTCGGGGGATAGGACATTCAAGCTGGGTTCTGGCACAACGTCCGAGCCTGGGCGTTAATTTAAATCCCTAGGGGAGCCCGTGACGGGCGGATAGGAACTTCAAGCCTCGTTTTCCACATCACCGATACTAGACAATATGACAACTAAGCCCGGGACGGAAATCTGATCCCGTTCGCGGGACCCGTTTTACGTATGCCTGGACCGGAGCCTAGAAGCCACGAGGCCGATGCACAGAAGGAGGCTCGCGAGCACACTCATGCCTGCAGGCCCCAGGCTGGGAACTGGAGGAGGGCTACTTGCGGAAAGCGTGGCGATCCACGCTTCAAAGTCGCCCGAAGGGTTGGTTCCCCAGCCGACGATGGTCAGGCCATCATCAGAGACGCTCCGGGCTCTAGATAACGTCCAGCCCGTCATGTCGATGCCCTGGTCGATGAGAACCTGCTTGAGGCTCTGCATTCCATCCGTCTCATTCCAGACAAATGCCTCCTCGCCCAGCGCCGAGTTGCTCCTGCCCACCACGATCGAGCCATCGGCGGAGACGTCGGCGCCCCAGCTATCGAAAGTCCCACCCGGGAGGTCGCCCAGACCGACCATTCCTCCGCTTTGGGTCCATCGAAATGCCTCATAGCCCAATGCGGACGAACCGACGCCCACCACGGTCGAGCCGTCCGTGGAAATTCTCCGAGCGCCGCTCGCAAAGATTCCGCCTGCGAAGTCGCCAAGCCCGACCATCCCACCGCTCTGTGTCCAGAGAAACGCCTCGTCGCCAAATGGAGTGCGACTCGAGCCCACGACGATCGAGCCGTCAGCGGAGACACCGTAGGCCCAGCTATGCGATTCAAACGGAAGGCCGCCCAGACCGACCATCCCGCCGCTCTGTGTCCAGAGAAACGCCTCAGCATCGGTCGATGCGGAGCCCCCTTGGCCCACTACGGTCGAGCCGTCGGCGGAGACGTGATACGCGATGCTGTGGAAGTCCCCACCCGGGAGGTCGCCCAGGCCGACCATTCCGCCGGTTTGGGTCCATCGAAATGCCTCACTACCAAGACTCGATGCAGAACCGCTATGGCCCACAACCGTCGAGCCGTCGGCGGAGACACCAGTGGCATGGCTGAAGAATTCCCCCCCCGAGAGGTCGCCCAGACCGACCATTCCTCCGCTTTGGGTCCATCGAAATGCCTCATTGCCCGATGCAGTCCTACTGATGCCCACCACCGTCGAACCGTCATTCGAAACGTCTTCTCCAAGACTCCAGAAAATCCCCCCCGGTAAATCACCCAGCCCGCTGAACGTGGCCGCCTGCGCGCCGCCCGCCATCAAAACTAATACCGCTGCCAGAACAAACTTCCGCAAAACAATCCCCTTCCCGAGGTGAGTGACTGTGGGCCCATTCTGACAGGAAGGGGATAGGACATTCAAGCTGCATTCTGGCATAACGTCCGAGCCTGGGCGTTATGTTAAATCCCTAGGGGAGCCCCGTGACGGGCGGGGTCGTTGTGGGCGATGCGCTCATGATGACGAGAAGTACGCCGCGCAGGATGTACACAATACCGACCATAGAAAACAACTTCGGATATGCCCGCCAGACAAGTCCCGTGTGCCTTGGCCCGGTTGTGCCATATGCATGGTCCCATTGAACTTCGCTCTCTTCTGAGAACCTGCCGATCAGAAACTGCGGCCGCACAGCGATGAGCAGACCAACGAAGCCAGCCAAAAAGTGGAGCCACCATAGAACTGCGGGCTCTCGAAGCCCGACGAAACCAGTCGGGCCCTCAAGGATGAGGAGGACGGAAGCGATAGCAAGAACGAGTCGATTACTTCGGCCCACTACGAGGATCCGTTAGCCTTCCAACGGCCCGGCGCTCAGCTGCCGACCGAGGCCCGGAGCGCCCCAACACACCGAATACTACACCGGGAAATGGGCCATTCAAGCTGGCTTCCCGCAGACACCCGCGACGGGGCTCCCGCCAGGGATTCAACATAATGCCCATGCCCGGACGCCCTATCAGGACCGGGCCTGAAACGGGGCGGAAAGGAAGTGGTGGAGGCGGCGGGAATCGAACCCGTGACCACCCTGCCCTGGCTGGCCCTGGCGATACTTAGAGCACCGAGACCGCCCCTAGAACCACTCCCCGAGTTCTCCCCGGGTTTTGGTTCACAGCCGAGAGGCGGCGGTAACCTGCCATGCCCGCAAGCCCGAGTCCCAGCAGAAGCGCGGTGGTGGGTTCAGGGGTTGTAGCGATCCATGCCTCAAAGTCTCCTGAAGGGTTGAAGCCCCAGCCAACTAGGGTTCGGCCGTCGGCAGAGATGCCTGTCGCTTCTGCCAGCATCCAACCCGTGAGGTTGATGCCCTCATTAACGAGGATCTGTTTCACCGATTGCATGCCATTCGAATTGTCCCAGACAATTGCCTCCTGGCCCGAAGCGGAGTAGCCTCGGCCCACCACGGTCGAGCCATCGTCGGAGGCGCCAAAGGCGTAGCTTTCGAAGAGTCCGCCCGGCAAATCCCCCAGGCCCACCATGCCTCCGCTCTGGGTCCAGCGAAACGCTTCGCCGCCCGAGGCGGACACGCTCTGGCCCAGCACGATCGAACCGTCCGAGGAGACGGCGAGGGCGACGCTGTCGAACATCCCACCCGCGAGGTCGCCTAGGCCTACCATGCCACTGCCCGCGGCCCAAAGCATCGCCTCGCGGCCCGAGGCGGAGTGGCCATGGCCAACGACGACCGAGCCATCGGCGGAGACGTCGTAGACAACGCTGTCGAATGTCCCACCCGCGAGATCGCCCAAGCCCACCATGCCAGTGCCCGAGGTCCAGCGCATCGCCTCGACGCCCAAGGCGGAGTGGCTGTAGCCCGCCACGACGGAGCCGTCGTCGGACACGGCCCGGGCATGGCTGTAGAAGGCATCGATGGTGGGAACGCCTCCGCCGGGGAGGTCGCCCAGCCCAATCATGCCGCTGCTCTGGGTCCAGAGAAAGGCCTCATGGCCCGCGGCGGAGACGGATCCGCCCACGACAGAAGAGCCGTCGGCCGAGACATCCAAACTGTAGCTATCAAATGCCCCGCCCGAGAGGTCGCCCAAGCCGATCATGCCTCCGGCGGCGGTCCAAAGAAAGGCCTCACGGCCCGCGGCGGAGACACTCTCTCCTACTGCAGTCGAGCCGTCGTCGGAGACACCATACGCCAGGCTAATGTTAGACCCACCTGCGAGGTCGCCGAGGGCTGTAAACGAAGCTCCCGCTCCGGCAGATGTCCCCGGCATCGCCAAAAAGAGAGCAATCAAGAATAGTAAATGTCGCGTCACGCTGGCCGCCTCACCGCGAGATTCACTGGATCTATGTGGGGGAAAGGGAAAGATGCGATCAGAAAAGTCACCCGTCGTCGTTTGGAGGGTCATGCCGCTTGCTCCTTGGGTTTTTCTTGTTTGAGAACCGGGTCAGAAGCACATAAATAATCCTGAGTGGCCAAGTTACGCGATGACCACGGGGCCAAGCCCGATTGTGACAAGGGTTTAACATAACACCCATACTCGGACGTTGTGCTGGAAGGCAGATTGAATGTCCTATCCTCCCCGATCCGCCCCGGCCGCCTCATCCCAGCACACTGTCCCCTGGTGGAAGTGCAGAACCCAACTGTCAGCGGTCCGGGTCCAGACCGATGACCGATGACCGCGCTGGACGACTCCCCCATACGTCACATGACTCGTATAGGTGACCTGGGCGACATCGGCGGAGATCAACCTTACCCTGAAATTCGCAGGCGGCAGCAAGGCATCGATGGGTTCGGGGGTAAGGTCCAGGCAATCCTGGCGGGTATGAATTCGCCCCGAACGACCGATCTCGTAGAAGTCGTCGGCGAACGTCTTTCCCATCAAGGGCCGATCGAATCGGGTTTCCGCTCTCCACAGCGACTGCTCAAGGGCACGCAGCTCCTCCCAGTCTGGATCATTCGGTTTCATGACGTCGTCCGGCTTCTCGCCCGCCACGGGGCTCCTCTAGGGATCTAGCATAACGCCCAGGCTCGGACGTTGTGCCGGAGGACAGCTTGAATGTCCTATCCCCAGAAACCCTCGGTTCCAGGGTGGGGATTAGCCTCACTGGTGGCGTATGGGGTCGACTGCCCCATGCCTGGCGATTTTTCTGATGCGATTCAATAAATGATTCCCTGACTTTTTCC
>DUCT01000029.1 GCA_012959665.1 Myxococcales bacterium | reverse complement strand
TCCGTTTCTGTGGGACCGAGTGATTCCTCGGATTTGATTGAAGCTCGGCGGGAGCGATTTCAGATTCTCAAGGGGCCCAGTTGCTTCCGGCCGAAATAGCGCTCGAGTCTCTGGAAGTCGTGGCACGGGCCCGAATTCGAGTCGACGCTGGCCACCGATGAAGTCGACGCGGGGAGTTTCTGGGCGCTCGACGATAGCGTAAGAGCGGCCCCGAAGACTCACCCTCGGGCGGCTCTTTTAAAATGCGGCAGCCCAGGTGTAGCGGGGGTGCTGGAACGCGGTCAGTGATCGGCTTCGAAGAACTCGGCGACCCGCTCGACAAGCGCTGGATTGCCAAAAATCAGGTCCAGCTTGTTCCGGGCACTGGTGAGGCTGACACAGGCTCCCCCGGCCTCCACGGCCAGGATCTGTGTGGCCGCGGCGTCCCATGGGTTGAGATCGCAGTCCACCATCACGTCCACCGCCCCCGAGAGCACCATGGAGTGCCCGAAGGCATCGGTGTACGTCCGGAGCAGGGGCAGATCTGCGGTCATGCGCTTGAGACCGGCTTGGCGCCCGGACCACTCGAAGCAGACCCGATCACCGGTGCTCGCCAGGCATTGGGTTGGATCGGTGCGATCCGAAACCCGGACCCGGCGGCCGTTGCGGTGACAGCCCGCGCCTGTCCAGCCGACATACCGCTCATCGAGAGCGGGCAAGTCGATGATTCCCAAGACCGGTTCGTCGTCCACGAGCAGGGCGATCAATGTGCCGAAAAGGGGGATACCGCGCGAGAAAGCGATGGTCCCGTCGATGGGATCGACGATCCAGCGAGGGCCTTCTCGTCCGGCCTCGTTTTCGCCGTACTCCTCGCCCAGGAGCCCAAAGTCTGGGTAAGCGCTCTCTAAAACCCCTCGGATCGCGCGCTCGGCGGCCCGATCTGCTTCGGTGACCGGGGATCCGTCGGCTTTGAACTCGACGCTCACGTCGCAAAAGCGGGGCATGATTTCCCGACGCGCCAGGTCGCAGGCGTGGCTGGCCACCTGCGCGGCTCTTTCGAGGTTGAGGGCGGGCATTGAGGGAGCATACAGCCCGGGGCGGCGATTGGGTGAGTGGGTGGGAGCCCGGTCGAAGCGAGCGCGTGGAGTGGCATCGCCCACGCGGGATCCGCGGACTATGGTTGGTCGAATGAGCTCCGAAGATTCTCGAACGATCCCAACCCAGATCCAGCAAAGTGGGTCCAGGGCCCTGAGTATTCGCTGGGGAGACGACGTTGAGAGTGTCTTTGATGTGCGTGCCCTGCGGCTGGCGTGCGCCTGCGCTGTCTGTGTCGACGAGTGGACGGGCGAGTACAAGCTCGACCCGGCGGCAGTGCCCGAGGATGTTCATCCGATTCAGATCACCTCGGTGGGTCGGTATGCCATTGGCATCGGCTGGAGCGATGGCCACGACACGGGGATCTATTCCTTTGAGCGTCTGCGCAGTCTCGCGGATCGAGATCCCTCGGGGTTGGGTTAGACTCCGGCGCCATGACTACTACAGATCGAGATGCCATCGCGATACTCGGTGGAACCGGGGACCAGGGGTTGGGACTTGCCCTCCGCTTTGCCAAGGCAGGGCGCCGGGTCGTAATCGGCTCGCGCAAAGCCGACCGGGCTGTGGCCGCAGCCGAAGAGGTCCGCCAGGCCGTTCCGGACGCCGAGGTGAGTGGGCACGAAAATAGCGAGGCCGCGGTCCAGGCCCCCATCGTTATTCTTTCGGTTCCGTTCGAGCACACGGCGGGCACCGTGAAATCCATCAAGGAGGTCTTGGCCGAAGATCAAATCCTCGTCTCGATGGCAGTGCCCCTGGCGACGGCCGTGGGGGACGGCGCGGCGCGAACCGTAGGAATTTGGCAGGGGTCGGCGGCAGAACTGGTTCAGTCGTTAGTGCCCGCCGGGGTCCATGTGATTTCGGCTTTTCAGAACGTCTCGGCTCACCGATTGCGGGATCTGGGCGAACCGGTGGAGTGCGATGTCGTGGTCTCGGGCAAAAAGGCCCCGCGCGCGCGGATCATGGAGCTGTGCCAGCTGATTCCGGGGCTTCGGGGGGTCGACGGCGGGCCGCTCGCTAACGCCCGGATTGTGGAAGAAATGACCGCGCTGCTGATCGGGATGAACATGAGGTATAAGCTGCCCGAAGGCCTGGGGATTCGGTTTACGGGGTTGCCCGAGTAGGCAGTCAGGGCTCCTGGAGGCCCCCAGGGGATCCCCTCGAACACAAGAGATTGTGGTTCAACGCACCAATAACCCCAATATTCTGTGGCTTTATGCTTGACGCCCGGCAGCAGGGCAAGCATTCTCACTCTACGGGGATGTGATGTTCCCCCTGTAGCCTGGGGGGGTCGCAACTTGGCGGTTGCGAGGGGGAGCGCGAACTTGAAGTGTGGATTTTATCTCACTCGAGTTCGGGGGCGCCGGGAGTACCGGCGCCCCCCTCATCTGCGTTTTTTTTTGAGCTTTTTTTGATTGCTGGAGCGCTGGATCGAGAGTACTGGAGCGCTGGAGCGAGGGGCACGGATTGAGAGGTACGTATTGGAGAGGCAGGTTGCCGAACCGCATAGCCCACCGGGCATCTTCCCCGGGCTCATCACCCCGACTCGCTGGCGTTGCGCCGGCCCGGTGAGCATCCCGGGGCCGAGACGGTGAGAGAAGGCCTAACCCGGAGGGATGGGACCCGTGAATTCCTCTCAGGCCCGAGTCCCGCCTAGCCTTGCAGGATTCGGCTGGGTCGGAATCGTCGAAAGTGCTCGGGGTCCTCGCGGACCCGTCTCTTCGCCGGGTTCTCGACCGCCCGGTGAGCGTTCTCCATGGTCTCCCACACATTTCCACACGGAGTATCGGCCCGAACTCAGCGACTGGCCGAGAAGCCTCGAGAATTTCAGATCCGGACCTCCCAGCCTCAGTGCTTCAGAGGGTCGAGACGAAGCCGACTGGCTTCGCCCGGGGAGCGAGGAGTCGCACAGTTTGCCGGGCGCAGGTTCAGTCGAGCCCCCCTCCGCGGAGCACGGGTTGGGTACTTGCCCCAAGTACTTACCCCAATACTTCGCCGCCGAGTGCTGGGTCACCGAGTACTTGGCCACGAGTACTTGGCCACGCTGGGCCACGCGCGACGAACTGCGCGGGTTGGCAAGGTGAGGGATGGGGCTTGAGGGACCCCCTGAACCAAACGATGTATTGCAAGGATCGGCGGGGCAAGCCGCCGGGCCAGAAAGGGTTGATTGAGAGAAGGGCCTTGGTCCAGTCGCCGCGCGGGCGAAGTGTAAATCGGGTTCGAAGTGATGAAGGAGTAGCGTGGCCGGTGCAAGGGCCGATAGGATTAGGCACCGGTGCGGGGATGAGTCAAGCGGGTACAGCGGGTTGCGGATGATTTTTTTGTAGGGCGTGTGACTCGTTGGAACTCTTTGTTCCCAAAGGAAAATCCCGAATGTCGATACGAAGAAAACGATCGCAATCGATGATGCGATGACGGAGAAGAGAACAGGAGAGACCGGCACTGCGGTGGAAGGACCAAAGGATCGGACCGCGGAGTGGGACAGAAAGAAAAGGAACAGTTAGAAAAAGCAGTAAGAAGGAAAAGAAAAACTTGGCGAAGCAGGAAAAACAGCGAAAGAAACGAGCGAGCCAAGAATAAGGGAACAGCAAAACAAGAGAACAGCAAAACAAGAGAACAGAAAAACAAGAGAAAGACAGCTCAAGAGAGCAAGAGCTCGACAGACCAAAAGTTCAAGAGATCCAACAGAATAAAAGACCAAAAGACCAAAAGACCAACAGATCAGGCGACAGAACGACAGAACGGGACGGTTCGGGAACTGGGACCTGGATCGCCATCAGACAAACCACCAAAGGGAGTTCGAAAAAGAGCGCGTGAAGTGCGGTTGGGACTGATAGGAGATCTCCCCGCGTACCGAGAGCCAAGAATCCGGTGGTCACCCACCAAAATGACGTCACAGCCGCTCCTCCTCTTGGAAATCAAGGGTAGGGGTCGGACAGGGTCGGATTCAAAGAAAGGTTCCGGACATCGCGGGAAGACCGGATTCGAAGCGCGGGCTAGCGGAGGGAGTGTGAACCCATCCGCTGGTCGGCCAAGATACGAATTTGGACCTAAGCCCTGGTCGACGCAGTGCGCAGCTCAGAATCGAACGGGAGTCGAAGCGTGAACGAAGAGAACAGCACTCAGAACAGCACTGAGAGCGGTGCGAAGAGCACTCAGCAGGTTCGGTCGGTAAAGCCCGCAGAGAAATCCGCGGAAGGCGGCAAGTGGGTCAGGGCCGCAGGGCGGAAAGTAGGACTGAAAATTCCCCGCCGGTTCACTGTGGCCGGGGCTGATCCGTTCGACTGTGTCGAATGGGAACTCCGAACGGCAAATATTAGCAACGAAAAAGGTGAGACGGTCTTCGAGCAGGTCGACGTGGAGATTCCCGCCTCGTGGTCGCAGTTGGCGACCAACGTCGTGGTCTCCAAGTATTTCCGAGGCCACGTGGGGCAGCCCGGACGGGAACGAAGCATCAAGGAACTGATCGGCCGAGTCGTTGGGCGGATTACTGAGTGGGGCATCAAGGGAGGCTACTTCGCGGCCCCCGAGGACGCCGAGGCGTTCTCCGATGAACTCACCTACCTGCTCGTCAATCAGAAGATGGCGTTCAACAGCCCGGTCTGGTTCAACCTTGGGGTCGAGAACACACCCCAGCAAGCGAGCGCGTGTTTCATCAACTCGGTGGACGACACCATGGAATCGATCATGGGGTTGGCCAAAACCGAGGCGATGCTCTTTAAGGGAGGCTCGGGGGCCGGTACCAATGTCTCGGCGATTCGATCTTCGCGCGAACAGTTGGCGGGGGGCGGAATGGCCTCGGGTCCCGTTTCGTTCATGCGGGGCTTCGATGCTTTTGCCGGGGTGATCAAGTCGGGTGGTAAGACCCGCCGCGCTGCCAAAATGGTGATCTTGGATGCCGAACACCCGGACATTAGGGAGTTCGTCAGCTGCAAGGCGAACGAGGAGAAGAAGGCCTGGTCGCTGATTGATGCAGGCTATGACGGCGGTTTCAATGTGCCCGGCGGAGCTTATGACTCCATCTATTTCCAGAACGCCAATCACTCGGTGCGTGTCAAGGATGCGTTCATGCGTTCCGCCGAGGTGGACGGGTCCTGGGATACTCGGTCGGTGACCAAGGGAGCCACTGTTGAGACATTCAAGGCCAAGGAACTTTTGAACGAAATGGCCGAGGCCGCCCACCTCTGCGGCGATCCGGGGATTCAGTACGACAGCACGATTAATCGCTGGAATCCGGTGAAGGCCTCGGGTCGCATTAATTCGAGCAACCCCTGTTCCGAGTACATGTTTTTGGACGATACGGCCTGCAATTTGGCGAGCCTGAACTTGATGACCTTTGTCGAGGACTCGGACCAGTCTTTCCAGGTGGACGACTTCCGATCTTCGGTGTCGTTGACGATTCTTGCCCAGGAAATACTGGTCGATTTCGCGAGCTACCCCACCAAGGCGATTGAGAAGAACAGTCACCTTTTTAGGCCACTGGGTCTCGGCTACGCGAATCTTGGGGCTCTTTTGATGGCCAGGGGGAAGCCCTACGACAGCGACGAGGGCCGGAATCTTGCGGCTTCGATCACATCGTTGATGTGCGGCGAGGCCTACTTGATGAGCGCAAAAATTGCACATGCCATGGGTCCGTTTCAGAAATTTCGAATGAATAGGAAGCCATTCCTGGAAGTGATCGGTATGCACAGGGACGCTTCGCACCAAATGGATGACGAGGGTGTTGGGCCGGAGTTGTTCAGTGCTTCGCGTGAGGTTTGGGATGCGGCAATTAAAGAAGGTCGCGAACACGGGTTCAAGAACGCCCAGGTCACGGTGCTGGCTCCGACCGGGACCATCGCCTTTATGATGGACTGCGACACCACGGGGGTGGAGCCCGATATTGCTCTCGTCAAGTACAAGAAACTCGTGGGCGGTGGGTTTCTCAAAATTGCGAATCAGACCGTGGGCATGGCGCTTCGCAAACTTGGTTACGGTGAAAACAAGGTTCAGGAGATCCTGGCCTATCTCGATGAGAGAGAGACCATCGAAGGCGCACCGGGACTGCGGGAGGAGCATATCGAAATTTTTGATTGCGCCTTTCGGCCTCAAAATGGTCAGCGGTCGATTCAATGGATGGGCCACCTGCGGATGATGGGTGCGGTTCAGCCTTTCCTTTCCGGGGCAATCAGCAAGACTGTAAATCTCCCGGAAGCCGCCAGTGTCGAAGATGTGACGAGGGCGTACGTGGAGGGCTGGAAACTCGGCCTGAAGGCTCTGGCTATCTATCGCGATGGCAGCAAGCGAACCCAGCCCCTGAACTCGGGCAAGGACGCGGGTGCCACTGTGACGCGACTGGATGAATATCGCCCCCGTCGACGAAAGCTTTCGGATGAGCGCCAGGCGTTTACTCACAAGTTCTCCATTGCTGGTCATGAGGGCTACCTAACGGTTGGCCTGTACGACGAGGGAGAGCCCGGCGAGATCTTCCTTAGGATGGCCAAGGAGGGAAGCACCATATCTGGCCTGATGGACACCATTGCAACGATGACATCCATCGCGTTGCAATACGGAGTGCCTTTGAAGGCCTTGGTCGACAAATTCAGCCATACGCGGTTCGAGCCGTCCGGCTTTACGAACAATCCCGAGATACCGATCGCGAAGTCAGTTACCGATTATGTGTTCCGCTATATCGGGAATCGCTATATTGAGGGGGAAGCAGAGGGGGGAAGTCGAGGCAGTTCGGAAGACGGGGCCGGAACGTCATCGCCCTTGCAGGCCGTCGGGGCGGTTGCAGGCGGCTCCGGAGGGAGTGTCGATCCTGCATCGGCCCGGTCGAGTTTTATCAATCAGGCCGATGCACCGTCTTGCATGGATTGCGGTTCAATTATGATTCGCAACGGTGCTTGCTATAAGTGCCCCAATTGTGGGAGTACAAGCGGCTGTAGTTGAGCGGCGGGACTCCGGTTTGCCTCGGGTGAGGCGGAAGCGAGTCAATATCAGCAATCGTTATCGAGCGAAGGGCGGTGCCGAGGACTGGAGCGTGCGGGGATATAGGGGGTTGGGGCTCTCTGATTCTTGCGATCCACTCCCACGAGGTTTCATGGAATTTTTTTCCTGCTTCAGCTCAGTGTGGGGATTTCGCTTGAAACTTCTAGCGGTAGTTTCCGGTTCTTACACATCCACTCCTACTGAGCCGACATGGATTCGATGGGTCGATCTGCCCGAATGAAGAACCAGCCGGACCTCAAGG
>DUCT01000028.1 GCA_012959665.1 Myxococcales bacterium | reverse complement strand
GAGAGAGTCGCGGATCACCGGTTCCAGCCAGTCCCGAAGCGGCGGCGGGACGCGTCAATTCGGTGGCCGCCATGCCCTCCGACCCTGGAGATGAAGCCACCGAGGGAGCGCCGGCACTCAGGCCAGGAAGGGTGGCGACGAAAAGAGAGGCAATCGCGCCGATTTCGGAAATGACAACACGAGGGTGCATCAGGACCTCATTCCCAACTCGGAGTGGATGGGAAATAGAACTGTCGCCAATGTACCGCAAGGCTGCCCGGGGCGGAGTTGAATGCCGCCGCCGAGACCGCTCAGGATGTCCCTCGCGATGGTCAGGCCGATCCCCGAGCCCCCCGATTGCGCCCGGGTGGTGAATCCAGGTTCGAAAACCCGCTCGATTTCGTGAAGCGAGATTCCCGGCCCACGATCCTCGATCTCGATGCGTATTTGGTCGGTGCCTACGCGGGTGGCAAAGAGTCGCACCGTTTGGTCCTTCGGACTCGCGTGGGCGGCGTTGTCGAGAAGGTTGAAAAGGGCACGGCCGAAGCTGGGATGGCAAAGGACCGCGCTCGTGGCTGGATCGACGACGACGGAGACCTTCCGGGGGGTATGTTCAATTTCAACCTGGCGGACAGCCCGGGCGATGATTCCGCTGAGCGCTTGTTCGCCTCGGCTGGAGTCTGGGTCTCCATCGCTGGCACGCCTCGCCGATTCTTCGACGAAGCGCCGCAATCCGTCCAGAGTATCTTTGGTCAGGTCTGCCAGCAGTTGGGTGTCTCGCACGAACCGCTGGGAGTCGTCCATGCGACTTGGAAGTTGTCGGGCCAGGCGGTGAATCCAGCCCAGTTCCTTTCCGACATCGTGGGCTACACCTAAAGCAAATCGCCCTAGAGCAGCCTTTTCTTCGGCCGCGACCAGTTCCTCGGAAAGGCGAGCATTGTGGAGTGCGACACCGGTGAGTGTGCTTGTCGTCGCAATGAAGTCGAGTTCTACCCAGGAGTAGGGCTTGCGGCATCCACGTGAGGTCACGAGCAGGAGTCCGAGGAGTGTGCCGCCGCCTCGGATTGCTGCAATGACCTCGACCTCAGCCTCGGCAAGAGCCGCTATGTCGAAATCCCTGCTGGTTGCAGCTGGGAGGTGGACGATAGGACTACGCCCGAGCGCCGAGACGGCCTCCTGTACAAGGTTATTGCCCCAAGGAGGGTTTTCCCCGAACAAGTGCGCGGGCCTCCAGATCTCACCATGTTGGACCAGTACCGACCCGCTGCAGCCGGTCAATCCGCTCTGCAGATCCTCGGAAACTCTTCGGCTTATGGCGTCCGCTCCTTGCAGTGTCGAGAGGTCCTCTTCTAGGCGGCCCCTCAGTTGGCGCAGGTTCTGGATTGCGGGCGCCAACGTGTTTTCGACAAGATGGGGAACTCGGCTCCGCAAGGCCTCGAGCGCGGCAATGCCGATGATCGAACTCAGTGCGACCACAGTAAACGTACGCAGGCTTTCGGCAGCGCCTGCCAGACTCAATGTTCCTACGAAAATCACAGACAGGGTGAGGGCGGACAGTCCGAGAAAAACCATCCGGGCGACCAGAAACCGGATATTCATTTCGAGGTCGAATAAGTTGTATCGGCTAATGGCCAACCCGATAGGGATCGGCAGCGAAATCGGAAGTGCCCAGAGGTAGAAGGTGGCAATTTCCAAGAAGCTGTTGGCAACGGTCGCAAAGGCGATAGTCGGTAAGAGGGGGAAAAGAAAAGTTCCAAGAAGCATCAGTCGTGCCCGGGCGTATTCCTCGGACGAACTCGCCTCTTGGAGGGCGTAGGTGCAGGACAGAATCAGCAGAGTCCATGCGCCAAGGGTTGCCGCTATCGCCACGTGCGAGAAAAGCGGCCACAGAATAGGATCGCTGCCATGCGCCAGCAGGCCCACAGGTAGGAAAAGGACTCCAATTCCATACGGGAGGAACTGGATGCCGGGTACCGCCACTGCAACGGCACGCTCGCGAGGAAAGACCAGAGCGAGATGGTAGAGAGCTGCGGGTGCCAGAATCAGGCCGAGTGTCGCGATTCGGTTCGCAAGCTCAGATTGCTGAGCAGAGAGCGCGGTTGCGATCACCGTTGCGATCGCCGAGTAGAAGATGGCCAGGGGCACTGCGGCGCGAGCGCGAGAGCGATGCAGGAGGATAAGAGGGAGAACTATCAGGCACCCTGTGAACAACGTTGCGAGCGACGCACGTAAAATTTTGGCCCCCCTAGTCGGAGAATTAATCGGCAGCTCAACATGAAATGTATTTCCCGCCCGAGCGACCTCGAGATTAAGGCTGTTCTTTCTCGTCGAGACGGCGTCACGGATCCTCGATGGGTTGACCACACCTTTCATCTCTCCTTTAGGACCAACTCGAAGGACTCGATCCAACCCCTTCATCGGGCAGGTGGGATTGAAAGGGCTCTGGATCACGTAGCCATTGGAGAGGATCCAGCATGGCGTTTGAATGGGTGGATTAGGGTCAAAGGCATGTTGAAAGCCCAAGAACAACACCCCGGCGAAGGGTAGAAGCAGCGCGGCTGCCAGGGTTTGGCGGAGCTGATTTGATTCCAGGGCAATCGGTCTGCCTCTGCCTGTGCCTGAGGTCAAGGTTCGACCTCCGGGACAAGGCGATAGATCAACGCCGGAAGTAGGAAAAAGGTCGCGATCAGCGCCCCCATGATCGCCAGCGCGACGAAGAATCCGAAACTCGAAATGGTTTGCCAGTCAGACATTACGAGAGTAAGAAAGCCCAATGTCAGCGCGATGGATGTTGTTGCAATGGCTTGCCCTGTAGCAAGGACCGCCTCCCGAATGGCCGTTCGGCTGGTTGAACCCGTTTTCCTGCTTTGCTGGTAGTGTGAAAGAAGGTGGACGGCGTCGTCGACTCCGATTCCGATCACGATGGCGGCAATCATCGCTCTTGCTACGTCGAGACTCATTCCCAGCCACCCCATGGATCCGAGCACAACGACTACCGGGAGCAAGGTGGGAACCATGGCTGCCAATCCAAGTTTCCACGAGCGCAGGAACCCAGATACGAGCACGAATACAATCGCGAAAGCAATTGGAAAACTTCGGTGCTGAGTGTTTTGGACGTCCCGAGTCCAGTCGCGACTCAGGGCCACTTCACCGCTGAGGCTTACTTCCCAACCCGGCGGCAAGCTATGCGCAAGGGTTTCTTCGACCTTGTCCATGAGGAGGCTACGTTTACTATGAGAAATTTCAGATGCAGCGAGCGAGAGCCGAATTTTTGATCGGTCGAAGTTGACCCATTTCCCCAACATCTCTGGATCGCCGAGAGAAATAAGCTCCAACAGTTCGGCATTGCCTCGGATTGAATAAACTTCACGTCCGAAACCGTTCTCTGGGTCATGAGCAAGGTTTTTGATCCGGTCCAGGAAAGAGAGGATGCTGGTCCCACGTCCAAGGCCGTCGATGGAACTCAGTGAATCTGAAAGTGAACTGAGTTTTTCCAAAGTGTCCGGATCTTCAAGTCGAACTTCGAGGGGGAGGCTGAGTTGCAGCTCAAGCCTTTGCGATCTTCCTAGCTGGTTTTCGAAAAATCGGATGGACTGAGTCAGTGTGCTCCGCTCTCCCCAGGCTTCGAGCCAATTCTGATCGGCTTTCAGGTAATTGAGCCACCCAAAGCCGAAGAAGAGCATCAGGACGGCTGCTGCCATGAGGAGTGCGCCGCTTCGGCGTGCGCTGGTCTTCGCGATTGCCGTGAGGAAGACCTGCCACTTTTCCAAATTCCGTTCGATTTTCTGGCTGGGTTCAAGCTGTATGGAGGATACCAGGGGCAAAAACGTGAAAGTAAGGACGAGACAGTTGGCGACACCTATGGCAGAGATGATGCCGAAGCGAAAGAAGGTGTCGAGTGAACTGGCAGTGAAGGATAGAAGCGCTCCGGCGGTGGTAAGGGTCGTGACTAGGCAAGCCGGACCAATCTCTGAAACAGCTTTTGTCATCGCTGAGCGCGCACCCTCCTTAGAGGAGCAGAGCGAGAGTTTTTCGGCATAGCGACTCAGTAGATGAATGGCGTCGCAGACTCCGACGATCACGATCAACGGCGCCAGGATTTCCAACATTCCGTCCTGTGGCCAGCCGATCCATCCGAGAATTCCCAGGGTCCAAACTAAAGAGAGGCCCATGGTTGCCAAGGCGATCAAGCTCTGCTGCCAGGATCGGGTCAAGAAGAGAAGGACTCCTCCAATCAGAAGAACGAGTACCGGAATCAAGCGGGACGTGCTTTCTGAGAGCCCCTTGCCGGCGGCGATCCGCGGCGCTTCGCCCGTGAGATAATAAGTGAATCCGGCTGCCTCAAATGGCGCCAGGGCTCTGGAGACGGAATCCATGATACTGAGGTCGGTCGAAGCCCGATTGTCGCTCGGCTGAACTGTAATCACCCCGACCAGGCCCGTCTGGGCGACAAGGTGATCGGTCCAAAGGCGATCCTGAAGTGCGCGCTGGGCCAATGCCTCAGAGTCGGGTGCTAGTTCTCCATGCGTGACAAAGCGCCGTATCTGGAAGCCCTGCTCTGCTGGGACTAGAATGGGCGCGTTGGCTGGACTCTGGACGTCGCGAACATATCTGGCCATGGCAAGTTCCTTGGTCACGGCGTCGGCCATTGAGAGTGAGGGTCGGTCGAACACGTGCTTGCACGGGTGGCCGGGGCCGCACTCCCAGCCGATCTGAAGGGGTAGGCCTCCAGAAAATTCTTCGATCATTTCGTCAAGTGTTTTGATGGCAGGGTGATCGTCGCCGACGAGAACCCGAAATCCGAATGCGGGCTCGACCTGGGAGGCACCGAATCCTAGGAAAACGGTAATCCCGAAGATGATCGCCAGGCTGAGCTTGGGTGCGCGTAGTGCGAGTTCGGCCAGATGCTTCATGGATGTCCAGTCTTCACGGCGATTGGGAGCTCAGTTTCCCCGTTCCAGTGGGATGCGGTACTTGCTGAGCATCCTGTAGACCGCGCCTCGACTCCGGTTGAGGCGTCGGGCTGTGAGCGAAATGTTTCCACCACATTGTCGAAGGGTTTGGGTGAGCAGGTCCTGTTGGTTTTCCTGGTGGAGCGTTCTGTAGCGCGAAAGGCTGTCCGCGCTTTCGTGGATCATGAGTTCGAGGGTTTCGCGTCGTACTAGTTGGCCGGATGAGAAGTGGATTGCGCGCTCAATTAATTGTGCAATTTGGCGTGCTTGTCCTCTCCATTCATGCTCGGCCACAAGGCGCAAGGCTGCAGTTGAGAGTCGAAATTTACGTCCGAGGCGAGACGAGATGCGGGCGCAGAGTACAGCTGCAATTTCGGGAATATCTTTGCGATAGGTCGCCATCGAGGGGAGGCCGACTGCCGAGTTCAGCAAGGAATGTCCTGGACTTGAGGCGAAGGCTGGCTCGTCACGCCAACGCAGGGGAGACCATGTGCTGGATATGAATATGCGTCGTGTCTTGCCGTACCCCCGTCGCTCCACGTCTCCCAAGCGGTGGAGCCAGCGATCGCGGGTTTCGGAAGGGAACCGCTCAAAGCCGTCAAGGTAGAGGGCCGCAGGGAAGGCGGACGACAAGTCCGGAATGGGCGTTGAGGGTTCGACTCTGGTGAATAGGCCTCCGGTCGTGAAGCCGAGTTCATGAAGAGTACGGACTGCGGAATCCCGGCCGGTTCCGGCTTGGCCGAAGACGAGGACCGGGGAAGCCAGGGGTGCCAAGGCCGCGAGTTGTGAGCGAAGCCTCTTGATCGAGGGGCTCTGTCCGACGAAGTGCCGATATATGGGCGAGCTTTCGAGGTGATTGTGAACCGAGGACAACACCTGGGACACGCGTTCGACGATCCCTTCTTCCGAGAGTTCCTCGGCACAGAGAAAATCTTGCGCCCCGGCCTTGAAGGCAGCTGCAGTGCTTTGCACGGTGCCGTAGGCCGAGAAGAGTATGACGGGAACGTCGGATTGGGACCGAATGCGGCCGAGGAGTTGGAGGCCATCCGAGGCAGGCATGACGAGATCCGTGATCACCAAGTCAGGCTTGTGCTGGCAGAAGTGCGACCAGCCCTCGGCGCCGTCGGCGGCCTCTTGGACCGTGAAGCCGCCATCGCGCAGCTCGTTGGCGAGGGCTCGGCGGGGTAGGGGTTGGTCATCGACTACAAGAACGTTGCCGTGCACGGGCGACTCCTCGTTCGGGGACTCTTTATCGCTTTTACATTCCATCTCGTTGAAAAACAAGGACTAATCTGCGGGTCGGCTGCCTTAGTACGATCAGATGTGTTCGAATGTGTCCGGTTGCGGCATGTCCGGGGGTAGGGGCCCGGGCCAGTGAGCGACCGGGGCCTCGCCCAGGGGCGCGAGAAAAGATCCCTGGGGCCGATGCCCGTCGGTTATTGAGTGGGCCGCTTCGGCAGTGGGGGCTGCTAGACTCGCCCCGCATTTGAGCGTGCGTCTCTGCCCCTTTGTTTGGTGGCATGCTCCTTGACCCCCATAACGGATAGGGCCCTCCTGATGGATGGCCGTATCGATCACCAGCCCAACCCGAGGTCCCCATGGCCGATGAACCCCTGATTGCTGTCTTTGTCGATTTCGAAAACCTCGCCCTCGGTGTGCGCGACATGAAGGGTGGCCGGTTCAAGATCGATCTGATCCTGAAGCGATTGCTCGAAAAGGGGCGCATCGTGGTCAAGCGTGCCTATTGCGACTGGAGCAACTACCGCGATGATGTGCGTGACTTCCATTCCCATGGCATCGAGTTGATCGATATTCCTCGCAGCAAGGCAAGCGGTAAGAACAGCGCGGATATCCACATGGTCGTGGACGCGTTGGATCTGTGTTACTCGAAAACCCATATCGATTTTTTCGCTCTGCTCACCGGGGACAGCGACTTTTCCCCCTTGGTTTCCAAGCTCAAGGAGAACGACAAGCGAGTTCTCGGGTGCGGGGTCAAACAATCCACCTCCAACCTGCTGATTTCAGGCTGCGATGAGTTCATCTACTACGACGACCTCGTCCGGGTGCAGGAGAAGGGTGGGTCGGGCCGCGACCGTAAGAAGAGTCCCCGGAGCCAGCCAGCCCGAGGACGCCGAGCTTCAACGTCTGCCAAGGTCGACAAGCCCGACAAGCCCGACAAGCCCGACAAGGTTGACAAGTCCGAGAAGGCCGAGATTGCCGCAAGTGGTTCAAAGAAGGACAAGGTCGACAAGCCCGAGAATAGTGATGTTGCCAATCAACCGACGGCCCCGGATTCCGAACGGAAGCCCGAGGCCATGGACCAGCTCATGGAGATCGTCGTATCCCTCTCTCAGGACTACGACCAGATCTGG
>DUCT01000027.1 GCA_012959665.1 Myxococcales bacterium | reverse complement strand
TAGCCGGGCCCTGCCCGATGTTCGCGACGGACTGAAGCCGGTTCATCGGCGAATTCTCTACGCGATGAACCAGGAAGGGCTGCTCCCCACGCGCCCCCACAAGAAATCAGTGGGCGTAGTGGGCGAGGTCCTCAAGCATTACCACCCCCATGGCGACTCGGCGGTCTACGAGGCGATGGTGCGTATGGCCCAGGATTTTTCCCTCCGTTACCCCCTGGTGGATGGGCAAGGCAATTTCGGGTCCATCGACGGAGATTCAGCAGCGGCCTATCGCTATACCGAGGCGCGACTGGATGCCCTAGCCGTGGAAATGCTCCGGGACATCGACAGTGAAACGGTGGACTTCGCCGAGAACTTCGATGGCCAGATGGAAGAGCCTGTGGTTCTCCCGGCGCGCTTTCCCAACCTGCTTGCCAATGGTTCGGCGGGAATCGCGGTGGGCATGGCGACGAATGTCCCGCCCCATAACCTGACGGAGCTCAGTGAAGCGCTGATGCTCGAGGCGGAGAATCCGGACTGTACCCTGGACGATCTGCTCGAAAAGATGCCGGGGCCTGATTTTCCCACCGGCGCGATGCTTTGCGGGGTCGATGGTATTCGCAATTACTTCGCGACCGGCCGGGGACATCTCACCTTGCGCGCGAAGGCTGGCTTCGAAGAGACCAAGCGCGGGATGCGGATCGTCGTGACAGAGATCCCCTACCAGGTCAACAAGTCACTTCTCTTGGAGCGAATGGCCGACCTCGTGCGGGATGGCCGCATCCAGGGCATCTCGGACCTGCGTGACGAGTCCAACCGCGAGGGAATGCGCATTGTCGTTGAACTCAAACGCGACGCCTCCGAAGACATAATCCTCAACCAGCTCTACAAGATGACTCCCCTGCAGACGACGTTTGCCGTAAACCTGTTGGCTCTCGTCGGTGGTCGTCCCCAGACACTCTCCATCAAGCAGGCGCTCCGTCATTTTATCGAGTTCCGCAAGGAAGTCGTGATTCGCCGGGCAATCTACGATCTGGCCCGGGCGGAGGAACGCGCTCACATCCTCGAGGGCTTCATGGTGGCCCTGGACAACCTGGACGAGATCATCGCGCTGATTCGGGCTTCGGCGGATACCGCTACGGCGCGCGCCCAACTGGAAGAGCGTTTTGGGCTCTCCCAGCGCCAGGCCCAGGCGATTCTCGAAATGCGCCTGCGCTCCCTGACCGCCATGGAGCGGCAGAAGGTCGTCGCCGAGTTGGAAGAGTTGAGGCTGAAGATCGCCGACCTGAAAGATTTGCTGGGCAGTGATGCCAGGATTCTCGAAGTGGTCGTGGATGAATTGCGTCAAGTGGTGGAACGATTTGGCGACGCCCGACGAACGCAAATTGTCGAAGCAGTGGATGGGATTACCAACGAAGACCTCATCGTCGAAGAGGATATGGTCGTCACTCTTTCCCATCTTGGGTATATCAAGCGCAATCCCCTTACCCTTTACCGTGCCCAGCGCCGGGGAGGTAAGGGAGCCCGGGGGATGGAGACTCGGAGTGAGGATTTCGTGCGCCACCTGGGTGTGGCCTCGACGCACGCGTATCTGCTTTTCTTCACCAATCGGGGCCGCTTGCATTGGCTCAAGGTGCACGCTCTGCCCCAATTGGGCCGGGCAGCCAAGGGCAAGGCGATCGTAAACGCGCTGCAACTCGGCGAGGGGGAAGTGGTTCAGACCATGCTCCCGGTACGAAGCTTCGACGAAGTGGGTGCAGACGAGTGTGTGGTCCTGTGTACGCGCAAGGGCGTAGTCAAAAAAACTGCGCTGAGCGCGTATTCGAACCCGCGCCGTGGAGGCATTATCGCCGTTGGTCTAACTGAGGGAGACGAGTTGATCGCGGCCGAGCGTTCCAAGGGCGACAGCTCGATCCTGGTCGCGAGCCAGAGCGGAAAAGCGATTCTTTTCGAAGAAGGCGATATTCGCCCCATGGGCCGCACGGCGGTGGGTGTGCGCGGCATTGCCCTGGGCCAGGGGGATGCGGTGGTGGGTATGAAGGTGCTCTCTCCGGGAGCCACGATTCTTACGCTCACCGCCAACGGTTACGGCAAGCGAACGCGCCTAGAGGATTACCGGGTGCAGCGGCGGGGAGGCCAGGGGATCATCAACATCAAGGCAACGCCGCGCAACGGCAATGTTGTCGGTGTCGCCCAGGTGGGAGACGGGGATCACGTCATGCTGATTACGGACGGTGGCAAGATGCTTCGTTGTCCCGTCTCGGGCATTTCGATCATGGGACGCGCAACCCAAGGCGTCCGAGTCATGAAGCTTGGCTCCCAGGAAAGACTTGTCGCTCTGGCGCGCCTGGCTGAGGGTGACGCGGCGACCGCGGACGACACCGATACCGCGACCACCACCGACCCCGATCCCGCCCCCGCGGACGGTACCGCCACCGGTACCGATACTGGTGACGATACTGGTGACGATACCGGCACCGAGGAGTAGAGGACTCTGGCCGCCAAGAAAAAGTCGAAGACCGGTTCAGACCTCAAGGCATCCCGCGAGGCATTCAAGTCGGCCAAGCGCGTGATTCCGGGAGGGGTCAACAGCCCGGTTCGCGGCTTCGGCTCGGTGGGGGGGACGCCGCTTTTCATCGACCGGGGCAAGGGCTCTCGGATCTGGGATATCGATGGCAACGAATACATCGATTACGTGGGCTCGTGGGGTCCGCTGATCCTGGGGCATGCCGCTCCGCCGATTCTCAAGGCCATGCGCGAGGTCATGAAGCGCGGCACAAGTTTTGGGGCCCCCACGGAAATCGAAACCCAGCTCGCGGAAGCGATCTGCCGCGCCCTGCCCTCGGTCAAAAAAGTCAGGATGGTGTCGTCGGGGACCGAGGCCACCATGAGCGCCATTCGCCTGGCGCGGGGTTGCACGGGCAGGGATCGTGTCCTGAAGTTCGAGGGGTGTTATCACGGGCACTCGGATGGGCTGCTTGTGGGTGCCGGGAGCGGTGTGGCGACCCTGGGCATTCCGGGTTCGCCGGGTGTGCCGGCGGCGATGACCGAGCTCACCGTCCAGGCGCCGTACAACAACCTCGAAGCCGTGGTCGAGGCCTTTGCGCGTTGGCCGGGCGAGATTGCGTGCATCATCGTCGAGCCCATCGCGGGCAATATGGGCTGCGTCCCCCCGCGCCCGGGTTTTCTCAAGGGGCTGCGCACTCTCTGCGATGCCGAGGGTGCGCTGTTGATTTTCGACGAGGTCATGACCGGCTTTCGGGTGGCGAAGGGAAGCGCGCAAGGCCTCTATGGAGTGCGGCCAGACCTGACCTGTCTGGGCAAAATCGTGGGCGGGGGAATGCCAGCAGCGGCCTACGGAGGGCGCAACGATTTGATGCGCCAAGTGGCCCCGGCCGGCGACGTGTATCAAGCGGGCACTCTTTCGGGAAATCCCGTCGCCATGGCGGCGGGCTTGGCGACCCTCGAACGCCTGGAGGAGCCGGGGGTCTATGAGCAGTTGGGAGCCCGAGCCCAGGCCCTAGCCCAGGGGCTTCAACGCCACGCCGACGAGGTGGGGGTGGAGCTAACCACCACATCCGTGGGTGGAATGTTCGGGTTCTCCTTCCATCCAGGACCCATTGAGTGCTTCGCCCAAGCCCAGGAGAACCACGAAGGGCGCTTTCGTCGATTCTTCACCCGGATGATGCAGGGCGGAATCAACCTTGCCCCCTCGGCGTATGAGACTGGATTCGTCTCCCTGGCCCACACCCCGTCGGATATTCAGCGAACCCTTGAAGTCGCTCGAAAAGCGCTGGAAGCGGCTGCTCGGATCCGTTGAGGCCCCCTCGCCGTTCGGCTATGCTGCGCGCCGTTTCAGGGGCCGTCATTGAGACCACTGCGGCACTCGGTGAGAGAGGCCCTTGGGATTCTTCGCGGTGTTCGTCCCAGTGCTCGTCGCGGTAGAACTGGAACTTGAACCCAAACCGCTTTCATCGAAGTTGCTCTAGGTCGAGACGCTACACGGCGACCCGGGTGGACATTGCTCTCAGAATGAATTTACGCACGGTCGGGCGAACGGCTCGCCGAAACTTGTCCTCGTGACCGCGCCTGGAGAATCGAGCGAATACAAAGAACTCAGAGAATCGAAAGAAGCGAGGATGAAAAACGGCGAACCCGGAAAATCGACCCAACCCTTGAGTGGTCGCTCCAAGGCCGGGATGGGCGCCAAGTATCAGGGCGCGATGGAAGCCGTACTGGCGATTCCCGTCGGAGCTGGATTCGGGTACCTCGCGGATCATCAGTGGGAGTCGGCACCCGTCGGACTTCTGATCGGGTTCGCACTGGGTTTTGGAGCTTTCATTTTGCGGTTGGTTCGGATGCGGCCCCCGGTCGATGGGGATTCGGATCCGACCAATGCATCGGACAACAAAAGCGAGCGATAGAGAACATCGGAAAGATCAACACGGAGACCTTTTCAGTTGCATCAAGATTTCGCCATAAAACTCATGATCGGATTGGGGCTTCTCACAGCGGCCCTTTTTGCGGTAGTGGGTTCGGCCGATCAGGGCATTGCCGTGATCGCTGGTGCTGGGCTTGGACTCTTCAATTACCATTGGCTCTATCAGGGCGCCGTTCGGTTTTTTGAGGCAGCGGAGTCCGGCGGTGTTAAGGGCGGCTCTTGGATGATCATGGCCGTTCTTCGACTTGGTTTTCTTGCGGCGGGCCTTGCCTTGCTGACTCGTATGGGCCTCGCGCCCGTCGGGTTGGTGGCCGGACTTTCTGTTCCGGTGATCTCTCAGGTGGTCTGGACCACGCGTAAAGCGTTCAATCGATCCGCACAAGTGCGGGGTTAGGAACTGGGCATGAATCTCTACAGCTTCATGGAAGGTCAGGTTCAGGTTCCCCCGGTCATTCAGGCGACTGCGTTGGTGGTCTTCCTGCTTCTGACGGCCGGGGTGATCGTGAGGAGCCGCCTTGGGGCCGCCGGTGGAGGCGCCGTTCCCGACGAAGGGTTTTCCCTGCGTAATGCGGTGGAAATTCTTGTTGAAGCCCTTGCCGACCAGGGGCGATCCATCATCGGCGAGAACTACCGATCGTATTTCCCCCTGGTGGGAGCAATCTTTTTCTTTATTTTGATTGGGAACGTCACGGGCCTGATCCCTGGCCTCGGCGAGCCCACGACAGGCAACGTGAACACCGCTGCGGCCTGGGCGCTGATTTCCTTTGGGGCCTACAACTACGTGGGGATCCGTCAGCACGGATGGAAATACGTCTACCAGTTCATGGGCCCGGCGCTGATGCATCTGAACATGGGGGGCAAGGAGTATCATGTCCGTGTTCTGACCCCGGTGTTCCTGCCTCTTGAACTGATTCTGCACGTTGCTCGCATCATCACCCTGACGGTCCGCTTGATCGCGAATATGTTCGCCGACCACGCGGTAGTGGGTGTTTGGATCGGAATCGTCCCCGTGGTGATCCCCGCCGTTTTCATGGGCTTGGGTCTCTTTGTCGCTTTCCTGCAGGCCTTCGTCTTTGCGCTCTTGACCATGATCTACATCGGCCAGGCCTTGGAAGAACCCCACTAGGGGTGAATTGAATTTTTCATCGTCCGGGAGAAAACCCGGCGCACAGCTCGGAAGGAGAAGAACTTGAAGATTATGATTCGTACGTTGTTTTGGATGCTCGTGATAGCTGCGTTCCCGGCCCTCGCCCTCGCGGCGGATGGGGCTGCAGCCGGTGGAGCCGACACGGCGATGAATGCCGGCAAGGCCATCGGCGCGGGCGTTGCGATTGGCGCGGCCGGCCTCGGTTGCGGAATCGGGATGGGTATCACCGCGGGCAACACGACTGCGGGCATCGCCCGAAACCCGGGTGCTGCGGGCGCAATGTTCACCAACTTCATTCTTGGCATGGTGCTCATCGAGTCCATCGCCATCTATGGGCTGCTGATCGCGTTCATGCTCATGCCCTAAATGGGTTGACTTCACGCTGAACCGACGCACTGAACCGACCTTTTGGCCGGTTCGGTGCGGGGATGTTCGAGATTTCTAAAGGAGTCGGTCGAGGCGCATATAGCCGCGCTCAAACCGTTCTTTGTGAATACCGGGCGGTATAGATTCAGATCAAAAACACCCCAAAGCTGGGCTCTCAAGCTCGGAGGTTGGGGTGTTTTTCGTTGAGGGCCTGTCTGATTCTGATTCTGCTTCGCTGTCGGTGCCTGTGTGGTTCGGGTGGAGTCATCCGTTGAGCGTTGAGGGAAGATTGAGCGTTGAGGGAAGATTGAGTGTTGAAGGTTGAGCGTTGAGAATTGAGGGGTGACGTTGACAATTGCAGGTTGAGAATTGAGAGAATGAGCCGCCGGGCGGATACTCGGAGAGGGCCTCACCCCGTTCATGGCCCACTCCGAACCCTGTGTTTCCGCCCGGCGACTCGGGCACCCGCCAGCCCCCGGTCCCGTTAGAGGGGTGAGGCGAGTCATCGTCGGTTGACGACGAGGCTTGTTAGAGCAAATTGCGTGCCTGATTGACTCGGGTCGGGGGCTCTTGTGTGGACCCTGGGCGTGGCCAGGGCCCGAGCGTTCACCGGAGACCCGTTGCCGCCTGTTCACGAAGGAGGTCCCGGCAGCCGTCGACGCGAGCGGGTCGTCGTGCCAGACTCGGCGGGCGCGAGACTTTCGTCCGCGTTGTCTGTGTTGTGAGTCTAGTTGTGAGTGTTGTTGTGAGTGTTGTGTGTGCGTTGTGCGCCTAGTGAGCGTTGTGAATGTTGGGTGAGGAGATTTCTTGAATTCGGAGCGGGGATGGCTGATCGCCTTTGAGGGCATCGACGGAGCCGGCAAGAGCACCCAGGTGGACCTACTCGCCGCTGCTCTTCGCCGGGGGGGTCGCACTGTGGTCACCACCCGAGAGCCGACGGACGGGCCACACGGAGCCAAGATCCGAAAGCTGTCGAGCCAGGGCACCACGATCTCCCTCCAGGACGAACTCGATTGTTTTCTCGAGGATCGGAAAGAGCATGTTCGGGAACTGATCGCGCCGGCCCTGGCTCGGGGCGATGTCGTGATCACAGACCGCTACTACCTTTCCAATGTCGCCTACCAGGGCGCACGCGGTCTTTCTCCTGCCGCAATTCTCGACCGCAACGAGGGGCTCTTCCCGCATCCCACCGCGGCGGTGCTTCTTGAGGCATCCGCCAGTCTGGGCCTGGGCCGAGTTCGGGCGCGGGGGGAAAGTCTCAACCGTGCCTATGAACGGGAGGAATTCCTGACCCAGGTGGCGGAGATATACGCCGAAATCGAGCGTCCCTACTTGGTTCGAGTTCCGGTGGTGGGCACCCCCGAGGAAGTCCACCGCGCG
>DUCT01000026.1 GCA_012959665.1 Myxococcales bacterium | reverse complement strand
ATGCCTGGCGAGGGGCCTTTCGTTGTCCTTGTCCGGCCGACCCAACGGCTCTCGGCCCCCTCGTCGCATTGGAGACTGAATGCGGGTATTCCCACATGTGCTGGTAGGTCCTTGCGGGTGCTTGCGATGGCACTGGGGCACTGACTAGAATGCGCAGTCAGCGAAGCTTCTCCCCGTTGCAAGTGTTTTGAATATTCTCGTCTCCATGGACGAGGCCGCTCAGGAGCGAGTGAAATGCCGATTCATTACTCAAAGAACGACGAGCACATTGTCAAGATCGTGATTGACCGACCCGAGGCGCGTAATGCCCTCGACCTGTATCACTTTCGGGATTTGGCAGCGGCGTGGCGCGCGTTCAGGAAAGACGATGATGCATGGGTCGCCATCGTGACGGGCGTTGGCAGAAACTTCATGGTTGGTGCGGATCTGAAGACCTATATCCCCCAGGTGACGGAGCTTCAAAAGAAGATCAGCCAGGGCGAGGTGAAGGAGATCGACGGCTGCCGACTTTCGGATGGAGCTTACGCGGTCTTGCGCAATGTGAAGCTCTACAAGCCCGTGATTGCGGCGATCAACGGGCCGTGCGTGGGGGGGGGCATGGAGATGCTTGGGGGGGCCGATATCCGCATTGCGACCGAGCACTCTCGTTTCGGCGTGATGGAGCCCAAACGCGGTCTTTTTGCCGGAGGCGGAACCACTGCGCGCCTACCGAGGCAACTTAATTTTCCGGCGGCCATGGAGTTTCTTCTGACCGCTGAGCATTTTCCGGCCAGTCGGGCGCTTGAGTTAGGGCTGCTCAACGAGATCGTGGGAGAGGACGAACTGGAAGAGCGCGCGCTGAACTGGGCGCGAAGAATTAACGCGAATGCCCCCATGGCGGTTCAAGCCACCAAGGAGAGTGTCATGCGCGGCCTGGCCGGCTCGCTTGAAGAAGCCTACGCGGTGGAGGCCGAACTCAGCAGTCGAGTTTTCCAAAGCGAAGACGCGAAGGAAGGTCCCAAGGCGTTTGCTGAGAAACGTCCCCCACGCTGGAGCGGCCGTTGATCGATTCGCGTTCGCCCTGTCTGATTGGCGTTGCCCAGCGCACTTTTCGCGCGGAGGAGGGCGATGCGCCCGAGCCCCTAGAATTGTGGGCTGAGATGGCCGAGGCCGCTGCACGGGATAGCGGCGGCGCCGGCGTGATTGACTGCATTGGCGACGTGAACGTTGTTTACAGTGTCAGCTGGGCCTACGACGACGCGCCGGGCCGCCTCGCCGAGCGTTTGGGCCTGGCCGATGGTGGCCGTCACCTTTCGGATATGAGCGGGACCTCCTCCCAGAAAATGCTCTGCAAGGCGGCGATGCGTATTCAACAGGGAGACATTGACCTTGCCCTGATCGCTGGGGCCGAGTGCCTGGCGACCCGCAAGCGGCTGAAGAAGAGAGGCCTCTCCCCGAGTTGGAGCCATCCCCTCCCGGGCAAACGGAGTGTTCCCTTCGAGGATCCCTTTCATCCCTCGGAACTCGCCCACGAAATCTTCCAGGCTTACCTGACCTTTGCGATGTTCGACGTGGCTCGACGGGCTCACCTGAAACTTTCCCTCGACGAAAACGTGCGCCAGGCCGGAGAACTCTTCGCGTCGCTGACCAAGGTGGCGGCTGCCAATCCCCACGCCTGGTTTCGCCGGGAGCGATCTCCGGATGAGTTGATCGACGTCTCCTTGGAGAATCGAATCGTCGCCCACCCCTATCCGAAGAACTTGGTGGCCATCATGGATGTGGACATGGCCTCGGGGCTCTTGATTGCGAGCCACGAGAAAGCCGAGGCCCTGGGCGTACCTCGGGACAGACGGATCTACTTGCGAGGCTGGTGCGAAGCCAAGGACCCCCTCTATGTGGCGGAGCGCGATCAGCTCTGGCGGAGCATTGCAATGAGGGAGGCCAGCAAGGCCGCCATGTCGGCGGCGGGTATCGGAATCGATGAGATCGCTCATCTTGATCTTTACAGTTGCTTTCCGAGTTCGGTGAATTTTGCTCGGGATGCCCTGGGTCTGGGGCTGGACGATCCACGCCCATTGACGGTCACGGGCGGCCTTCCCTATCACGGGGGTCCGGGGAGCGCCTATCTGGGTCATTCCATCGCGACTCTGGCCGAAATGCTGCGCGAAGATCCCGGGGCCTATGGCATGACGAGTGGCGTGGGAATGCACATGACCAACCATTCCTACGCGGTTTACAGCGCCGAACCGGGTCCCCTCGGCCTGTCCGAGCCCGGTGCTGTTCAAGGGCGGATCGATGCGGTTGCGCGCCGCACGATCCGGGCCGAGGCCAGGGGTTCGGCGCGAGTGGCCGCCTATTCGGTGGTTCATGACCGTAGCGGCCTGCAGTCTGCCACGGCCATATGCGACCTTCCGGGTGGCGACCGCTGTTACGCCCGGACCGAGTCTGCGGACTTGATGCGGGAAATGGAGTCACGCGAATTCGTCGGCGAGGCCGTGGAACTCACGGACGGAGGGGCGGGGGTCAACCGAATTGTCGGTTGAATCTCAGTCCTCGGGAGCCTGGGCGGTGATGGCCGTTTCTCGCGCCCAGACGAAGTCGACCTTTCCGGTGGGGGTCCGCTTCAAGTCGCCGATGACCATGCCCCGGGGCGTCTTGTAGCCCGCTAGGAGAGTCCTGCAGTGGGCTTGGATGTCCGCCAGGGAGGGCGGAGATGCGGGGTTCAGGGGCTCGACTAGGGCCACCACCCGCTCCATCCACACGGGATCCGGAACCCCCACCACCGCTGCGTGCCGGATCTGGGGATGCTGGGCGAGGACCGCCTCGATCTCGTCGGGAAAGATCTTCTCGCCCCCGGAATTGATGCATTGGGTTCCCCGGCCGAGAAGGCTGATGGTTCCGTCGTCTTCGACCCGTGCCCAGTCTCCGGGAACAACCCAGCGAACGCCATCGGGATCGGACGGGAAGGTGTTGGCGGTCTTTTCCGGATCCTTGTAGTAGCCCAGGGGGATATCGCCGCGTCGGGCAAGTCGTCCAATCCCGCCCGAGCCCGGGAGGATGGGGCGGAGATCATCGTCCAGTACGGCGACGCGTTGATCCAGGGCAAAACGGGGTCCGGTAGCCGGGTCGAAGGCAGAAGTTTCACGAGCGGCGGTCCCGATTTCGGAGCTCCCGATCCCCCCGCTGACATAGATCTTGCCAAAGGCCTTTCTCAACAAGTCCCGCACAGGGGCGGTGAGAAGGGCGCCGCCACTGGAGATGGCCTTCAGGCTACGGGTGTCCACCGCGGTCCCGGCATGGATACGCGCTTCTGCAACGGGCCTGCCCATGGCATCGCCGATAATGCTGAGGGTCGAAACGCGGTTTTCCTCGATGATTTCAAGGATCTCTCCGGGGTCGAAATGGGCCGAGATGGGAAACAGCGCCACACCCCCATTGAACAGGCAGATGAAGAGGGGCCACTGTCCGCCGCCATGCATCAGGGGGGAGAGGGTCAGCATTCTGAGTCCGAGTGGGTTGCCGCTCTGCAGGGCGATTTCTTCGGGACGATCGATCTGCCCACCCAGCCGATGGGCCACGTTCGAGTAAAGATCGGCATGCCGCCAAAGGGTTCCTTTGGGAAAGCCCGTGGTACCGCCGGTATAGACGATGTAGAGGTCGTCGGGGGATCTCGGGGGAAACTCACGAATCTCGGATTCTTGGGCGAGAGCGCTCTGGTAGTGATCGCCCGGGCCCGGCGGTCCGATTTCGCTTTCATCTTCAAGGACCAAGTAGGTGCGGAGCGCCGGGAACTCCGGGGCCAGTGCCCCGACGTCGGAGCTAAAAGCACGTTCGTAGATGAGCGCAACCATGTCCGCGTTCTCCCAGAGGTAGCGGAGTTCGGATCGGACGTAGCGGAAGTTGATGTTGATGGTGGCGGCCCCGATCTTCCAACACGCCAGCAGGGCTTCGATCCATTCCACCCGGTTCAGCGAATAGACGCCGACGTGATCGCCCCGTCCCACGCCTTGCTTCAGCAGATGGTGGGCCAGGCGATTGGCTCTTCGGTCGAGTTGCTCACGACTGAACGTCCGCTGCCCGACAATAAGGGCTGGGGCGCCGGGGTCGGCATCGCAGAGGCACTCGTAGAGGTCCGCAAGCTGGAATTCCATGGCGGGTTGTTCGCACCTTCGCGTGCCGGGGATGCTCGATACGCGCTCGTCATGAGCGCTTATTCTAAGCGCTAGTCCTAAGCGCTAGTCCTAAGCGCTAGTCCTAAGCGCTAGTCCTAAGCGCTAGTCATTGGCGAAAGCCGGCGCAATTTGGCGAATGATATCGGCTGTTGTGATCACCTGGCCCTCTTCGAGCCGTGCCGGGTTTCCGCCGACGCCGACGAGGGGGCTCAAGTCGACCCCTGCGGCCTGGGTACGGAGGGCGCCTACGGTGCACTTCTCCCTGGGAATATGCGTGAAGGGATCAAAGCTGAAATGTTTCATGGCGTTGAGGTGGGTGATCATGTCGATCTCAGTGTCGGGGATTTCATCCAAGCAGCGGCTGAGAATTTCGGGAGCCTTGGGCCAGGTGGTATCGGAATGAGGGTAGTCGCACTCCCAGGTGATCATGTCGATTCCGATCTCGTGCCTGTTTTTCAGGCCGAAAGCATCGTCGATGAAACAGGTCACGACTTGTTCGCGAAACACGTCGCTGGGCAACTTGTCGCCGAAGTCCTGCTGGGTCCAGGCCCGGTGATGCTGATAGACATAGTCGGCTCGTTCGAGGAAATACGGGACCCAGCCGATCCCACCTTCGGAGAGGGCGAATTTCAGATCTGGGAAATCTCGCAGGATATGGGACCACAGCAGGTCGCTCGCAAAGTTTGCGATGGTCAGGGGAGTGTTGGTGATCATCACATCGATGGGTGCATCCTGGGAGGTGAAGAACATCCCCGTTCCGGATCCGATGTGAACCGCGACCAGGGTCCCCTCGTCGGAGCAGGCCTTCCAGAAGGGGTCCCAGTGCCGGTCATGAAGGCTCGGCTGGCCGATACCCTGGGGATCCTGACTGAAGCTCACCACATGGCATCCCTTGCGTGAAACCCGGCGAACCTCTTCGGCCATCAGCTGCGGATCCCATATGGGCGGGAGCGAAAGGGGAATGAAACGCCCCGGATGACTTCCGGCCCACTCATCGATGTGCCAGTCGTTGTAGGCGCGGAGCAGGGCGAGAGCCAAGTCCTTGTCCTCGGCCCCAGCAAAGAGGGACCCCGAAAACTGCGGGAAGCTGGGAAAGCACATCTGGGCGAGAACGCCGTTGACGTTCATGTCCCGAACTCGCTCATTGACGTCGTAGCAGCCCGGACGCATCTGGTCATACGCCGTTGGCTCCATTCCATACTCCTCGGGTGTGCGCCCGACAACGGCATTGAGTCCTATATTTGGCAACTGCCGATCGCCGAAGACCCACATCTCCGCCCCGTTCTCCTTGCGAACACTTCGGGGAGCCCGGTCCTTGTACTTTTGGGCAAGGTGGTTGTCGAAAATCGTGGGCGGCTCCACGACATGGTCATCGACGCTGATCAGGATCATGTCATCGATCTGCATAGGACAATTCCTCGAGGCTGGAGTGGAGGCGGGCAGGGCTCACCGCCGTATTTGACGACCCGTCAGCACCCTAACCACCGCCCGGGAGGCTGTCCACCAGAGGACCGTCTGGGCGGGGACTGCCCGCTCAGGAGGCCTTCTGAGGCTCCCCAGGCACTTTGAGGCTGACAGGTCCTTCCGGGTGAGGATATATTATCTGACGATATGTCAGAAACGAATCAGGGGCATTCCCCTGAGAAGCCAGAATCGTCCGAGGCCAGGGGCCGGGGAGGGCCGGCGTCGGTCACGCCGGATTCCCGTTATCCGTTCACCCCCTATCCGAATGGCTGGTTCCGGGCCGCCTACTCGAGCGAACTTTCGCCGGGCCAGGTCCGGATCCTGAAGTTTTTTGGCCGGGAGTGGGTGCTCTACCGGAGCGAGTCCGGGCAGCCCCGTCTCATCGATCCCCACTGCGTGCATCTCGGCGCGCATCTGGGCCACGGCGGTGAAGTCGTGGGCGAAAATATTCGTTGTCCCTTTCACCACTGGGAGTTCGGTGCCGACGGGCGATGCACCAAGATTCCCTATGCCAAACGTATTCCGCCCCGTGCGCGACTTTCGCACTACGACGTTGTCGAGAAAAATGGATTGATCTTTTTCTATCACGATCGCGACGGTGGAAGCCCGGGGTTTGAGCTTCCCGATTTACCCGAGGTCGGAGATTCGACTTGGACCGAACCCGAAGTCATGCATTGGAAAGTCCGTGCCTCTTGGCTCGACATGAATGAAAATTCTGTCGATCAGGCTCATTTCAAGTTCGTGCACGGAACCCTGACAATTCCTCCCACGAAAGCGCGCGCCGAGGGAAGCGTTCACGTGACCGAGTCGGTCTTCACCATGCGCATACCCGGCGGCGAAGGTGAGGCGACCTTGATCACCCTGGATCACGGCCCTGGTTTCCAGATTGTTCGCATGACGGGGTTGATCGATACATTGATGATGAATACCAGCACGCCCATCGACGAGGAAAATACGGACGTCAGTTTTTCGTATTCGGTTAGGCATGAAGGAGATTCGCGAAAGCTGAAGTTGGCCGAATCTGTTATCAAGGATCTCAAGCAGCAATTCGAGCATGATCGGCCCATCTGGGAGAACAAGGTCTGTTGGCCAAAGCCAGTGCTCTGCGAAGGGGATGGCCCCATCGCTCACTATCGAAAGTGGTATCGCCAATTTATTTGATTCGATGTTCCTCTTAACACGAGGGCAGTGTTGTCTTCGGATGAACGAACTCGATTTTTCGGCCCGAGAACCCTATCCGCAGCGGGGGATACTAGAAATGAAATACAAGATCATCGATTGCGATCAACACGTCATTGAACCGCCGGACCTATGGAAGAACTATTTGCCCGAGCGATTTCAGGAGAGCGCGCCCAAACTCGTCGAGGACGAAGATGGAGGAGACGCGTGGCTCTTGGGCGGCCACGTGGAGTCCCTCGGTCTGGTGGCGGCGATGAACCAGACTCCCGAGACATTGAAGTGGACCGGAGTTCGCTACGCGGATCTCCATCCCGGAATTACCGAGCCCAAAGGGCGACTGGAACTAATGGACCAGGACGGCATTTCCGCCGCGGTTTTCTTCCCGCCCCAGCGTACGATGATCTATTTCATGTTCGAGGAGGACAAGGCTTTTTCCTTAGCAGGAATGCAGGGCTACAACAATTTCATCAGGGATTTTGCGAGCTTTGATCGCTCCCGTATGGGGGCTATCTGGCAGATGCCCGCCACGGGCATCGACGACGC
>DUCT01000025.1 GCA_012959665.1 Myxococcales bacterium | reverse complement strand
AAGGCGATCATCGCCGACGCGGCCGAAAAGGGAACGGTGATCGCGGGGGGATCGGCCCTCGACCGACCCGGCTATTTCATCGAACCCACCATCGTGCGGGATATCCAGGAGGGCTCGCGCCTGGTCGACGAAGAACAGTTTGGCCCGGTCCTTCCGGTGATCAAGTTCTCGGACCCCGAAGAAGCGCTGGTGCGCATCAATCGAAGCGCCGAGGGGCTCGGCGGCAGTGTTTGGTCGACCGATCCCGAAGCCGCGCGCGATTTGGCTGTGCGCCTGGACGCGGGCACGGTCTGGGTCAATAAGCACGCCGAGCTCGATCCGGGTATTCCCTTTAGCGGAGCCAAGCAGTCGGGTGTGGGAACCGAACTCGGCCGCGAGGGACTCGAAGAATTCACCCAACGTCGGGTGATCAACATCTCCGCCTGAGTCTTGGCCCAGGCCGGCAACGGATAAACGATCTGCGAAGGAGTGGAAACACGATGAGACTGGAAGGCAAAGTAGCAGTGGTGACCGGCGGAGGTCGCGGGATCGGGCGGGCCGAATGCATGGCCCTCGCCGAAGCCGGGGCCAGCGTAATCGTCAACGATTTCGGCGGCGCTGCGGATGGTAGCGGCGGGGAATCGGGACCCGCCGACGAGGTGAGCGATGCGATCAGCTCCGTGGGCGGCAAGGCGATTCCCCATTACGGTGACGTTTCCAAACCGGATACCGGGGACGCGTTGGTCCAGTTGGCTCTCGATAATTTCGGTCGCCTGGATATTCTGGTCAACAACGCTGGAACCCTGCGCGATCGAATGCTTCACAACATGTCCGATGCCGAATGGAATAGCATCATCGACATCCACCTCAGTGGGACTTTCTACTGCACCCGCGCGGCCGCCAGGGTCTTTCGCGAGCAGCGCTCGGGAGTAGTGGTCAGCACCGGCAGCGAGTCTGGCCTGGGGAGCATGGGGCAGGCCAACTATGCCGCCGCAAAGGAAGGTATCGCGGGGTTCACGCGGACCATTGCCCGGGACCTGGGCCGCTACGGTTGCCGCGCGAACATGATCCGCCCCCGGGCGGCCTCGCGACTAACCCTGTCCGATCAGCTCAAGGAAGCCATCGCGCGGGCCAAGAAATCCGGGGAGCGTGCGCCGGAAATTTCGCGAATCGAGAATTGGGTACCCGAAGGCGTAGCCAAGGTTGTCACCTGGCTCTGCACCGATGCCGCCGCCAACGTGAACGGCCAGGATTTCGTCGTCAGTGCCGAGCACATCAGCCTGATGACCCAGCCCAAACCCGCAGCGACGGTCTTTACCGACGATCCCTGGACCCTCGATCGTCTGGACGCGTTGTTGCCCCAATCGGTGACGCGTGGGCTACGCAACGAATTTCCTGGCAAGAAAAAGGAATAGAAAACTCGGGCGGTGCGCGCGAGCGGGGTCGGCTTCCAACATTGTCGCAGGTGAAGGTCCAGCGGTGCGGCCCCGAAAAAAGCTCTTCCTCGAGCAGCCGCCAAGGAAAGAATCCATCTCGGCTTGGGCTTGAATTCGAGCCCCAAGTTTTCGCCTCACGCGCCCTACCCGTTCTCAAAGGAGTACGACCAAAATGTGGACACTGGAAAAGCAGGGGGAAGTGTTCGTCCTTCGGATGAATGCGGGCGAGAACCGGTTTGGGAGCGAGGCGATTCGTCGCTGGAATGAACTCCTCGACGAAGTCGAGGCGGCGGCAGGACCCAAGGCGCTGGTGACGACGGGAGCCGGAAAATTCTATTCCAACGGCCTGGACCTGGACTACATGCAGTCGGGGGAGGTGGAGCCTGGGGCCTACGTGGAGAGCGTACTCGCGATCATGAGCCGGCTTCTGACCTTTCCCGCAATCACCGTGGCGGCGATGAACGGCCATGCCTTTGGAGCGGGGGCACAGATCGCTCTGGCCCATGACTACAGGATCATGCGCAAGGATCGGGGCTACTTCTGTATGCCCGAGATCGATCTCGGCATGTACTTGCACCCGGGGATGACGGCGCTGATTCAGGCCCGGCTGCCGATTCAAACCGCGCACGAAGTCATTGCCACGGGCACCCGCTACTCGGCGGAACTGGCCTTGGATCGGTCCATCGTCGACCGAGTCGAAGACGAAGCCAGCGTCGTTTCGTCAGCGGTGGAACTGGCTACAGGGTTTGCCGCCAAGGCCGCGCCGGTGATGTCCAGGCTCAAGGGAGAAATGTATCCCCAGGTTCTCGAGGCCATGGCCTCGAGCTTGAAGCCGTGAATACGAATCTCGACTCGGAGCCAGTCGCGGATCCGGTATTTACGCCAGTGAACTTCTGATCGCTGCCAGCGCGCGTAACTGCTGGCCCGAGGCGTCGAAATTCTCGGGTGCGAGCCACTGTTCAAAGGCTGAGCGGATGCGGGGCCATTCGCGGTCCAGTATGGAGAACCAGGCCGTGTCCCGTCACGGCTTCCCCTACGGATTTAACATAACGCCCAGGCTCCCGTCACGGGGCTCCCCTAGAGATTTAACATAACGCCCAGGCACCCGTCACGGGGCTCCCCTAGAGATTTAACATAACGCCCAGGCTCGGACGTTGTGCCCGAGGGCAGCTTGTATGTCCTATTCCCGACGGCTCGCTGCCTAGGCCAGTTCCTCGAAATAGCTCCTGAGAGTTATTTTTCCCCGATCGGGTCCTACGCCATCAACCTCGCCCGCGGTGACGATGAACTTCGCCAAGTCGCCGAATTGGCGGTTGAGCACGCCGATAAAGCGCGCAAGGCCGTATGCGAACCAGAGTGGAATGACTGTCACCTTGCCCGGTTTGCCCAGCACGTCGAAGGCCAACTCGGCGACTTCGCGCTGGCTGAGGATGTCTGGGCCACCGGCCTCGACCACCGGGTCGTCGCCTTCAGCGGCATCGACGCAAACAGCCGCAAGGTCAGCGCCGTGGATTGGGTTGAAGCGGTTCGTGCCGTCGCCCACGAGTAGCACGCGCCCGCGCTTCGCCATGTCCAGCACCGCTCCCATGTCGGAGAAGTATCCGGAGGGTCGGACGATTGCGTATTCGAGGCCCGACCTCTCAAGGTCGTTCACGACGCGCTCGTGAGCCTTGGTGATCTCAAGATCGGCGATTTGCTCTGCGCCGAGCATCGAGACATAGACGAATTTCCGCACGTCGCTGTCACAGCAAAGGTCGATCAGGTTGCGATTTGCTTGATAGTCCACCTGCTCGAAAGTGAGGCCGTCGCGCTGGCGTGAGATGCCGATTGACGAGAAGACAACATCGATCGGGCCTTCACAGAGCCCCTTAAGAGTTTCGGGCTTCGTGGCTTCACCGATGAAGATCTCATCAATCGAATCAGGAGGGATCGCCGGGGCGGTAAAGGGGCCGGGCTTTTCCAGGCTTGCCACGCTGCGCGTGAGCGCACGCACCCAGTAGCCGCGGTTCTTGAACTCATGCGCCACGAATTTGCCCAGGTAACCGGTTGCTCCAGCTACGACGACGTGCTTGGGGTTGTCTGCGCCAAGCCCGCCTCTGTTTTCTTCCGGCACCCCGACTCCTTGCTGATTCGACTGGGACAAGCATATCCCAAAAAGAAACGATTCAGGAGGTCGCTGGGCAGTTCGCCGGCCTATTCGGCTTTGAGTGCCCCCGAAACAAGTGGCGTTATGGGTTTCCGCGCTCGAGAAGGCGGTTGCGCAACCACTCTTCCGCGGGCCGCTCAAGCCAATGAAAACTCGCCAATCCCAAGGCGATGAGCACTCCGAAGAAAGCGAAGAGCGCAGTTGGCGTAAAGAAAAAATCGGGATTCATTCCCAGCAGTGGAAGCATGATGACGAGCAGGATTTGCAAAGGGAAATGAATGAGGTAAATCGAGTAACTGATATCTCCCAACCAGGAGAGGCGGCGCAGAGGAAGTCGGACCCAGGTCTCGAGCATCACCAGGGAAAGCAGGGTCATCGGATAGAGGACGACCGTATAGAAAAGGCCTAAATGCCGATCCGGCGCTGCCCACCAAAGAAAAATCGACAACCCGAAGATGGCCACCCGAAATCCCCGCGATAGCCCGCGTTTCAGCAGGTAGCGGGCAAGATAGAACGTGAGTCCGCCAATGAAGAAACCAGCGACGCATCGACCGATCATCACCCTGCCGCCATAGGCGTCAAAATTCGCTGGAAGAGAAGCCTCCTGAAGGAGGAAACCTACCGATACAAAGAAAGCCAGTTGCCATGGGCGCGCCCAGCCTCGCCGACATGCCGCAAAAAAAAGAAAGTAGACGAGCACCTCCGCCGAGACGGACCATACCGGGGCATTGAATGAGTATGGACTCCCCAAGCCCAAACCCGAGAGAAAGAACAGACTTAAAATGAAGTGGTAGAAGTCATTCGTCTCAAAAATGAAAAATCGACCTTGCTCTACAAGTATAAAAGCCTGAAGGGAAGCCACGGTGATGAGAGTCACGAAGTGGAGAGGGTAGAGCCGGGAGAAACGCAATACCGAGAACTGCCGAAGATCGACCTCGCCCTCTCTTACTCGATTGGAATAGAGCCAGTAGAAAACGAAACCGGATATGCAGAAAAAGAGGTCAACGGCGCGGATACCCTGACTGTAGAAGGGCTCAAAAAGGGGAAATAGCGGCTGGCGGTCATAATCCAGTTCCGGGAAGTTGATGAATTCTAAATCGAGACCTGTCCCGTAGACCAGAAAGTGTTTCCAGTGCCAGAACACCACCGCGAGGGCCGCTATTCCGCGAAGGACGTCAAGCGAGTAGAGATGCTTCGGCAATAGTTGAGTCTGCAAAGGCCCTCTCCCGCGCTGAGGATAACCCAACAACGCTTGGGCAGATACATCCGTGGGAGTAGGTCCCCTAGGCCCTCAAAAAGAGGGCTGGCCTTGACGCCCTGTCAGAATCCGGCCCCAGTAGCTTATGATCAGCTAGGACTAATCAAAAACGGGTGGGTTGTGTCGAAAAAACTTTTATTGGCTTTGTTCTGGACTGCGGGCTGGATTCACGTGTTCGCCGGATCACCTACGGGCGGAGCCTCGGTGACAGAAACGATCGCCGGCATCATGCAACCTGATGCGGACGCCTACGATCCGCTCGTATTCGCCGTTTTCAACATGCTTGGTATCTGGCCATTAATCATGGTTGCCGTGCTGGCGTCAGATACTCAGGGCCGGCTAAAGGCTTGGCCGTTTGCGTTCAGCTCGATGGTGCTGGGCAATAGTGCGTTGTACATATACTTGTTCTTGCGAAAAGTACAAAAACCGTTTGTTGGACCCAAGACAGCGATCGTTCGGTTTGCAGAGTCCAGAATCTTGGCCTTGGGCTTGCTGGTATCGACCCTTGCTCTCATTTTTTACGGGTTAACTGAGGGCAGTTTTTCTGCGTTCGTTGAAACATGGCAGGTGAACAGTTTTGTCAACGCGATGACCATTGACTTCGTCTTATTTCCCGTCGCATTTGCAGCGGTGCTGGCGGACGATATGAGGCGCCGAAATATGTCCATCAACGCGCTCTTCTGGTTCTATGCACTCGTCCCTGGACTTGGCGCGGTTATCTATCTGGCTGTCCGGCCCTCGCTGCCCGAGTAGGCCCGAACTGCCTCTCGGAGCAGCGGCTCCAGAAGGCAGGGCGCGTCCGTACGGAATAGAGAGAGCGGGTCCGAAGTTCAGCCCCGTTGCGGGGGCGCACTTCAATCTGAAGTCGGCACCAAGCGAACTCGGCCCCAGGGTGTTCCATAGTGAACGCGCCCGGCGTCGTCGATCTCGGTGCCCGAAAACAGCGGGTTGTAACGTTGCCCTCCAATGATCGTGTGATACGCACTCGAGCCGTCGCTCCAATCGAGGGCTTAGAGTCTCCATTGATTGTCGCGGGCTCCGATCAGATAGACGCGGTTGCTCGGATAGCTCACGATCGGGACACAGTTGGGTGAGCTCACTTCTTTGTTGACCCATGCGTTACGGAGAGTCTTACTTGCCCGCGACAGGGCTCCCCTAGGGATTTAACATAACGCCCAGGCTCCCGTCACGGGGCTCCCCTAGTGCTCCTGCCGACAGGAGAGCCGAGCCGCAGCGGAATTCTTGCGGGTCCGCGCCATCTAGGGGACCAGCGTCGCCTCGTGCTGCTCGGAGTCGGGTCGCGAAAGACTCTCTCGTCGGGGAGCCCTTCATCCTGAAGTGCTTCGGTCCGTTTACCTCCCTGACGGTCGTACCGCAGGGAGAGTCGGCCATGGGCGGCTTGGCTCATGGCCAAGCGTCAAAGACCATAGGAAGCGAAAGAGAGAGCTAGCAAAATCACCCAAAAAAGCTTGTCGTATGAGTCCATTCAATTCCCCCCCTACTGCTAGACCCATCCCGTGGCGTTCGTTTTTCCCTTCTCAAATTGCCGACCCTACAGAGCCCCATCCTGTTCGGGGGATAGGACATACAAGCTGCCTTCCGGCACAACGTCCGAGCCTGGACGTTATGTTAAATTCTTATGGGGTGCCCCGTGGCCGGCTGGCCTCTTCCGAGTTGAGCGAAATTGGCTCCGACGGGGGGCCACTTTGAACACTGGCCGGAGCCAAGGCCAAGGCGATTCCCCGCGTTTCGCTCAGACCGCCGAGTTTCGCCAGAAATTCCGTCCCTTCGTCTTCACTGCGATAAACCTTGACTTTCAGCCTCGGTGTCAGGACGAAGCTGGCACGATGCAGCGGGTCCACTGAGTTTACGACCGCTCGGTCGGGCTTCGAGAGGTTCTCCCGCGCCCGGTTCACGATGCGATTCCAATGGCTCGGGTATGTGTGGAAGTGCGCCACGTCCTGGGGGCCGAGCGAGTAGACCACCACGTCGGGAGTAAACTTCTCCGCCTGCATCGGCTCTTCGTAGCTGAAGCCTCCCGCGACGGGGTAGATGCTGCCGCCCAGGGCCTGGCTCGGTCGGTGTGTGGCTCGCGACTGGAGATAACAGTAGGAAAGAGCATCGAAGGCGGCGGCCTCGACGCTGGAAAAAACCGTTCCCGGGCCGTGGGCGGCAATCGGAAGGAGAGAGGGGCCGGTGGTGGACCCACACCCCATCAGGAGCAGCAGGGCTGCGAACGAGCCGAAAGCCACTCCGAAGAGTCCGGGCAGTCTTCCGCTCCGCAACCCGCTGAACTGCGAACGATGTTGGCATCGCGCGGTCGCGACATCTCGAAGCGACATGGAGCCCCTCGCGCCGCGCCGCGGGATCATCGGAAACGTGATTCTCCTTTGACGCGAGAAGTGCCAAAGTTGCGCAAGATGAAAAATCTTCATGGCGTCCTCCTCTGTGTTCCTTCGATCAGATGCATACGCCGTACCAATGGAGTCAACCATCGAGACGCATCCCAGCAAGAACAGAGCGCGCCGGACCGGGATGACTGGTTTAGATGAGCCGTTCGGACCGGTCGATTTCAGCCACAACCCGAGCCTTGAATAGGGTTGCGGCATTGCCCCGGAATACTTGCGGGACCCGGCGGATAGATCGGTATCCGACAGG
>DUCT01000024.1 GCA_012959665.1 Myxococcales bacterium | reverse complement strand
CCGATCACTCAGCCGCAGTACACCCTCGGCGGTCAGGTTGAGCACGAAACCCGGATCCACCACCACCGTGCCTGCATCTTCAAGGATCAGCGCTGGGCCCGCCAGTTCGCATCCTGCCGGCAGATCCTCTCGGCGGTAGACCGGGGTGTCCAAGCGGCCCGCTTGGGAAAAATAGACCGAGACCCGCCGCAGCGGACGCGCGTCCCCGCCCAACTCGGCAGCGTTCTCCGGGCCGGAGTCCGGCTGCCGATCCTGGGCCTCCTTGGGCGGAGCCACCGCGCGCACCCGGGCCGTCACGATCTCCACCTCGCGCTCCGGGCGCGTATACCCGAAGCGCCGCCGGTGTTCGGCGGTAAAGGCCGCCCGCCAGGCCTCCGCCCGGTCAGCCCGGTCGCTGGGTGCCGGGACGGTCAGGGCGGACTCGCTACCGCGGTAGCGCAGGTCGAGGCTCCGCTCGCTGCGCAGCAAGTCCATCGCCACTCCCTCGGCGGCTAGGGCCCGGCGGCCCTCGGCCTCGAGTTCGGCCAGGATTTCATCCATCCCCCCAGGCAAGGGCCCGACCGGATCCAGCCGTGCGCGACCCGCGTCCCGCTGAGCGTCCCAGGTCACGTCCGCCAGTCCGATCCCGTACGCCGAAAGCAGACCCGCAAGCGGGTGAAGCAGGATTGTCTCAATCTCCAACAGGCGCGCGAGGGCGCAAACGTGCTGGCCCCCAGCGCCGCCAAAGCCCACCAGGACATGCTCCCGGGGGTCGATCCCCCGGGCCACCGACACCTGGGAAATGGCCTCGGCCATGCTTGCGTTGGCAATCTCGACAAACCCCGCAGCGATTTCATCCCCACCCAGGTCCAGCCCCGCCGACGCCAGGCGAAGGCGCAATTCGCCCAGGACACGCCCCACCGGTTCCGGGCGCACCGGGAAGGGAAAGCGATCGGGCTGCACCCGGCCCAGGGCCAGGTTCGCATCGGTCAGGCTGAGTTCCCGGGCCTTGGGCTGGCCGGACTCATCCAGCAGGCCGTAACACAGGGGCCCGGGGTCCGAGCCCGCACTCTCGGGCCCCACGGTCAGCCGAAAACCGTCGAAGCGGCACAGGGACCCGCCCCCCGCGGCCACCGTATGAATGCGCAACATCGGCGCGCGCACCCGAACGCCCCCCACCCGAGTCTCGAAGACCCGGTCGATCTTTCCATTCTCGCTCAGGGAAACATCCGTGGAGGTGCCCCCCATGTCGAAAGTCAGGGCCCGGGCGTAGCCCGCAGTGGCCGCCACCCGGGCCGCGGCCACGACCCCGCCCGCCGGCCCGGAAAGCAATGCGTTGGGGCCACGAAAGCGCTCGGCGTCGGTGAGGCCACCCGATGACTGCATGAAGCGCAACCGCGAGCCCGGAAGCGCCCTGGCCAACTCCGCCACATGAGCGCGCAGCAGCGGCGTCAGGTAGGCGTCGGCCACGGTCGTTTCGCTCCGGGCCAAGAAGCCCAGTTCCCGGGCCACCGCGTGGGAGCAGACCACGTGACCAAAACCGATTTCCTGGGCCAGGCGGGCGATGCGCTGCTCGAACTCGGGAAACGCGTAGGCGTGCATCAACGAAATCGCCAGGGAGTCCAGCCCCTGGCGCCGGGCTGCCGCGAGTTCTCTCCCGAGCGCCTCCAGATCGAGATCTTCGACCACAGCGCCGTCCACGGAAACTCGTCCCGCGCACTCGATCACCGCCGACTGAAGCACCTCGGGACGCCGAATGTCCAGCGCAAAGAGGGAGGGCCGCTCCTGGGTCCCGATGGTCAACACATCACCCAGGCCACGGTTGGTCACCCACAGCGTCGGTGCCCCCCGGCGTTCGAGCAACGCGTTGGTGGCCACAGTAGACCCCAACTTGACCTCGCAGGCGGGCAAGGCCTCCCCAGGCGCCACTACACCCTCGCGCTCGAGAATCGCGCGAATGCCTTGAACAGGCCCCGAATCCGAGGACAACAGCTTGCAGTGAACCCGGCGCCCATCGGGTGCTCGGCCGATGCAATCGGTAAAAGTCCCCCCCCGATCGATCCAGAACGACCATCCCGAAAGCGCCGGTTTGGTGTCTTCGCCCGCCACCGCCTACGCCCCAATTCCCGAGCGGCTGAGCCGCCCAGCAAGAACTCGGCCTTCAGTCCCCACGGCGGGCCCGACCTCCCGGCAATCTGCTCCGCACGCGCGCAGCGCCCTGGCCCAGCGCGCCGCGCAGGGCCGAATCGCCCAATGCCCAACCCGCAAGCCCCACCCCCGCCAGGAAGACCCCGCCGCCGAGAGCAAGATCTTGAAGCCCCGAACCCGGCTCCCCGCCGATCACCCGGCTTGCCGCCAGGGCCGCCAGTCCGCCCGCCGCGAGGCCTCGGATCCCGGTCGAGAACAGGGGCGCCAGGTCGGGGCCCCCAAAGCGAATTCTTGCCCAGGCCAAGGTCAGGAGCGCGTTCAGGTTGATGGCGATTCCGCCCGCCACCACTAGACCCTCGGCCCCGAAGCGCGCCGCGAGGCTCGTATAGAGAGGAATCGCGCCCAGGGCGATCACGGTTCCCAGCCCCATGGGCCGCCACATTTCTCCCCGTGCAAAGAACCCGCGCACCGCGACCTGCTGGACCACCCAGCCCGGGATCGCGAGCCCCATCCAGGCCAGCAGCGCGGAAACCCGAACGGTATCCCCCGAGCCGAATGCCCCGCGCTGATAGACGAGTTCGACCGCGGGCCCGGCCAGGACAGAGCAAGCCAAAGCGGCCCAGACGGCGAGGACCAGAGTGATGCGCAGGGTTCCCAGCAGTTGGGCGTCGAGTTCCCGGGAGCGGCCCGCGGCGTGCAGGGAGGCGAGACTCGGAAGCGCGGCGGTGGCCACCGCCTGCCCGATCACCGCCACCGGCGCCATCATGAGCCTGCGCGCGAAAGCCAGGGACGCGACGACTCCCACCCCCAGGCCCGCACCGAAAATCCGCTCGTACCACTCATCCACTGTGGTGAGGGAAAGCCCGATCATCAAGGGCAAGGCTCCCCACAGATAGACTTGGAAACGCCGATCCCAGGGCGCCACGCGGAAGCCCACGCCGCCGAGTCGGCGGGCGTCGTAGACCGGAAAAACCCAGTTCCCCAGCACGGCCCCGGCCAACGCGCCCCAAGCGAAACCCTCGACCGAACCCGTGAGCCAGCCGCCCACGATGATCGACCCGTTGTAGATGATCGGCGCGGCGGCCTGGGCGGCAAAGCGGCCGTGGGCCATCAGGACCGCGCGCACGATTCCTCCGGCGATAAAGAAAATCTGGCTCGGCAATACGATGCGGGTCAGGCGCACGGTCTCGGCCCGGGTTGCCGCGTCAAAGCCGGCGAACTGGAGATCCACCAGGGCATCGGCATACACCCAGAGAGCGGCAGTGAGCACACAGGCCAGAGCACCCAAGGTGCCCAGCACCGTGTGGAAAAGTTTGCTCGCCGCGTCCTCGCCATCGCTGTGCAGGGTGCGCAGATAGAGAGGCGTGAAAGCGATGGCGAGGGCGCCCCCGGCCAGCAAATAATTCAGCAGGTCTGGGATCTGGAAGGCCGCATAGTAGGCATCGGTGCTCGACCCCACCCCCACCCGGGCGGCCAACACCATTTCCCGCACGAAGCCGAGCCCCCGAGAAGCTGCCACACTGGCCGCCAACAGAAGCGCCGCCGCGCCCAGGCGCCCCGCGCTCAGGGGCGCACCCTCACCGCTGCGATTCCCGTCGTCCGCCACGTTCCCCCCAGCCCCCAGTATGGACCATGGATCCCATCCCGCACCCGACGCACCACTCAGTCGGGCGGATTGGGCTCCCGCCAGGTTTTACCGTTCCACGCCTGCACGAGTACAGCGTCTCCCTCGCGTCCGAGAATCGAGGAGCGCTCGAGGGGGACCTTGCCGTGGGGGGTATCGAGGACGTAGCGGGGGATCGCAAAGCCGCTGGTCCGACCCCGCATGGACTCGAAAATTTCGATGCCGCGCTCGATAGGGACGCGAAAATGCCCGGTGCCCTCGAGAAGCTGGGCCTGATAGCAGTAGTAGGGTCGGACCCGAATCCGCACCAATTGCTCGCAGAGTTCTTTCATGATCCCGGGATCGTCGTTGATCCCCCGCATCAGGACACTCTGGTTCCCCACCGGAATGCCCGCTCGAACCAAGCGCAGGCAGGCCTCGGTGGCGGGCTCGGTGATCTCTCTCGGGTGATTGAAGTGGGTGTTGACCCAGATCGGATGATGGCGCTCCAATATTCGGCACAGGGCTTCGGTAACCCGGTAGGGGAGCGTCACCGGAAGCCGCGTTCCCAGGCGAATCACCTCCACGTGAGGAATCGCCCGGAGCCGGGTCAGCAACCAGTCCAGGCGCTCGTCGGAGAAGACCAGGGGGTCACCCCCAGTCAACAGGACGTCGCGGATTTCCGGATTGTCGGCAATCCACTCCAGCGCCACTTCGAGTTCACGCTTTTGCATGGACCAGCCGGTCTCGCCCACCATTCTCTTCCGCAAGCAGAAACGACAGTAGAGCGCGCACTCGTTGTTCACGCAGAATGCGATCCGATCGGGATAGACCCGAATCACGTTCTTCACCGGCGAATGCAGGACCTCGTCCAGGGGATCCGCAAGTCCCGCCGAGTCCTGGGCTTCAAGGGGGCTGGGCACGACTTGCCGGCGAATCGGACACTCGGGGTCCCGAGGATCCATCAGTGATGCGTAGTAGGGGGTGATGACAAAACGAAAACGCCGCTCGAGGTCGCCCACGGCTTGGGCCTCTTCGGAGGTGGGTTCGATCCAAGCCTTAAGGTCCTCAAGGCTGCGCACCCGATTCTGCATCTGCCAGGCGAAACTTTCCCAATCCCCCGGCTCGACTCCTTTTGGGATCGCGGCAGGCGCTGGGAAACGACGGCATGAAGAAGCTTCCATGAGATGACTCGTCCTCGTTCTATTCAGCCCGGTGGGTTCGGGGAGATCCCAGGAGGCACCCCAAGACCGAGGCGCTCCAGCCCCGATGCCAGGACTTCGGCCAGCAGCGCGGCCGCCGAGCGGCCCTCCAGTTCGGCGAGTATGCCGAAACTGCCGTCGGGTGCGAAGGTGGGCAGGGGATTGATTTCGAGAAAGACCGGCGCGCCCGAGGCGTCGAGACGAAAATCCACCCGGGCAAAGTCCAGACATTCAAAGTGCACAAAGGCCCGAATCGCCAACGCCTGCAACTGTCCCTCCAGGCCGGGATCAAGGCTGCCCGGAAGACAGTGCACAAAGCCATCGGCGGGGGGGACGTCGCCCGGCCCTTCGAGGGCGTGGAGCCCGATGCGTGACGATGTTTCGAGGGCTCTTTGAAGCACGGGCAACGCCCGGGGCGGGGCGTGTCCCACCACGCTGACCGTGTACTCGGCCCCGGGTAGGAAAGTCTCCACCAGGGCGGGCTGCGCGTATCCCCCCACGATGCGATCCACTTCCGCCACCAGGCTCGGCCGATCCTCAACTCGGGAAGTTCGGCGAATCCCCTTGGATGTGCCCTCCCAACGCGGCTTCACAAAAAGCGGAAAGGGCCCGGGCAAGTCGGCACGCTCGGCCTCCCCAGCCGAGCCGATCACGCGCTGGGGAGCCACAGGCACGCCACCCGCCGCGGCCCAGACGTTGGCCCAGGCCTTGTCGAGACTGAGCGAAAGCGTGAGTCCGTCGGACCCGAGGCAGGGAGTCCCCGCCATCTCGAGCAGACTGGGCGCCCAGGATTCTCGATTTCGCGAGCCGTAGCCCTCGGCGATATTCCAGACCGCGTCCACCGCCCCGAGGCTCCGGGCCGCCGCCGCAGACAGCACGGCCTGGGGAGACCCCAAGCGACGGCTCGCGTGGCCGAGAAGCGCCACCGCCTGTTCGAGGAGTTCCACGGTGGCCAGGGGTTCGTACTCCGCGTGGGCATCGGGGGGGGCACCCGGCCGAGCCGGGTACGTGTCGAATGTCTCGAAGACCAAGCCGATGGTCAGCGGCCCGAGTCGGGGATCGGAAGGTGTCATCGCATTCATCTCGTCGGGTTCTCGTACTGCTAGCCTAGGCGACCTGCCTCGGACCCCGCACGATGCCAGCCGACTTCGCGAAAGAGAATGGAATGTCCGATCTTCAAGTGCGCCGTTTCCTGAGCACCTGGGCGCCGCTGCTGGCCTGGGCCGCAATCGTGTGGCAACTCGGCGGGGATAGCTTCAGCGCGACCCAGACCAGCCGAGTGCTGGGCCCCTTGATCGACTGGCTCCTGCCCGGTCTTCGCCCGGAGGATCGTCAATTCCTGGTTGAACTGGTTCGCTTCAGCGCCCATCCCACGGTCTATGGAGTCCAGGCCCTACTGACCTGGCGGGCCATTCGCATCCAGTGGCCAACCCTGGCACGCGGCCCCTTGGCCGGGATTGTGCTGGCCGCGGGGTGCGGCCTGGCCGGGGCCGACGAAATCCGCCAGGCGACCTCGGCGGTCCGCGAAGGGTCGGCGACGGGCTTCAGCCTGGATCTCCTCGGGACGGTGGTGGTGATCGCAGGACTCGCCGCCGCGGAACGTTCGCGCCATCGCCGGTTCTTCTCGCCGGGACCCGGCGAGTAATCCTCCCGCCCGGTGCCACCCAAGGAGGGGCCGTTCTGGTAGCCTCCGCGTGATGAACGCCGCCGTGCTCGCCGGGATCGTCTTCGTCGCATTCGCCCTGGGATATCGCTTCTATTCGAAATTCCTGGCTCGCCGCATCTTCGCCCTGGGCGCTGACGAACTCGCCCCCGCCCGGGAGTTCGAGGACGGCATCGACTACGTGCCCACCCGCCGCAGCATCCTGTGGGGCCACCACTTCGCCTCCATCGCCGGGGCCGCCCCCATTGTGGGCCCCGCCATCGCGGTGATCTGGGGCTGGCTCCCCGCCTTGGTCTGGGTCTGCCTGGGCACCCTTTTCATGGGGGCGACCCACGATTTTGCCGCCTTGGTCATCAGCGCCCGGCATCGCGGCCGGTCCATGGGCGAAATCGCCGGCGATGTCATCAGTCCTCGAGTCAAGACCCTCTTCCTGGTCATTATCAGCCTGCTTGTCTGGGTCGTGCTCGCGGTCTTCGCGTACATCATCGCCACCCTGTTCGTCTCCACCCCGAGTTCAATTTTTCCCATCAATGTCCAGATCATCGTGGCGGTGACTCTCGGCTGGCTCACCTACCGGCACGGCATCCCGATCCTCGTCCCCTCCCTAGTGGGCTACGCCGTGCTTCTCGTGGCCATTTTCTACGGCGAGGCCTTCGCCAACGCTTTTCCGGCGATCCGAGAAATCTCTGTCTTGACCTGGGTGTGGGTCCTGCTCATCTATTCGTTCATCGCGTCGGTGCTTCCGGTCTGGCTGCTGCTTCAGCCGCGGGACTTCCTGAACTCCCACCAACTCGTGACCGGGCTCACCCTGTTGATCGCCGGGCTCTTCGTGCTCCAGCCCGCGGTGGTCGCCCCCGCCCTTAACCTCGAGCCCGAAGGCGCTCCGAGCCTATTCCCCTTTCTCTTCGTCACCATCGCG
>DUCT01000023.1 GCA_012959665.1 Myxococcales bacterium | reverse complement strand
TTTCAAGACCTCGGAGGTGTCCGCTCCCAAAACCGGCGCGCATCGAAGCCCCACCTCCCCCGACACCGCATCCACCGGGCTGCGGGTGAAGCTGAGGGGCTCGCCCAAGGGCTCGTTTTTCACCTCCACGAACTGGCGGTTTGCGGTGAATTGCGGGTGGGTCTCCATGCTCGGAAAATCCATGATGGGCAGGCAGATGGTGTCTGCCTGGGCTGCGCGGTCGGCAAAGTCGTCCCGGTCGTAGCGCGCGGCGAGTTCAAGCAGCACCGCGGCGACCGGGTTGCCTTCCCGGGGTGCATAGAGTTCGGCCCAGTGGGCATCGTCCGCGGCGAGTTGGGTGGGGGTTTGCGCTTCGATGACCCACTCGCGAAATTTTGCGAAGCTGACCGGGCGAACCAGCAGTCCGACCCAGCCGCCATCCCGGCAACGCAAGGCGTTGGAGAGGGCGGGCCGCCCGGGTATGCGACCGAACCACGACCAGAAGGTCGGCGTTGCGGACTGAAGCGCCGCCATGCTGGAGGCTTCCTGAAGCGTGAGTTCCAGGTGGGCACCCCCGGTTTGGTCCGGGCGATCCCGGGCGGTGAGCGCGGCCATGATCCCCGTGGCCGCCGCCAGGCTGGCCATGGAGAAGGCGGGTCGCCCGCTGCCATGCCAGGGCGGGGCGCCGCGCTCTCCGCACAGCCAGAGCAGACCGCTGGCGGCTTCGGCGACCAGATCGGTCGCCCGCCAATCCCGCCAGGGGCCGTGGGGGCCAAAGGGGGTAATCGAGGCGTGGATCAGCCGGGGGTTGAGGGCTCGCAGCGCGGTGTCGTCGAGTCGGAGTTCCTCGCGTTCGGCCACGGCGGCGGTTTCGATCAGGACGTCGGCGCTGGCGATCAACCCCTCGAAGTCGGCGTGTCTCCCGGGATCGGTTGGGTCCAAGACCAGGGAGCGCTTGTTGGCGTTGTAGTAGAGGTGCCCAAAGGCGTGCTCGGGATTGGGTTGGCCGTGGAGAAAGGGCGCCCGGTGGCGAAGTCTTCCACCTTCCGGAGGTTCGATGAGGATGACCTCGGCGCCCAGGTCGGCCAGGATACGTCCGGCGAAGGCGGCCGATTCGTCGGCCAGGTCGAGCACGCGGACACCGGCCAGAGCGCCAGCTTTCACCGAAGCGCGCCCGCCAGGGGAAGCATCATTTTTCCGCGCAGGAGGGTGCGGTCCTCGCCGTCGACTTCGATGTCACAGCCGATTCGGTCCGGGGCGACTTCCACCACCCTGGCCCGGGGCACCACGTGACTCTCCGCGTAGGTCTGTCCGATCCACCGGACGTCGAAGTGTGCGCCGTGGAGCAGACACTCGGGTCCCCATTGTTCCATCAATCGGCTTTGGACGAAGGAAAGAACGTGGGAGCCTCCGGCGATGGGAGCCGCGAGTCCCTCGCGCGCGGCGACCACGGGATCGGTGTGGATCGGATTGTCGTCCCGGCCGGCGTCGCGTTGCTGCATCATGGCCAGGCTGACCCGGACGCGCTCGCCGGCAATGATTTGGCCGGGAACCACGGCGCCCAGGTGCTCCAGGCTGGGATTGGCCGGGGCCGCCCCCCAATCCGGACCCGGCAAGTCGAGTTCGCTTTCGGCAAGGCCCTCGTGAGCATCGGCGAGTTCGGGGTCTCTGCGATAGGAGAGCAGTCCGGTGGTGCAACTCGAAACCAGCAGGCGTCCGTCGCCCCGAGTTTCGGAGATCGTCACTCCGTAGCGGCGCCCCTTTTTGGAAAAACGTCGGACGGCCTTTCCGCTGACTTGGATGGGTTCGTCGATGCGCATGGGCGCGTGGTAGGTGACCTGCTCCCGTACCCAGACCCCGCCTTCGATGACCCCCTTGCGGGGCTCGGAGCCCTTGGGCCGACGGGGCTGGCGGCTGAGCAGGTGCAGCGTCATGCCGGTCAGAACGTCCGGGGGAACCAAGCCCAGGTCCACCAGGGCCCGGACCCCGGCCGCGTAGCCGCCGAGTCCGAGAATTGAGCCCTCGGCGACCCCGGCCGGGAGGGGCCCTTCGACGAGGGCGAGTTCCTGGGGGAGGGGAGGCGGCGTGGGCATTGGCCAAAGCCTATCCCAGACGATTCCATCCCGCGCTGGATCCACTAGGGTTTTGAATCGGGCCTGGGGCCCCGGGGACCGTGTCAGAAGGAGGAGCCGCCATGCCCGAGGGAGCCAAACCCACCCCGCATCTGCTCGTGGAAGAACAAGACGGTGTGATGACCCTGGTGATGAACCGCCCGGAGGCCCGCAACGCCTTGAGCCCTCAGATGCTGGTTCTACTTTGCGAGGCTTGGCACGCGTTTCGCGACCGGGACGATCTGCGCGTGGCCATCCTGACCGGCGCCGGGGATACGGATTTCTGCGCCGGGGGCGACCTCAAACTCACCCTGCCCCTGATGACGGGTGCCCGGGCGCCCGAGGACGAATGGGACCGGCGGATTCTCGAGCAGCCGGGCGTTTTTACCGATGCGATTCTTCGCGGCTTCCAACTCTACAAGCCGGTGATCGCCGCAGTCAATGGAAACGCGCTCGGGGGCGGCACCGAGATGACCAACGCGTGCGATCTTCGGGTGGCCTCGGAACACGCGGTCTTTGGCACCCCGGAAGCCCGGGTTGGGCTCTTGCCCGGGGGTGGTTCCATCAGCCGACTGCCCCGACAGATCCCCTGGGCGAAGGCCATGGAGATGTTGCTGATCGGCGATCATTGGAGCGCCCAGGACGCCCTGGACATGGGCCTGCTCAACTACGTGGTGCCCCATGGCGAACTGCTCGCCAAGGCCCGGGAGTTGGCCGAAAAATTGGCGCGGAATGGGCCGCTGGCGGTGCGAAAAATCAAGGAGGGTGTGATGCGCGCGAGCGGGTTGCCCCTGGTCGAGGCGCTGAAGATCGAGGACGAGGTGTCCGCTGCGGTGATGACTTCGAAGGACGCCCGGGAGGGGCCGCGCGCCTTCAAGGAAAAACGCCTGCCCCGCTTCACGGGGGAGTAGGTCATGCGTCGGGGCTGGGGGCGGTGGCGGGGTTACATGGACGAACTCGAGGTCGTCCTGCGCCAGGCGGCCGAACGTCTTGCCGAGGCCGAGGCGTTAATCGCCGAGGCTTGGGAGCGGGGCAGTTGGCATACCCGGCAGCGCGAGAGTGTTGAGTCCGAGATCTTGCGCCGGGTTCAGGATATGCCCTTCCTGGGTCCGCTGATCCAGGCCGCGCGCCGACGGGACGCCCACGAGCGACTCGAACCGCCGGATTTCATCGGGCGCGCCTGGACGGAAGGCAAAACCAAGGCCGCGCTGTCTTCGTCCATGCGATTTCCTCCGCGCAAGGGGGTTGAGGCCCAGGCGCCCGGCACCCAGGAGTCGCCTCCGGCGCGGCTCCGGGCGGCCGAGCGGGCCTTGGCCGAGCGCAGCCGTTCCATGGTGGTCTTGCTCGACGACCTGGTGAATCCCCGCAACGCGTCGGCGGTGATTCGTACCAGCGAGGCCCTGGGCCTCCAGGAAGTGCATATCGCCCAGCAGGAGGGCCGCGCCGATCTCGAGCGTACGGTGACGATGCTCGCCGAGCGCTGGCTCGATCTCTTTTGGTACCGCGATATCGAGACCGCGGTTCACGGACTCAAGGCGCGTGGTTACCGAATCCTGGTCAGCGACTATTCACCCGGGGCCCGGCCCCTCGAGGAGGTTTGCCTGGGTGAGAAAGTGGTGGTGGCCTTTGGCAGCGAGCAGCGTGGGGTCAGCCCGGCCCTGAGCGCGGCGGCGGATGGTTTCTTCTTTCTGCCTTCGGCGGGCTTTACCTCCTACTTGAACGTGTCCGTGATGGCCGGAGTTTCCCTCTATACCCTGGATCAACGCATGCGCAGGGAGGGTCTGCGAACCCCCATTGCCGAAGACGATCGCGCCGAGCTTCGCCGGGCCTGGTACTCGGCCCTGGCCAAGGGCGATACTCGCCGGGCTGCCGAGTTCATGGGTTGGTTGGACTCGCCTCCGCCCCCGGCTCCGCCCCGGAGCGCGTTGCCGGCGAGTCGCCCGACCGCCGCGCCCGAGCCCGGCGTTTCGAAAGACTGAACTTCGTCTTCCGGGGTTTCGTCAATCCCTGGGCAAGCCGGGCTAGTATCTGCCCCCTGGAGGAAGTTCATGGCATCGAGTGCAACTGCAGCGCCCCTGTCGGGCATACGCGTCGTGGAGATCGCCACCTTTGTCGCGGCGCCCGCCGCGGGTGCCCTGTTGGCGGACATGGGGGCCGAGGTCATCAAGATGGAAGTGCCCGGGGGCGAGTTGATTCGCCATACCCGGCCGCGCCACAACGGCTTCGGATCGGATTTCGAAGGCTCTCCCCAATTTGAAATGGAAAACCGCGGGAAACAATCCCTGACCCTGGACCTCAACAACCCGGCCGCTCGCCATGCGCTCCTGAAGGTGATCGACGGCGCCGACGTGGTGCTCACGAACATGCTGCCAGGCCGCTGCCGACGTTTTGGCATCGATCCCGAGCACCTGCGTGAAGAACGTCCCGAATTGATCTACGCCTCGTTGACCGGATATGGAACCTCGGGCGAGGAAGCCGACTCGCCCTCCTTCGATTACGCCGCGCTCTGGGCACGAACCGGGATGATGGATCTGACCCGGGATCCCGGCGCGGTCCCCGCGTTCCTGCGCCCGGGCGTGGGGGATCACTCCGCTGCGCTTTCCTTGGTGTGCGGCATCCTGGCCGCGCTTCGGGTGCGCGATGCCGGGGGCGGAGGCCAGGTGATCGACGTTTCGCTCCTGCAGACCGGGCTCTATCTCCAGGGCAACGATCTTGCCCAAACCCTGGCCACGGGCAATCCGCCGCCCATGCACGACCGCACGGCGCCCCGGAACCCGCTCTGGAACCACTATGCCACGGGGGACGAACGCTGGGTCATGCTCGTGATGATCGAGTCGCAACGTTATTGGGGCGCTTTTACCCGAGCCATCCGACGCCCGGAACTGGAGCACGATCCGCGTTTCGAGGGGCCGGTGGAGCGTTACCGCCAGAACCGGGAACTGGTCAAAATTCTCGATGCCGTCTTCGCTCTCCGCAGCTTGGCCGAGTGGGAAGACGAATTGGCGGGGCATGGGGTGATCTGGTCTCCGGTCAGGCGCCTGGAGGAGACGCTCCTAGATCCCCAGGTCCGGACCATGGGTTATTTCCGAACCGTGGATCACCCCGAACTCGGGACTTTCGAGACAGTGGGGCCACCTTTGCAGATGTCCGAACACGCGATGCCGGCGAACTTGCCCGCACCGGGCCTGGGCGCGGATTCCCTGGCTGTCCTTCGGGCGGCGGGGCTCGATGAGGCCGAGGCCGCCGCGGCATTGGCCTCGGTTCCGACACCCGGGAAATCATGAACGAGAAAGGCCAGAGCATGAGTGAATCAGAGGGGCGGAATTTCGTTTCGGAACTTCGCGCAGGGATTGGGGAGTCCGGTCCCGTGTGGGTGGCCCGGGATCCCGTCAACACGGCGATGATTCGGCATTGGTGCGACGCCATGGAGGATCACAACCCGGTCTATACGGATCCCGAGGCGGCGGCGAGCTCGATTCATCAAGGCATCGTTGCGCCTCCGGCCATGTTGATGGCGTGGGCCATGCGCGGATTGGAGCCTCCCGAGGCGAACGCCAGCGAGGCCAGGGACCCGGGCAGTGGTGTTTACCGGGCTCTGGATACGGCGGGTTATACCTCGGTGGTCGCCACCAATTCCGAGCACGATTATCTCCGCTACTTACGCCCGGGCGACGAACTGCACTCGACCCAGACCCTCGAGGACGTTTCCGAGGAGAAGAAAACCGGTCTCGGTATTGGTCATTTTGTCACCACACGCACCGAATACCGGGACCAGACGGGGGAGCCCGTGGGACGGATGCTCTTTCGCATCCTGAAGTTCAGGCCCGGGACCGGCCGCGGGGCGGCGCCGAGTGCTTCCGGGGGCGAGGCACTTTCCGCTCCCCCCATGCGCCCGGAACCCGGGATCAGCCGGGACACGGAGTTCTTCTGGCAGGGGCTGGAGGCGGGGGAATTGCGGATCCAGAAGTGCGCGGGCTGCTCGCTTCTCCACCATCCGCCCATGGTCCGTTGCCCGGGTTGCGGGAGTTACGACTTTGGCTGGACGTGTTCGAGTGGTCGCGGGACGGTGTACAGCCATGTCGAACCGGTTCATCCGAAATTCCCGGCCTTCGGTCCGCCCTACGTGGTGGGCTTGGTGGAGTTGGCGGAGGGAACCCGGCTGCTCACCAATATCGTGGATGTTCACCCCGCTGGGGTTCAGGTGGGTATGCCCGTGGAGTTGGTGATCCGACGCCAGAACTCGGAAAGGCCCCTTCCGTTTTTCCGCCCGATTCGCCCAGAACGGCGAACCACGACCCTCGGAAGCGCTTCCATTCGCGTGGGAGATGGGCTCCCTGCTTGCCCGATTCCCATCACGGCGACCCTGATCGTGTCCACGGCCATTGCCTCTCGGGACTACCAGGATGTGCATCACGACCGCGAACTCGCCATTGAGCGGGGCTCCCCCGATATTTTCATGAACATCCTGACGACATCGGGACTGTGCGCGCGCTATGTGACCGATTGGGCGGGGCCCGAGGCCGTAGTGAAGCGATTGTCCATTCGGCTCGGGGTTCCCAACTATCCCCACGACACAATGACGATGTCGGGCTCGGTGCGCGCGGCGAAGGCGGGCCGGGTCGAGGTGGATATCCGGGGGTACAACCGGATTGGGGATCACGTGACGGGAAGCGTCGAACTCGAAGTGCCCCCGGAGCCGGCGAGCTAGAGCGCGGATACTAGAGCGCGGATAGTAAGAGCGCGGATAAAAGAGCGCGGATAGTAAGGACGCGGATACCAAGTCGCCGGTGCCGGGCCCACGGTTTCGCGCGGGATGTCCGAGGACGCGTTTCTGGATGAAGCTCAGAAACGATACAGGGCGCCAACATTGAGGGTCATGAAGTAATTCTTCCAGATCTTGCCCACGCCCCACACGAAGCCGGTTTCGGCGGTGAGCGCCCAGTGGTGGTCGATGTAGTACTCCACTCCGAGTGCCTGGCGAAACGCCCAGTCCACCTCGCTGGACAGGGCCCCGGGAGGCCGTGCCCACATGGCTCCGGCTCCGACAAGCAGGTAGGGCTGGACACGATCCTCGGCGAGATAAAATTTTGCATTTATGCCCAGAAGCCAATTTCCGTACTCGATGCCGTCGCTGCTGGGCAGCCAGCCCAAATCGATTTCCATGGCCAGGCGTTCGTGTTCGCGCCAGCCGATTCTGAAGTCCAGGGAGGGATCCGGTTGCCAGCTCAGGGTTTCGGCATTGGAGAAGCCCGCGGATGAACTCGTCAAGGCGAAAAAACCCGAGCCGCCGGCATAGAGCCCCGATCGTGAGTAGTCGGCGGCGAAGTCGGGATCGTGCGCTTGTGCGGGGAGGCTCAAGCAGAGCGCGATCAGCGAGCCAAGGGCAAAAGCGGTTCGGGTCATGGTGGGGGATTCCTTGCGGGCGGAAAATTCGCCGGACCCAAATCTACGCGGCTTGGGGTCGGCTTTCCACTGTCTCGGCGCGAATGGAAATTGACCTATAGTATCGGGGATCTAGGCCGCACCCGGGTCTCCGGGTGGGCT
>DUCT01000022.1 GCA_012959665.1 Myxococcales bacterium | reverse complement strand
CCGGGCGCCGAGTAGGGAGAGGCGACGGGCGCAGGCTTCTCCAATGCCCGAGGCGCCCCCCGTGACGAGAACCGATGCTCCTTCGAGTTCCATTTCGTTTTCCTTTCGATGGGGGGATGATCAATTCGATGGGGGGATGATCAATTCGGGCGGGCAGCCGTTGCGCGATGGGGTCTTGGTGGGGGCCAGCCCTCGCCGGAAAGGCGGACAGCCTATCCGGGTCAAGGAGCGGACGGTACCGCAGATTCGCCGGCGCATTCACTCCAGCGGGATTGCCCCAAGCCCCGGGATTGGGCACGTCGGCCCGGGGTTATGGCGCAGCCCCCGTTTTGGGAATCGGCGGAGAGCAAGCGGACATGGCAGAATGGGTCATCATGCGCCGCACGTTTTCTCGTGCGCCGATCGGAGTGTTTGACTGTGGATCGTTCTTCCCTGCGCATCGCCATCATCGGTGCGGGTCCCTCGGGACTCGCGACGGGTCACGAGTTGCTCGCCAAGGGTTTTTCCAATTTTACGATTTTCGAGAAAGCGCCGAAGCCGGGGGGGACGTGGCACCTTCATACCTATCCCGGCCTGGCCTGCGATGTCTGGGCCCACTCCTATACTTTTTCCTACGCGCCGAATCCGTCATGGACCGCGAACTTCGCCGAACAGCCCGAAATCGAAACCTATCTGCAGCGCTGTGCCACGGAGTTCGGTTTGGATCCCCATATTCGAGCCGACACTCGAATCGTTCGGGTTCACTTCGAAGAGGTGCGTGCCGAGTGGTCCCTCGAAGATGACAGTGGCGAGCGATTTCTTTTTGATGTGGTGATCAGCGCCATGGGGAACCAGCACACGGCGCTCTTCCCGAGTGTGCCCGGGATGGAGTCTTTCGAGGGCCCAAGCTGGCACGGCACCCAGTGGAACCACGATGTGAAACTCGAAGGACAGCGGGTTGTGATCGTCGGTTCGGCGGCCAGTGCCGTACAAATCGTGCCCGAGGTCGCGAAGGTGGCCGGCCAGTTGACGGTGCTGCAGAGGACTCCGAATTGGATCATGCCCCGGGGAAGAAAGTTTTACTCCGAAACCAAGCGCAAGCTCTTTCGCTTGGTCCCCCCCTACCTTCGCATGATCCAACGCGGCCAGCGTTTTCTCATGGGCATGGTTCACGACGCCGCGACCCTCGGCCACAAGCGCATGGAAGATTTCGAAAAGCGCGGCCTTTCGTATCTCGAGAAAGTGCTTCCCGAGGGCGAATTGCGGGATGCGCTGACTCCGGATACCCGCTTCGGTTGCAAGCGCGGTCTGGTTTCCGACGATTTCTACCCGGCCCTGCTCCGGGACAACGTGGAACTGATCGCTTCGGGCCTGGCCGAAGTGACGCCCACAGGGATCGTGACCTCGGACGGCCGCAGGCTAGAAGCGGACGTCATTATCTACTGCACCGGCTACCGAATTCTGGACTTTGATCGCTTCGAGGTCAGAGGCCGGGATGGTCTTGACTTGACCGAAGCCATGGGCGACTCGCCCCAGGCCCACAAGGGCATCGCCCGGCCGGGATTTCCAAACTACTTCTTCGCGGTAGGACCCAATGGCCTTGTTCTGAACGTGCCCTACTTCATCACGGTGGAGCGGAACGTGGAGAGCATAGTTCGGCTTCTCGAACAGAAGCAGGAGAAAGGCGCGCGAACTCTCGAGGTGAAGGAGAGCCTTCACCAGGACTACAACGCGTGGATGGACTCCCAGTTCGAACTCTACTCCTGGGGAGATTCATCCTGCACGAGCTACTACCGAACCGACGCCGGTCGCGCGCCCTTTCTCTTCCCTGGCAATTTCAAGACCTACGCGCAGTTCCACGATGAGGGCGGCATCCACGAATTCGATCTCGCGTGACCGGGGCTCAGACGTCGGGCAGGCGGGTAGTCAGGTTGCGGTCGCCCCAGACGTTGTCCACCCGGCCCACCGGGGGCCAGTATTTGTGCTCGTGGAGCCAGGCCGCGGGCCAGGCCGCCTGTTTTCGCGTGTAGGCGTGGGGCCAGTCATCCCCGGTCACATGGGCCGCGGTATGGGGCGCGTTCTTGAGGGGGTTGTCGGTTTCGTCCATCTCCCCATTTTCGATGGCGCGGATTTCTTCGCGGATCGCGATCAGGGCGTCGCAGAGGCGATCGAGATCCGGGCGGGCTTCGCTTTCCGTGGGTTCGATCATCAGTGTGCCCGGAACCGGGAAGCTCATGGTGGGCGCGTGAAAGCCAAAATCCATCAAGCGCTTGGCGATGTCCTCCACCACCACGGCACTGGTCTTCTCGAAGGGCCGGCAATCGATGATGAACTCGTGGGCCACCAGGCCCGAGGGCCCGGTGTAGAGAACGTCGTAGTGCGGGGCGAGTCGCCGGGCCATGTAGTTGGCGTTCAGGATGGCGACTTGGCTGGCTTCGGTGAGCCCCGGGCCGCCGAGGAGCGCGATGTAGACCCAGCTAATCGGAAGGATGCCGGCGCTTCCATAGGGGGCCGCGGAAACCGCGCCCTCGCCGAGGATCGAGTCGCCGGGCAGGTAGGGGCGCAGATGTTCGGCGGCACAAATGGGTCCCATGCCCGGGCCGCCGCCACCGTGGGGAATCGCGAAGGTCTTGTGAAGATTGACATGGCACACGTCAGCGCCGATGCGGCCGGGCGAAGTGAGTCCCACTTGGGCGTTGAGGTTGGCACCATCCATGTAGACTTGGCCGCCGTGGGCGTGGATGACGTCGCAGATCTCGACCACCGTGGTTTCGAAGACGCCGTGGGTGGACGGATAGGTGATCATGAGCGCGCCCAGTTCGGCGGCATGGTTTGCGCACTGGCGCCGTAGATCCTCTAGGTCCACGTTGCCCGCGGCATCGCAGGCCACCGGGTGGTATTCAAAGCCGGCGATCACCGCGCTGGCGGCGTTGGTGCCGTGGGCCGAGCTCGGGATCAGGCAAACGGTTCGCTGGCGGTCGCCCCGGGCGTGGTGGTAGCGGCGAATGGCCAACAGGCCGGCAAATTCGCCCTGGCTCCCCGCGTTGGGTTGAAGCGAGACCGCGGGCAACCCGGTGATCTCGCCAAGCCAGGTTTCCAGCTGGTCGAAGAGCGCCCGATAGCCGCGGCATTGATCCGCTGGCGCAAAGGGGTGGAGGTTCGCGAACTCGGGCCAGGTCACGGGCACCATGGCGGTGGTGGGGTTGAGTTTCATGGTGCATGAGCCCAAGGGAATCATGGACGTGTTCAGCGCCAAGTCCTTGGCCTCCAGACGATGGAGGTACCGGAGCATGGCGGTTTCCGAGCGGTGGGCGTGAAAGACCGGGTGCTCGAGATAGGGTGTCGTGCGTTGCAGTTCGGGGGGGAGGGAGTCCTCGGTCTCAATTTCCCTGGCCAGATCGGCAAAGCCGAAGTCCAGGGGGCCCCCTTGGGCGAAGGCCTCGAGTACCTCCATGACGTCGCTGGGGGTGGTGGTCTCGTCGAAAGCCACGCCGAGCAACCGACTGGCATCCGGAATCGCGAGCCCGCTCTTCGGGGACGCTGAAGAGGGAGAGGGGGCGCGGGAGGGGGACAAAGAGGGAGAGGGGGCGAGGGAGGGGGACAAAGAGGAAGAGAGAGAGGAAGAGAGAGTGCGCTCCGAAGAATAGGAGCGCAGGTTGATGCCCCGCTCCCACCCGGCGGCGAGCACCGAGGCCGCCGGGGCGCCGACCACCTCGACCTCAAGGGTGTCGAAGAAGGCAAAATCCCCGGGCATGTGGCCCAGTCGGCGCAGCCCAGCCCCCAGGCAGGCGGTGAGTCCGTGGATACGCCGGGCGATGGTTCGCAGGCCTTCGGGCCCATGGTAAACGGCGTACATGCCGGCCATGATGGCCAGCAGAACCTGGGCGGTGCAGATATTGCTCGTCGCCTTGTCCCGGCGGATATGTTGCTCCCGGGTCTGAATCGCCAGCCGGTAGGCCAACTGGCCCGCGCGGTCCCGGGAGACGCCCACCACTCGCCCCGGCATCTTGCGGGCGTGCTTTTCGGTGGTGACCAGGTAGGCGGCATGGGGGCCCCCGAAACCGATGGGAACCCCAAAGCGCTGGGTCGACCCCACCGCGATATCGGCTCCAAGCACCCCCGGGCTTTCGATCAGGGTGAGGGCCAGCAGGTCCGCGGCCATCACAACCGTGACTCCAGCCGCCCGGGCCCGGGCGATGCACGGGCGGGGATCCTCGATGCGGCCCTGGGTGCCCGGGTACTGGAGCAGAAGCCCGCACAGATCGAGTTCGTCGAGGGTTGCGGATTCCGGGTCGCCCAGGTGCAGCGTCATGCCCAGGGCTTCGGCCCGGGTGCGCACGACCTGGACCGTCTGGGGGTGGCAGTCCGAGGCGACGAAAAAGCCGGAGCGCTTGCCGCGATGGATACTTCGGCACATGCCCATGGCCTCGGCGGCGGCGGTGGCTTCGTCGAGGAGCGAGGCGTTGGCCAGTGGCAGCCCGGTGAGATCGGCCACCATTGTTTGAAAGACCAGCAGCGCTTCCAGGCGGCCTTGGGAAATCTCGGATTGGTAGGGGGTGTACTGGGTATACCAACCGGGGTTCTCGAGAATGCCGCGTTGGATGACCCCGGGCACGATGACGCCGGAATAGCCCATGCCCAGCCACGACCGGGTGGGCTGGTTTTCCTGGGCCATGGCTTTCAACTGGCCCAGAAGTTCGGCCTCGCCCAGGGGGCGATGGGGCAGGCCATCGAGGGCAAGTTTTTTTTCGCTTCGAATATGCGGCGGGACCGCCGCATCGGTGAGTGCGTCCAGGGAGTCGAAGCCCAGGGACTCGAGCATCTCCTGTCGATCTCCGGATCGGGGACCGATATGGCGAGAGGCGAAGGTGTCTGAGGGGTCGAATTCCAGGGGCATGGGGCTCCAGAGGCCGGGTCGGGGGGACGGCTTCCTAGAAGTAGCGGATGGCAGGGGTGGGGACTAGTGCCGCGGGTCCGTCGACTCCAACAAGTTCTTGAGTGCAACGAGGTTTTCGCGCTCGGCGAGCACGAGCAGGCGGTCTCCCGGGCGCAGGGGTTGGGCGGGGTCCGGATGGGTGTTGGTCACGCCCTCCCGCTCCACGGCCAGGACCGTGCAGCCCGTTTGCGCGCGGACATCGAGATCCTGGAGGCTGCGATGCCCGGGGAAAGTGGCTGGGCACTCGAGCCAGTTCGTGTCGCTCTCCTCGAGAAGCTCCATCAGCCACGGGTCCAAGGGGAGCGCCGCCGGGCTGCGAATCGCTCCGTAGCCCTCATCGCGCAGGGCTTGGGTGAAGCGGGCGATGGGGCCGCTGGGGACTTCGAAGAGTTCGAGGGTCCGGGCCACCAATTCGATGCTGGCTTCGAATTCTTCGGCGACGACGCTGGTGGCCCCAGCGGTTTCCAGGGGATCGACCTCGAGCACGTAGCGGGTGCGGGCGAGGATCGGAGTATCCGGCGCCTGCAGGCGGATCCGAGTGACAATCCGCCGGGTGGCCAGGGCGTCGGAGATTGCCACGACGACCAGGCGCGCTTCTTCGATCCCGAGCCAGGAAAGCAGAACGGGCCGGGTGGCGTCGCCGAAATGAATATGCTCCTCGTGCACTTGGGCGCGTTCCACCGCCCGTGGGTTGTTGTCGATGATGATGTAGGGGACATCGATGGTCTTGAGCAATCGAGTCAGGGTTTGCCCCGCCGGCCCGTAACCGATGACCACCACGCGCCGGTGTTGCAGGTCGGCCTCGGCCTCGGGGATGGTCTCGGTTACGACGCCCTCTTTGTCCCCCCACCCCGCCGCCGTGTCGGCGATCCAGGGGGCCGCCCGCATGATGAAGGGACTGGCGAGCAAGCTGAGAATCGAGCCCGAGAGCACCACCTGGTAGTAGGGCTCGCCCAGGAGATTTGCCTGGGCGGCGGCTTCGGCGAGTACGAAGGTGAACTCGCCGGTCTGGGAGAGGGCGAGCCCCGCCAGCAATCCGACCCGCAGGTTGTGGCCCAGGAGCAGAGTGCTCGCCGCGGCGACCACCCCTGTCTTGAGAACCAATGTGACGACCAGATAGAGAATGACCAGTGGGGCGTGGTCCACCAAGGCCTGGGGTTCGAAGAGCATTCCGATGGCGGTAAAAAAGACCCCGAGCACGACCCCGCGCAGGGGAACAACTTCGCTGAAAAGCTGTTGGGCGTAGGGGGACGAAGTGGCCGCGACCCCGGCCAGAAAGGCTCCGACGGCGAGGGTCAGGCCGAGTTCCTCGGCGAGAAAAGCCGACCCCAGCACGATCAGCAGGGCGAGCAGGCTGAATAAATCGGGTGAGCGCGCTTGGGCGACGAAATTCAGCACTCGAGGTACGCCCACCCGGATGATGAAGAAGACCAGGGCGAGGGCGGCGAGCATGCGTACCACCGAGAGCCCGAGGTCCTGGGCCGAACTCTCTCCGCCCGGGGCCAGAAAGGGAATGGCCAACAGGAAGGGCACGATGGCGAGGTCCTGGAAGACCAGGACCGAGACAGCGAGGCGTCCGTGGGGCGCGTCGATCTGGGCCTCATCCGAGAGCAATCGCATGACCAGCGCTGTGCTCGACATGGAGACCAGCCCACCGAGGATCAGGGCGGTGGCCGGGGACAGGCCCATGAAGCTCGCGCCCAGGGCGACTACGGCGACAGTGATCACCACCTGACTACCGCCGGCGATCAGGCCCATTTTGCCCAGATCTCGGAGCCGAGACATGGGCAGTTCGAGACCGATTTCAAAGAGCAGAAAGATGACGCCGATCTCGGCGAGCACACGAACCCGGTCGGGATCCGGGACGAGCCCCAGTCCGCCGGGCCCCGCAATGGCTCCGACCACGAGAAAACCCGCGATGGCGGGCAGCCCTACCCGCTCGAAGAGAGCGAGGCCCGCTGCGGTGAGCGCCAGTAGGAGGATGAGTTCGAAGAGCAGGGTAGTTTCGCTCAACGCCTGGCCTCGACCTCCTGCGCCCGTGGATGGCTCTTAGCGCTTATGCGCATGCCGGGGGGCAGCGGGCAGTCTAGTCGCTTAGGGCGCTCCTGGCTGCAAAACCGCTGGGCCTAATTTTCGGCCAGGGACTCACCGCAGTGTTTGCAGTAGAGCGCGCTCGCCATGTGACCCTCGTCGAGGCAGGCTGGGCACGAGCGTGTGGTGATCGGGCCGCGCGACGCGCTGACGATCTCGGCGGTCATAATGCCCGTGGGAATCGCGATGATCGCGTAGCCGATCAGCATCACCACCGACGCCAGTATCTGCCCGGCAGCGGTTTGGGGCACGACATCGCCGTAGCCCACCGTGGTCATGGTGACGATGGCCCAGTACATGGCCTCGGGAATACTCGTGAAGCCCGCTGTTTTGCCCTCGATCAGGAACATCAGCGTGCCTACGATCACGACCAGGATACAGAGGGTGCCGAGGAAAACGCCGATCTTGTGTCGGCTGGCTCGCATGGCGACGACAAGGATGTTGGCTTCGCCCAGGAACCGCGCGAGTTTAAAGACGCGGAAGACGCGCAGCAGTCGCAGGGCGCGAATCACCAGCATCGACTGGGAACCGGGAATCACCAGGCTGACGAAGCTCGGCAGAATCGAGAGCAGGTCGACGATTCCGAAAAAACTCCGCGCGTAGCGAACAGGGCGGGGGACAGCGATCAGCCG
>DUCT01000021.1 GCA_012959665.1 Myxococcales bacterium | reverse complement strand
AGGTTCGTGAGCATTTGGATAACCGCATCGTTCATCATGGGAGGACCGCAAATATAGTATTCGCAATCTTCGGGTGACGGATGGGACTTGAGATATTTGTCGAAGAGAATCTGATGGATGAAGCCCTTGAGCCCCATCCAGTTGTCCTCGGGCAGCGGTTCCGAGAGGGCCAGGTGCCAACTGAAGTTTTCATTTTTCTCGGCAATGCTATCGAAATCCTCAACATAGAAGGCTTCACGCATACTTCGCGCTCCATACCAGAAGCTGACTTTGCGGTCGCTGCTCAGGCGCTGGAACTGGTCGAAAATATGCGACCGCATGGGAGCCATGCCGGCCCCTCCGCCGATGAAGATCATTTCGTTTTCCGTTTCCCGGGCAAAGAACTCGCCATAGGGACCCGAAATCACGACCTCATCCCCAGGCTTGAGGTCGAAAATGAAGGAGGACATCTGCCCGGGAGGGACATCCGGGTTGCGCGGAGGAGGTGATGCAATCCGCACGTTGAGCATGATGATGCCCTTTTCATCGGGGTAGTTGGCCATGGAGTAGGCGCGAATTACTTGTTCATCGACTTTCGACGTGTAACGCCATTGGTCGAACTTGTCCCAATCCTCGCGGTACTCGTCCTCAACCTCGAAGCTCTTGTAGTCGACTACGTGGGGAGGGCACTCGATCTGAATATAGCCCCCGGCCCGGAAGGGCACTTCCTCGCCTTCGGGCAGTTCGAGGATGAGTTCCTTGATAAACGTTGCGACGTTTTTGTTGGAGCGAGTTCGGCAGGTCCATTTCTTTACGTCGAAGACCTCGGCGGGTACTTCGATTTTCAGATCTTCCTTGACTTTGACCTGGCAGGACAAACGCGCACCCGCTCGAGCTTCCTTGCGCGAGATATATCCGGTTTCCGTGGGAAGGAGCGAACCGCCCCCTTCGGTGACGACGACTCGACAGACGCCGCAAGTCCCCTGGCCGCCACAGGCCGAGGGGATGAACAGCTTGTTCTCCGCGAGGGTTCCCAGAAGGCTCGATCCGGCGGTTGTACGGATTGCCTTATCGGGATCGTCGTTGATCGTGATGGTGACTTCGCCCGAAGAAACGAGTTGGGATCGCGTGGCGATCAGGACCAGCACCAGCGTAAGGATCACGACGGTGAAGGCGATGACCCCCCAGACGATGGTCAGCATGGCTTTGAAACCTCCCCGACGCGAAGCCGGCTTAGAGCGAAATTCCCGAGAAGGCCATGAATCCCAGGGACATCAGACCGACCACGATGAATGTGATGCCGAGGCCGCGAAGAGGCTCGGGCACGTTGCTGTAGCGAAGTTTTTCGCGGATTGCGGCGAGAGCGACGATGGCGATGGCCCAACCTACGCCCGAGCCGAGTCCGAAGACGGTGGCCTCACCCAGGGTGTATTCACGGTTCACCATGAAGAGGGCGGCACCGAGGATCGCGCAGTTCACCGCGATCAGGGGTAGGAAGACCCCCAAGGCGTTGTAAAGCTCGGGAGAAAAGCGATCGATCACCATCTCAACGATCTGTACCACTGCCGCAATGGTTCCGATCAGGGTCAGATAGGTGAGAAAGCCAAGATTGATGTCGGGAAAGCCGAGCCAACCCAGTGAGCCCTCCTTGAGGAAGGCACTGAAAAGGATCTGGTTCAGGGGAACCGTGATCCCGAGTACAAAGATAACGGCCGCTCCGAGCCCGATGGCTGTGGTGACCTTCTTTGAGACGGCTAGAAACGAGCACATCCCCAAGAAGAAGGCCAGAGCGATATTTTCAACGAAGACTGCCTTCGTGGCCAGGCTCAAGTAGTGCTCCAACATGGAAGTCCTCCTCGACTTGCTCGGGTTTCCAACTTCGAACGGCCCAGATGAAGCAACCGATCAGAAAAAATGCTGCCGGGGCCAGCAGCATCAGTCCATTGGGCTGGTACCACCCCCCCTCGGTGACCAGTGGCAGGACCGTGAGTCCAAATACTTTGCCACTGCCAAAGAGTTCGCGAATGAAGGCCACGGCCATCAGGACAAGCCCATAGCCAAGGCCATTTCCCACGCCGTCGATAAAGGATGGCCCGGGTGGATTCTGCATGGCAAAGGCCTCGGCCCTGCCCATGATGATGCAGTTCGTGATGATCAGGCCGACGAAAACCGTGAGCTGCTTGCTGATATCGAAGACGAAGGCTTGGAGTACCTGGTCGGTGATGATGACCAGGGAAGCGATAATCGTGAGTTGTACGATGATTCGAATGCTCGGCGGAACAAGGTTTCGAATCAAGCTGATGGCGGTATTTGAAAGGGCCGTCACGGCGATCACCGCCAGGCTCATCACGAAAGCGGTGGACATTTTGGTGGTCACGGCGAGAGCCGAACACAGGCCCAGAACCTGAAGCGCGATGGGATTGTTGTTGATCAGCGGATCCAAAAGGATTTCACGATTGCTGGATGCCATGGTCTTCCTTTCCAGGTCTGCTCAGGCGCCGGTGGCGCCGCGTAGTCGGGCGAGGTAGGGGCCGAATCCCTCCTGGCCGAGCCAGAAGTGAAGCATGTTGGTCACGCCGCGACTGGTGATTGTCGCCCCGGACAGGCCGTCGACCTGATAGGGGTCCTGGTCCGGAGGGCCGGCGGGTCCTTTCCGAACCGTGATTTTGACGCGTCCTCGCTCGTCGAATGCCTTTCGCCCGACCCACTTTGCTTTCCAGTTCGGGTTGTCGACTTCGCCGCCGAGTCCTGCGGTTTCCTTCTGGTCGTAGTACGTAATCCCGAGGATGGTGCGAGTGTCGGGGGAAAGCGCGAGGTAGCCGTAAAGAACCGACCAGAGTCCGTACCCCTGGATGGGAATGATAATGGAACTGAGTTTTCCTTGGTCCATGACCTCGTAGATCAACGCCTGGTTGGGAATGCGCAGAACCTTCGAGGGATTGGCCGGGGCCGGCTTGCTGCTAGCCGGGTCCCGCGCCGCAGACCGCTGGTCGAAGGTGTTGGGGTCCAGGGTGGTGTTTCCCTCTCCGGTGGCGAGGTCGATCACGCGCGGGCGGATGGACTGCTCAAAACGATTGGCGATTTCCTCGGCACTCATCTTCTCGCCCATCGTCATCAAGCCGGCCAGTGCGAGGATGTTTTTCTGACGATCCATCAGGATATTGCGTTCTTTGAGGGGCCGCAGCGAAACTTCCGCGCTGGCCACGAAGAGGGCGCAAACCACGCAGACCACAAGGGAAAACCCGACGATGTACGTCGTACTATGCTGCACTGCGCGCCAGCCTCCTTCGGATATTGGCTTGCACGACGAAATGATCGATGAGCGGAGCGAACATGTTCATGAACAGGATCGCCAACATCATTCCTTCGGGATAGGCGGGGTTCACGACTCGGATCATCACCACGAGCATCCCGATCCCGAAACCATAAAACCACTTGCCCCGGTTGGTGAAAGCCGAGGAAACCGGGTCCGTGGCCATAAAGGCCATTCCAAATGCCCAGCCCCCGAGCACCATGTGCCAATACCAGGGGACGCCGAACATGGGGTTGGTCGTCGAGCCAATCAAATTAAAGCTGATAGCCATGAAAACAGTTCCGATGACGACCCCGCCCATGGTCCGAAACGAGCCCACCCGGCTGAGCGCGAGAAGACCAGCGCCGAGCAGGCAGGCAAAGGCGGATGTCTCGCCCAGGGAGCCCGGGACGGAACCCCAGAAGGAAGACCACCAGTCGGCGTTGTCCAGGGCACCGGCCTGGGCGGCGGCCTGAGAGAGCAGGGTGGCTCCGCTAAAAGTGTCGACACCTGCGAAGTCGGCGGCGATCCAGGGGGAGTCGCCGCTCATCGCCGCCGGATAGGCGAAAAAGAGGAACGCACGGGCCGTCAGGGCCGGGTTCAGGAAATTCATTCCGACCCCGCCAAAGACCTCCTTGGCCATCACGATGCCAAAGACCGTTCCCAGGGCCACCATCCAGAGCGGGATCGTCGGTGGCAGGGTCAGGGGGAGAAGCGCGCCGGTGACTAGGAAACCCTCGTTGATTTCGTGGCTTCGCACGACTGCGAAGATCGCTTCGGCGATCCCCCCAACGACCATCACCGTGATGTAGATCGGAATCCAGTAGAGGGCGCCGAAGAGAATGCAATGAAAGTTGCTCTTGAAATCGAACGAGAAACCCAGGGCCTGCCAGAGGGTGGTTTGCCAGGTGTCCAAGGGGGAGGCCCCCTTGGCGATGGCGAGCATGCCCTCGTATCCGGTGTTCCAGCAGGCCATCAGCATGCAGGGCAAGAGGGCCACGACCACGGTCATCATCAGGCGCTTCATGTCCGTACTGTCACGGACATGGGATGCGGTCCGGGTGACTTCGCCCGAGGTGAACAGGAAACTGGACTGGAGATCGAAAAGAGGCCAGAACTTTTCGTACTTGCCGCCCTTCTCGAAAAGGGGAGCGAGATCGTCGAGTTTGTCGCGCAGGAATTTCATCCCGGGGTCAGCCCTCTTTCTCGATGATTTCAAGATTGCGTCGTAGGACCGGCCCGTAGTCGATCTTGCTGTGGCAAACGAAGGTGCATAGGGCCAGATCCTCTTCGTCGAGTTCGAGGGCGCCGAGTTCCTCAGCCCTTTCCACGTCCCCCACCAGCATGGACCGAAGAAGAAAGGTGGGCAGGATATCCATTGGCATTACGCGCTCGTAGCTGCCGATGGGCACCATGGCCCGCTCCGCGCCATTGAGGCTCGAATTCATCTCGAAATTCCGGGCTCCCATGAAATTGGAGAGGAAAATTCGCAAAACGGAAAAGCGCTCCTTGCCCGGGGCGAGCCAGCCCAATAGTTCCCGCTCGCGCCCCTCGGCAATGACGCTGATCTGACGCTCGTGGCGGCCCAGGTAACCGAAGGAATTCCCATCGGCTTTCTTGCCCGCAAGGACTGAACCCGAAATCAATCGGAGTTCGGTTTGGGAGGCCAGATCACTTCCCACGACGTCCTCGATACAGGCACCCAGTCGGGTGCGCACCAGTCGCGGGTCGGCGACAGGTGGCCCCGCCAGCGAGATCACCCGCTCGACGTCGAGTCGCCCGGTGGCGAAGAGTCGCCCGATGGAGGCCACGTCCTGATATCCGATATGCCACACGGTCTTGTTCCGGTGAACCGGGTCGAGGAGGTGGATATGGAGTCCCGGATTGCCCGCGGGATGGGGTCCGGAAAAGTATTCCGTGACCACCGGGGCCTCGAGGTGATTGGCAGCGCTCTTGGTAACGTCCTTGGCAAGGTCGCTGTGCTCGCGCAGGCAAAGATAGGTCTTGCCTTCCGTGAGCCGGGCAACCAAGCGCAATCCCCGGGCGAAGTCTTCTCGCTGATCGGCCAGTACGACCTCGGGCAGGGGCGCAAGGGGCGCGGTGTCCATGGCGGTGACGAAGATGGCGGCGGGCTCGGAACTCGTTCCCGGTACCTTGCTGTAGGGCCGGGTCCGCAGGGCAGTCCACTGTCCGGACTCCACCAGCAGATCGCGGATCTCGCCGCGGGTCAAATCCGCCTCGGGTTTATTCGAGAAACTGGAGAAGGTCTGGTACTCGGCCTCGCCTGGATTGCCGGTTCGCTCGCCTTCCGAAAGGTCAACGACGACGGATTGAAGGGCGCGCCGAGGGCCCCGATGGATTCCGATGATCCGGCCCGCCCCGGGCGAGGTATGGAGTACCCCCTCGGATTTCCGGTCCTCAAAGAGAATCTGGCCGCGCTTGACCGTCTGCCCTTCTTCGACGTGCATCCGGGGCTTCATGCCCGGAAAATCGTCGGCGACCACGGCGACGCGGGTTGCCCGGACTTGCTCGCGGATCACCTGGATGGGCCGGCCCGAAATGGGGAGGTCTAGGCCCTTCGTGATCTTGTGGGTGGCCATTGGCGCTTCGCTATTCGTTGATCTTGACCCGTTGCCGCTGGAAGCGGTCATCGCATCGGTTGAGTTTTTCAGGCTGGAATCGTTCTCTGCACAGGGCTGCCGCGCACAGACCCCTGGCTCGATCGAAGAGTTTCGACTCAGGTCTCAGGTCCCGCTCCGAGGGGTATGGACCGGAGGCTTCGTGGTGTGAGGCAAGTCGAACGCGGCAGATACTAGGTGGCGAAAGGGCATCCTTCAAGGAAATGCAGGGGTCGATTGTCGCGGGTGTTGTTCCTGTGGCCTGCTTGTCCCTTTTCGCGGTCTGCCGGAGAGGCTTCTCAGCGTCTCTTCGTATCGGGCTACACGGCTAATTTGCGCCGTCGAGGTCTTTTGGTTTGATTTTTCCGGTGTTGAGTCTGTAGAATGGACCCAATGCCTCGGGATCCGCATGCCCCGAAGGAAATCCACGCTTTGGCGCATGGGGAGGCGGGTTTCCCCGGGGAGAATCAAGACCCCGGGTTGTCGGTGCTTAGATCTGCCCGGGGTGTGCGAAAAAGCCGGAGCCGAAACGAGTCGTGTTCGAGTTCCCTTGGCGGGTCGGGTCCACCAAATTCTTCAGATAGATACGGAGTTCGGATCACAGACGAAATCCCGCGGTCGCATAGGCTCGAGCAGGAGGATTAGAGAATGGCCGATATTCATCGGATACTGACCGCCGGAGACATCATGGCGACCTCTCTGATCACCCTGGGACCGGACATGAGTATTTTTCAGGCGATTCGTGTGCTCGTGGGCCGCAGTATCTCGGGCGCTCCGGTGGTGGATGAAGACGGGGCCATGATCGGCGTTCTGTCCGAACTCGACTGCCTGCGGGTTCTCTCCTCGGACGAGTTCTACGCGGGGCATCAAGAAGAGGCGGGGACCGTCAAGCATTTCATGACCGGGGCGGGCCAGACGATCCCAACAGATCTGGGGATCTATGCCATCGCCCACTATTTCCTCACCCTTCCTATCCGGCGGCTCCCCGTGATCGAAAACGGACGGTTGGTGGGGCAGGTCAGTCGCCGGGATGTCCTGGTTGGCATCGAGGCCATGGTGAAGCAGCGGGCCGGAACCTCGCGCCCCGCCGATCTGCTCGAAATTGCTCGCTCCTGGTCGGCGCTCTAGTCCCAACCGCCCAGCTGACTTCAGAGCGCCATTTCGAGGGGCTGCTCGATCAATCGACGAATTCGCGCGAGCAGGCGCGCCGCCCCCGGCGGGTCGATGGCCCGGGCATCGGCGCATAGGGTCAGACTGAGGACGTATCCCGCGCCCACGGCTTCTCCGCGCAGGACCGGCTGCGGGCGGGGCCGGGCGGTGCCCACGCTCACGAGAGTGCCCGGTTCGAGGGGGGGCCAGTAGCGATCCACGCCCTCGACCCCCATGTGGGCCAGAGCGAACTCTGGCGGGCTGTTCTCCGCGTGCATGTCCGCCTGCTCCGCTGACCCGGGGGCAGTCCACTCGGCGGAGAGTGCCGCGAAGCCCTTGCGGTCGACTCCCCGAAGGCCTCGGGACTCCTCGGCGGCGGGGTGAGTCGAAAGGGCGATGTCCACAGGGGCGGGATCGGTGGCATCCCCGGCCCCGACTGGCTTCCGCCGAATTTCGGGCGTCTCGCGGATGCCCAGGGCAGTGGCTCGAAGCAGCGCGACCTCCAGGGGAATCGCGGAACCCCCGGGGTCCTGCTCGAGGTGCGCCAGAATCTCCATCAGGGCATCGACCTGGCAGTCGGCCTCCAGGCGAAGGCTCGGCGAGAACGTCCCGGCGGGTGCGTTCGGGGAGAGGGGGCTCCTCTCGATGTCCTCCCGGGTGATGCGTCCGTGAAAGCCGCTGCCCTGGACGCTTCCCAGAGCGATGCCCGCGCGCTTGGCCAGGCGTCGGGCCAGGGCGGTGCTCGGGGGAGCGGGCTCGGTC
>DUCT01000020.1 GCA_012959665.1 Myxococcales bacterium | reverse complement strand
CCGTCCCCGGCTCCGGCACCGCGATAAAATCCGCCGTTCCCGGCGTCGGCTCGCCCAGCACACGGAAGTCCATCGCGTTGTCATCGGTATCCACGTCCGCGAACCAACGCGCCACGCTCGAGCCCGCGGGCGGGTCCGGGGCGGGGCTGCCCTCCCCGGCAAAGAACTGCGCCGACGTAAAGCTCCCATACCCCACGGCATCCACGATGCCGAACTCATCGCGCAGCACAACCGAGTCCGGGCCGTTCTGAAAATCGAAGTTGGCCACGAGATTGGCGTTCGCCACGAACACACTCCCGCCCCCGGTGCGGTCGGCCAGCACGAAGAGCCCCGAGGCGGGGATCGAACCCGACAGCACGATCACCGGGCCCACGGCCCCATTGAAACCGTTCACCCCCTCCACCTGCCAGCCATCGAGAAGCGTCCCGGGCGGCCCCGCGAGTTCGACGAAGACGTGGCCGTCGTCGCTGCCCTCGGCGTCGTAGAAGATTTCGGAGAGGATCACGGTGGCTTCGGCCGGGGTCGCGAGGGCCCCGACGAAAATAAAAGCCACAAGAGGGATGAGAAAAGAGAAAACGAACCCACGATGAAAACCGTTCACTAAAAATCCTTTCGAGCGGGGTGAGGGAATGCACATCAAAGAAGGAGCAAATGAAAGAAGGAGCAAAGGGAAAGCGGGGAGGGAAAGCGGGGCGCGAATACGCGAAGCGGAAAAGCGGGCGACCTCATGGCGCGTCGTCCTCGGACGCAAGTCCGACGGCCACTGACTCATCCCTCTTACCTGCCCCGCTCGCCCTACCCGTGCCGCCCGTGCCGCCCGCCCCGCCCACAAGGGCCCGACTGAACCAGCCCCCCGTCCAGGCATCGAGGCCCGCGGCGAGTTCCTCGGCGCGAAACCCGAGGGCCACCGCTTCGGGCGAGCGTTTATCCGGGTGGGACTCGAGGGCAAACAGTGCCCTTCGGCGGTCGAAATAGAGTTGAGTAAGTTCGTCGAGGACGTTGTCCCGCAAACTGATCACCTGACGCGCTTCCCGGGAGAGTTCGGTGGCGTCCGGGGGGTAAGCAATATCGCCCAGGTCCCAGGCGAGGCTGATCGAAGCGTCGAATCCCTCGGACCAATCCTCGGATCGGTCCCGCAGATTGTGGAGTTCGCCGAATGTGAAGGATTGATCCAGGTCTTCCCCGCGATCCCGGTCGAAGTCCGCGCCCGCACGCAAGACCAGCACTGGCCACCAGCCCCGGCGGTGCAGCCCTTCCCGGAGACCCCGGAAATATTCGGGGGCCAGCCCCGCATGCCGGAGCGCCTGCGCTTGAATTCGAGCCAGCTCGGGCTCGGGCGAGCGCTCCAAACCCGAATCGACGAAGGGCCCGGACGCGCCCCGCCAAAAACCGGGGCGCCCGCCAAAGAGCCCTCCGGAACCCACCACCAAAACGCGCTGGGGATCGGGGTGCGCCCCCGCGGCAAGCGCCTCACCCCGGGCCGGTTCACCCGAAGCCGTTACTCCGGCGACAGACATCGCGGCCAGGGGCGAGCCCGCTCGGGCCCAGGGCCCGGCAAAGGTTCGGGCGCGCAAGAGGCCTCGATTGGTGGCCAGCCAAAGGAAGCCGCCCGGCCCACCAACGATCCGCACCGCCCCGGCCCCGGCGGGCCAGACCGGGTAGACGATTTCCCAACGGTGCGGCCCCACCCGTCCCGGCAGCGTTCGCGCCAGGGCACGCGGGTAGACGACCACAACCTCCGATCCGGCGAGATCCAAAGCCAGATCCACCGGCGAGTCCTCCAGGGGCCGGCCCGGTATCCGTACCCGCCGAGCCGGGCCGGGCTGGATGCCATCGGGCCCTCGGGTGACAAAGAGATGCCAGAGGCCCTGCTCCGCCAGGAGCCAGAGCCCCCAACCCGGCGCTCCCCCGCTCGATGTCGTATCGCCCAAGGCAGCCGCTCGAACGATGCCGTGCGGCAGCCCGTCGCCAAGGCGACGCCAGGCAAGGCCGTCGTGGGAAACGAAGGCGCCGCCTGCCCCGGCAGCGACATGCAGATCCCCCGAAGAGGTCACTCGCAGGATCCGCCGGGCGGCGTCGCCGGGTCCCGGCGATCGGTCCTCCAACCGGCCCCCGACATCCAAGCGCCAGAGTCCGCTCAACGAAGCGATCCAGAGCGCGCCGGAACCGTCGAAATGAAGGTCGCTGATGCCGTCGACCCGGGCGGCGCGACGCCAGCCCACCGGCTCGTCGGCCGCCAAAGGCCAGGCCGCCAACAAGGCTCCGTGGGGATCCGCCACGGCCACTCGACCCCTGGACGAATCCATGGCAACGGCGAGCAGAGGGCCCTCGGCCCCGCTCACCGTCAGCCGACGCCAGTTCCAACCCGGGTCGGCGTATTCGGCGGACACGGCCCACGCCACCCGGGCCTGGGGGAGCAAGAGCCCGGCCAGAACTCCGAGTGCCAGAGATCTGAGTACCAGAGATTTCAGGACAAGAGATCTCAGGACAAGAACGCGACGGCCCCAGGGAGCCACGACCGGGGGATGCGGGGGGCGCAGAGCCGATTCCGGTTGTCGATCGGGTCGTGGAGAGCCAATGAGCATGGCTCTCCCAAGGAGCAAGAGTCATGCCGCGCCGGCGGCTCAAAAACCGGGAGGCGACCGACGAAAACCCCCTCCCCGAGTCCCTCTGTCGCTCTGCGGTCACGGCGAGGCCGGTCCGAATATCCACGCCAAGGCGACCTCGGCGATCCCCCGGCACACCGGCGCAGGGACCCGGGAAGGTCTCGGTTTCCCGGCGCCCTTTCGGGGTGCTTGACTCGCCGCCCCGGCTCCAGAAAACTCGCGGACCATGCAACCGCTCGCGCCCTCCCTCCTGCCGACGCTGCTCGCCTTCGGGCCCGGGCACGCGCCGAGGTCCGAATGACCACCGCCCCCCGAGAAACCGGTCGTTCTCGGCCCATCGTCGCTCTCTCGGGCGGCGTAGGCGCCGCGCGCTTTCTGCGCGGCCTCGTCCGTGTCGCGCCCCCCGAAGACGTGGTCGCCATCGTGAACACCGGGGATGACCGCGAATTCTACGGGGTGCACGTGGCCCCGGACCTCGACATCGTCACCTACACCTTGGCCGGGCAGGTGAACGAGAGCCTGGGCTATGGGCTCGAGGGCGATCGCTTCGAGATCGTGGACACCCTGGACAAGTTGGGCCACCCAGCCTGGTTCCGCCTGGGCGACCGCGACTTCGCTCATTGCCTGCACCGCACCCTGCGGCTGAAGGCCGGGGCGGGGCTTGCCGAAATCGCCGACGAACTTCGCCGAACCCTGGGCGCGGTTCCCCGGATCCTGCCCATGTCCGAGGATCCCTGCCCCACCCTGGTCGATCTCGTCGACGGTCGGCGCATGCATTTTGAGGACTACATGATCCGCGAGGGCGCTCCCGATGCGGTGGCATCGGTGGATCTCGGCGCCGCCCAGGTGGCCCGCCCGGCCCCCGGCGTGCTCGAGGCCATTGCTCAGGCCCGGGCCATCGTGGTCTGCCCCAGCAACCCGGTGGTTTCCATCGGGCCGATCCTGGCGGTGCCCGGCATCGCCGAGGCCATCGCGAAGAGCCCCGCGCCGGTGGTGGCGGTTTCGCCCATCGTGGGCGGCGCGCCCGTGAAGGGGCCGGCCAGCCAACTGCTCCGGGGCATCGGGGTGGAGGTCTCGGCCCTGGGCGTCGCCCGGCATTACCAACCCTGGATTGACGGCTACGTGTTCGATCAGCGCGACGCCGAACTCGAGAGCGAGATCAAAGCCCTGGGCCTTGAGACCCGAGTCACCGACTCGATGATGGTGAGCCCCGATGCAGCGGCGCGTCTCGCGGCCGCCACCCTCGAACTCGCGGAGTCGGAAGCATGACGGCCGTGGTGATTCCCGTAAAATCCCTGGCGGCGAGCAAGTCTAGACTGCTCCCCGAGTTGCCCCGAAAACAACTCAACGCGCTGTGTCTCGCCATGCTCGAAGATCTGGTCGGAGCCCTTCATGAAACCCCGGGAATCGACCGCGTCGCCGTCGCGACCCCGGATGATCGGGTGGCCGAGCACGCGCTCCGCCTGGGCGCCCACGTGTTGCACGGCCCCGACCCCGGGCTGAATGCGGCGATCGACGCCGCCCCGGGCAAACTCGGTCTCGCGCCCGATGCCCCCTTGCTCGTGGTTCTGGGCGACGTGCCGGGTGCCCAGTCCGGCGAAGTGCAGCGACTCTTCGATGCGTTGGACGCCATGGCGCCAGGCCCGTCCGCGGTCCTCGCCCCCTCCCGGGACGGTGGCACGTCGGCGCTCCTGCGCCGCCCCTACGCCGCCCTGCCCTCGTGCTTCGGCCCCCAAAGTGCTGCCCGGCACCGGGAGGCAGCCCGAATAGCGGGCGTCCCCCTGTGCGAAATCGACCTCCCCTCACTCGCCATCGATTTGGACCGCGCCGAAGATTTGCGGAGTTTCCTTGGGCAAAAGGAAGGCGGAGCCCACACCCGGCTTCTGCTCGAAAGCCTGGGCTGGTCGGCCGAACCCCCGGCGTCCTCGGCTCCGATCACGAAAAAATCCGCTCCGGTGGATCCACAATGAGGCGCCGTCCATGACCGATTCAGCCACTTCTCCCGCCGTTCCGGCCCCCATCCGCATGACCGCCCTGGGCGGGATTCCGGCGATCAATACCGGCGACGACCTGGCCGGGTTGATTCACACCGCGGCCGACGCAGCCGGCCTGGACTTGGGCGAGGGCATCCTCGTGGTCTGCCAGAAAATCATCTCCAAGGCCGAGGGCCGCACCCTGGCCCTGGCCGATGTCGAGCCCCGCGCCGAGGCGCTTCGCATCGCCGAGGAAGACGGCAAGGATCCCCGACACGTGGAAATCGTTCTGGGCGAAAGCGTTCGCGTGGTGCGAAGGGGTCGCGGGGTCATGATCTGCGAGACCTCCCACGGACTCGTCTGCGCAAACGCGGGAGTCGACCTCTCCAACACGCCGGGCCGTGATATCGCCGTGCTGCTGCCCGTGGACAGCGACGCCTCGGCGGCTCGGCTGCGCGACGGGCTCGCCGCCCTGGGCCATACCGACCTCGCCGTCGTGGTGAGCGATACCTTTGGCCGGCCCTGGCGCGAGGGTTTGGTGGATGTCTGTATCGGCTCGGCGGGCATCGCCCCCATCGCCGATATCCGGGGCAGCCAGGACTGGATGGGCCGGGAACTCCAGGTCACCACCATGGCCACGGTGGACCAATTGGCCGCCGCCGCCGGGCTGCTGATGATCAAGGATGCCGGCATTCCCGCGGTCTGGATCCAAGGCGTTCCCCGTGTTGGCGAGGGCAAGCTCGAGGACCTACTGCGCAAGCCCGAGGAAGATCTCTTCCGCTAGGCCCCACCGGACCCGGTCCGTTCCGGCTTTCTTTCTCGCCGGCTTCCTTTCTTTCCGCCTTTCTTTCTCTAGGCCCTTCTTTCTCTAGGCCCTTCTTTCTCTAGGCCCTGGCTTCGATTCTCAAGTCTTTTGCGTCCGCTCGCGCATGCCCCTCGTCCCGGCGTTCAATCTCGGGGCCGCTTGCACCGGCCCACCGGCGGAACACAGGCAGCCGCCCCGAGGGCACTGGCCCGAGAAGCGGCACAAAAGAAAGGGCTCTTGAAATGTCCGCAGCGGCCGAACAGTAGCTCGCACCCCTGCACCCCCGACCGGACGTGAGCCCAACCCAAAGAGCCCAGGACAGACCATGCCCAATCAGACCGCTTCGTTCCTAGGGAGCCTACGCGGACTTCTAGCCACCCTGCTCGCCGCCCCTCTACTCGGGCTGACAGCCGGGCCCGTCCTCGCCCTGGACAGCTTGTGGGATGCCCAGCGCTTTTCGCCGGCGGAACTCCCCAAGACCCTACTGCCCGCCCCCTTCGAGTTCGGCAAGGAGAACGACTATTCCCTTGTCTCCCGGACACTGCACCGGCAGGACAATTTTGCTTTTACGGGGCTCGTCGAAAGACTGCACCGAATTCCCTTACGCCCCGTCGTTCTCGGGGATGCCCCGCGCACGCCCGTGGAGCCGGACCAAAGCCTGGGCCTCGTGGTACAACTTCCCTTCTCGCTCTGATCGCTCTGATCGCTCTGATTCCCCCGACGCTCCATCAAGGGATCAGCCGAACACCCCGCCCGGGGGCAGGGGCTCAAAGGCGCTCGCGGATCGTCTTCCAGAGTTCGTAAATACCCTGCTTGGCCTGGGCGGAAGTCAATTGCACCGTCACCGAACGGCTGCCGAGTTGAGCCCTCAGTTCCTTGGCTCGCTTGGCGCGGCGCATGGGTTTGAGCTTGTCGCCCTTGGTGAAGACCACCACGACCTCGATACCCCGCTCGGCCAGCCAATCGAGCAGCAGGGTTTCGTCTTCGGAAAAATCCCTGCGCAGGTCCTGGAGCAGGATGGCCAGGCGCAGGGCCTCACGCCCCTCGAGGTAGCTTTCGATCAGGCCCTGCCAGCTCTCGCGCTCCTTGCGCGATACCCGGGCCCAGCCATAGCCCGGCAGATCCACGAGCATGACCTCCCTGGAGTCTGCATCGACTTCAAAGAAATGGATCATCCGGGTCTTGCCCGGGGTTGAACTCGTCCGCGCCAGTTGCTTTCGCTGAACGAGCGCGTTGAGCAGGCTCGACTTGCCCACGTTGGAGCGACCCAGGAATGCGATCTCGGGCCGGGTCGTCTCTGGAAATTGAGCCAACAGAGCGCACGACCGATTGAGTTCCGCGCGTCGAATTTTCACGTTTCTCCCTCGATCGTGTTCTGGGCTTGGGCTTCGAGTGCGGGAAGGACCTCTGCCAACCGGGCCAGCGCCTCGTCCAGGGCCTCTTCACTCACCGCGTAACAAAAGCGCAACATGCCCTCGGCCGCCGCTCCAAAATCAATGCCCGGAGTCGTTCCCACATGCGCCCGCTCGAGCAGCGCCGAGGCCAGCGTACGCGAATCGCTTCCGAAACGACGCGCATCGGCCAGCACGTAGAATGCACCCTCGGGCGATCTGGGAATACCAAAACCCAGATTCCGAAGGCCATCCACCAACCGCCCGCGCCGGCGCGCGCACGCCCGCCGCAAGTGCTCCGCCGCCGGAGCGCCGCCCTTCAGCGCCGCGATACCCGCGTGCTGAACGAAGTGATTGGCCGAGATGAAAAAATTTTGCTGCATGGTCTGAAGCGCGCGAAGGGACCACTCTGGCGCCACCACCCAGCCAAGCCGGAAACCCGTCATGGCATAGCGTTTCGAGAAACCATCGAGGACGAACGCTTCATCGGAGATTCCCATAACGGAAGTCGTTTCGGCTCCGTCGTAGACCAGACCATCGTAGATCTCATCGGAAACCAGGGGTGGGCCGAGTTGTGCAAGAGCCTCCAGGGTCTCGCGATCATGAATCGCTCCGGTGGGATTGGCCGGGGAGGCCACCACGATGGCCCGAGTTCGCGGGGTCAGGGCGGCGCGGACGGCGTCCGGGTCGAGGGCAAAGCCGTCTTCGGCCCGGGTGGGGACCAGGACAGGCTCTCCCCCGCAGTGGCGAATGAAGTTGGGGTAACAGGGATAGTGGGGTGTAGCCATCACCACCTCGTCTCCCCGATCAACGAGCAGGGAGAAGACCAAGAGCATTGCGGGCGAAGTCCCCGCCGTCACCATGATCTGGGCGGGATCGGGGGCGACGCCCGAACGGCGTTGGCAATCCTCGGCGATGGCCTCTCGCAACGCCCCAAGCCCACGGCTGTCGGTGTAGTGGGTTTGGCCGTCACGAAGCGCGCGTTCGCATGCCTCGACGACGCAGGCCGGAGCCGGGAATTCCGGTTCACCGATCTCAAGGTGAACCACACGGGCCCCGGCGGCTTCCAGTTCAAAGGCGCGCTCCATGATCTCCATGGCGAGAAAAGGCTCGAGGGCACGGGACCGATCGGTACGCATCTCCGGGGGGTAGCCACACGCCCGGCAAGTGTCGAGGGCAGGAGCCCAAGTATGTGAATTTGGTAGCTTTTCTGATTGCTGACGGTTTGACGCGCGAGCCACGCGCGGCTACCCTCGGCTCGCTCTTAGGGAGCCCAGCGGGGTCCCTACTCTCCACGGCACCGATCCAATCCAATCCAATTCACACCACTCCGCACGCACGCACGCAGTCGAAGGGCACACGGATGTCAAAGGGCGCGCAAATTACAGTGGGGGCGGCGTTGGTCGCCCTGCTCCTCGGCTGGTACGGCTACACGAACCTCCAGGGCAAAGCCGCCTTCCAGTACTACCAGAACCTCAACGAGTTCCTGGCCGAAAACAAGGAACTCGAGGGACGATCCTTGCGGGTGCACGGCTACGTGGCCAACGATTCGATCCACCGCGACCTCGAAGCCAAGAACGTGCGTTTCGTGGTGCAGAACGATCCTCCCCACGCCGGCATCACCGGAGAGCAGACCCTCGAGGTCCTCTTTCTCGGGTTGGAAACTCCAGACATGTTCAAGGATGGCGCCGAAGTTGTCATCGAGGGTCGAGTCCAGAACCACCGGACCGATACGCTCTTTCTTGCCGACAACCTCATGGCTAAATGCCCATCGAAGTTCGAGGCCAAGGCGCGCGAGGCCGAATTGGGCGAGGGCGAATCGAGCGAGGCCGTCAATCTCTAGTTCATCGGCCAGCCAGGCTTTGGGCTCGGGCCCCGAATCGGAGCAGGAGAAACCAGCCCCGTAGAAATTCATCGGGCGGAAGCGACACGTCGGATTTGAGCGCTCTGCGCCAAGCCGGCGCTTGAATGAGGGAGCAAGTTGATGTCCGAACTCGGACTCTATGCGATCCGCCTGGGCCTGTTGGCCGCGGGTGCCGGGATCGTGGCCGGAATCTATGCGGGCCTCAACCGGAACGCGGACTGGGGCCGGGTGGCCGAACGCGCGGTCTACCTGGTTTTCGGCTTTCTGGCCGTGGCCATGTTTGCCCTCTTCTGGGCTTTGGCCCAGAACGACTTTTCCCTGGCCTACGTGGCCCAACACTCGGCGCGCAGTATGGAACTTCACTACCGCCTGGGCGCACTCTGGGGCGGCCAGGCGGGCTCCTTGATGCTCTGGGTGTTCCTCCTCATGGCCTTCGGGTCAGCCGGTGTCTTTGCCAACCGCAAACTGCACCCGAGCCTGATTCCCTGGGTCGCCGTGATGCTTTTGCTGAACGCAGCCTTTTTCCTGGGCCTGCTTGAATTTCTGACCAATCCCTTCGAACGCCTTCCCCACGACCAGGTGCTCTCGGACGGCCAGGGCTTGAACCCTCTGCTCCAACACCCCGTTATGATGATTCACCCGGTCATGCTCTACCTGGGGTTTACGGGCTTCGCGACACCCTTTGCCTTCGCGTTCGCCGCCCTGGTCACCGGCGAACTCAGCACCTCCTGGTTTCGCACCACCCGGCGCTGGAGTCTCATCGCCTGGCTGACCCTGGGCTGCGGAATCGTCTTGGGTGGCCGGTGGGCCTACGAAGTGCTGGGCTGGGGCGGGTACTGGGCTTGGGATCCGGTGGAGAACGCTTCCCTGATGCCCTGGCTGGCTGCCACCGCCTACCTGCACTCGGTGATGATCCAGGAAAAGCGCAATATGCTGAAGACCTGGAACGTCGTACTGATCGGTCTCACGTACACGATGTGCCTCTTCGGCACCTTCCTCACACGGAGCGGAATCGTGCAATCCGTCCACGCCTTCACCGACGCGGGATGGTACAAGCCGATTTTCCTCAGCTACGTGGTCGTTGCCGCGACGCTCTTCTATGGCGCGGTCATTTTCCGGCGAAAGGAACTGGCCAGCCCGAACCGACTGGAATCCGTGGTGTCGCGGGAGTCGAGTTTCATCCTCAACAACTGGGTGTTCATGGTGCTGCTTGCCGTCGTGTTCGGCTTCACCATGCTGCCGGTCTTTTCCGAATCCCTCAGTGGTGAGCGACTAACCCTGGGCCCTCACTTCTTCAACGTAGTCACCGGCCCACTGGTGCTGATCCTGCTCTTTCTCACTGGGGTCGGCCCCCTGGTGGCATGGCGCAAGGCCAGCCCCGCCAGCTTGAGACGCCAATTCAAGATTCCCGTATCCCTGGGCGTCGGCTCGACTCTTGTCCTCGCGGCCATCTTTTGGGGCGAGGTGGGGTATTGGGCCCTGACGTGCTGGGGGCTTTGCGCCTTTGTCGCGGGAACCATCGGCCAGGAATACACCCAGGCCATTCGGGCCCGTGTCCGGGCCCACGGCGAATCACCCGCAACGGCGTTCATGACCCTCCTGCGCAAGAACCAGCGACGCTACGGGGGCTACATCATCCACATGGGAGTCGTGATCATTCTCCTGGGCATTTCCGGAAGTGTCTTCAATTACGAGACCCTGGAGAACATGGAGCCCGGCGATTCCGTCGAGGTCCAAGATTATCGACTCCAGTACCTCACCGCGGAGCCCATCACACGACAGCACTACGGCGGCGCCACAGCACGGCTCGCGCTCTACAAGGATGGAGAACCCCTGGCCGTCATGGAGCCTGAGAAGCGGATCTACTGGCTGGAACAACAGCCCTCGACGATTCCCTCCATCTACTCGACTTGGTCAGAGGACATCTACGTGATCCTCAATGCCATCGAGCCCGACGGTTCGGCCACCGTAAAGATCTATCAAAACCCCCTGGTCAACTGGATATGGGCGGGTGCGATCCTCTTTGCCATGGGGGGGGTCGCGATTCTCTGGCCGCATCCCGCGCGGCCGGGAAGCGGACAGCCCGCATGAAGCAACCCAAAGCCACCGACCTGAGAACCATCGGGAGCAGAGCGCTCCGCGGGAGTCGCGCGGGCATTATCCTGTTACTCCTGCTGATCCCAGGACTCGTTTGGGCCCAGGCGCCTCCCCAGGTCACGGGGCCCCAACGCGAAGTCCCCAAACCGCCAGCGGGCTCCGGGGTAATCCGGGGCCAGGCCCAGGTGGGCGAAAACCCGGCTCCGCTGGCGGACCTGCCCGTCGCCCTGTACGCCCTGCGGCCGGATGGCGCACCCGGCTTGATGGGCACACGGACCGATGCCGAGGGTCGCTTCGTCTTTGAGGGAATCTCCAGCGCGGGGGATATCACCTATCTGGTCGGTACCGAGTATCTCGGCGTCCCCTTTGCCCAGCGAGCCGTGTTTGCCCCGGGGCAGAACGAACTGATCGTCCAGTTGACCCTCCACGAGAGCGTTGAAAGCGGCGAGGCCCTCGAGATCCCCCAGGTGACCTACAAATTTGACTGGGTGGGCGGGCAACTGTTCGTCCAGGTTTCCCATCGTGTCGTCAACTCCATGGATGAAGTCATCTATGTCAACGAGGACCGACGGGATGCCAAGACCCCGATCTTTTCCGCAGCGCTCCCCGAAGACATCACCGAATACATCGACGGTCAGGGGGGGAAGCGTTCTGATCTCGTCCGCGAAGGCGACCGAATCGCCTTCTGGGGGCCTATCTATCCCGGCCCCCAGGATATCCGTTACGGCTACCTCCTGAACGGACCCGACGCCAGCGGCGAATCCCCCGACGATAAATTCGAAGTCGTGGATGCGTTGCCCTCGGGAGCCGGCCAGCTGCGAGTCCTTGTCGCCGCGGGAACCGATGCGCCCCAGGGCAACGGACTCGCCGATCCTCCCGAGCGCATCGCCATCGACGAAGTGGAATACGCGAGCTACGTCGGTGACGCCGTTGCCCCGGGTGGCCCCGTTCGCCTAACGCTGCCCGTCCCTGCCAGTTCCAGCGATCTGAGCGAACTCGAGATTTCCCGGGCCGATTTCTGGATCGATCACGACGACACAGCCATTCGCGTAAGCGCCGAGATGCATGTCTCCGTTGCGGGAACCACGCGTCTGCTGGCTCCGGTGGGCGGACAACTCCTGAACTTCGACCTGCCCCCGAACGCCGAATTCCTCGGCCTCAGCGGATCGACCCGCCTGCTCGGTGTCGAGGCCAACGGCCAAGGCGGCCTAGCGGTTCGCGGCCCCCTGGCGCCAGGCCCGTCGGTCATCGGCTACCGCTACCGAATCCCGGTGGAGGACAGCGCGCAGTTCGATCTTCGTTTCGAACGCGGGACGGCACTGCTCAATGTGTTGGTGGCGGACACCGGCGTCATCATCGAAAGCGCACGCCTGCATCGCAAGCGGCCCTTCAAGCAGGGCACCCGCTTCTACCTGCACCGCGAGGCGTACCAGATTGCGGACGGCGAAACCGTCTCCATCAAGCTCACGCCCCTCCAACGGGGAGCGGGTACAACCGCCGGAGGCCGTGCTGCAGCCTTGGCATTGGCCGTGCTCGCGGCCTTTTTCATGGTTTCACCGCTCCGGGGACGTACCGGTCCGGGCCCAGCGGTAGCGAGTTCGGAGCTCGCCCTCGAAAGGGAAATCCTCTACGAATCCATCCACGATCTCGACCACGACTTCGAGACCGGAAAGATCGACGACGCCGACTTCCGCGTGCTACGGGAAGAACTCCGGGGCGACGCCATCGCGCTCATGCGCGAGGAACGCCTCGCCGCTTCGAAGGACCGCGGAGGCGCGGCGGGACCCAGAATCGCCGCCGTCCCCGGACCCGAGTCCGTAGCCACCTGCCCCGGTTGCGGAATTGCCATCCAGGGTTCCTGGAGCTTTTGTGCCGGATGCGGGAGCGGGCTCGAAGCCGGGCAGGAGCCCGGGTGAATTCTCCTCAGCTCAAACTGCGTGGAGTCCGGAAGCGCTACGCGTCCGTCACCGCGCTGCGGGGCGTCGACATCACCCTTGCCCCCGGCGGAAGCCTGGCAATTCTGGGGCCCAATGGCGCTGGCAAGAGCACCCTGCTGCGGGTCATGGCCGGGCTCGCCCACCCCACGGCGGGGCGCATCGAATTTGCCGGGGGGAAGCACGACCGCGGGCAGGTCGGTTACCTGGGCCACGCCACACTGCTTTATCCCGAACTCACCGCCCGGGAAAATTTGATTTTCGCCGGGCGTCTCTACGGGGTAAACAGCCCCCAGGCACGAGCCGACCAGTTGCTGGCCGAGGAAGGACTCGGCGAAGTCGCCGAGCGCCGGGTCGGCGGTTTTTCTCGGGGCATGGCCCAGCGCCTCTCCATCGCCCGTGCCCGAGTCCATTCGCCCAAGCTCCTGCTCCTCGACGAACCCTTTACCGGCCTCGACGAGCCGGCCGCCCAACGCTTGACCGAGCGACTCACGACCCTTTCCGCCGAGGGGCACGGTCTCGTGCTGACCACCCATGAGATAAGCCGTGCCGCCCGGCTCGCCCGGTCCGCGGTGATCCTCGTGGACGGCACAGTCCAGGAATCGATCGACTCCGACGCGATGAGCGAGGCCGAGCTCCGGGCAGCCTACGCTCGGGCCCTGGAGGCTGCCCCGTGAACGTCGCTCTGGCGATCCTTTGGAAGGACCTGGTTAGCGAGTGGCGTTCCCGGGATCGGGTGGTCGCGATGTTGATCTTCTCGATCCTGATGGCGGTGGTTTTCCACTTTGCCCTGCCCGATCAAGATCCCGAGGCCCTGCGGGCGCTCACCCCCGGGTTGCTCTGGACCGCCTACCTATTTGCCGCGCTCCTGGGACTCAACCGCTCCTTCGCCCTGGAACTGGAGAACGATGCCCTCGGAGGACTCGCCCTGGCACCTGGCAATCGCGGCTGGATATTCCTGGGGAAAGCCGCCGCCAACTGGGTCCTGATCTCCATTGTCCAAGTGCTGACAGCCGGGGTTTTCGCGGTCTTCTACCGCGTGGATCTGCTTCCCGGGCTGACCGGGCTCGCCTCGGTCGTTGGCCTGGGAACCCTGGGAATCTGCGCCGCGGGCACCCTGCTCGCCGCCATGGCGGTTCGTACGGGTTTTCGCGAAGTCCTGCTGCCGGTTTTGCTCTTACCGGCACTTTTCCCGATCCTGGCAGGAGCCGTCCAGGGAAGCATGGCGGCGGTGGCCGGCAGGCCCGTGCCCTTTGAATCATTGCAACTGCTTTTTGTGATCGACGGCGTCTACCTGATCGTCGCATTCCTCGGATTCGACTACGTGTTGGACGAATAAGCGGTGTTCAACGATTCAGCGTGGGAGCCGGTCGAGGGACCGGGACCATTGGAGTTAAGATGATTGCTGGGTTCCGGCAGCGGGCCCTGGCAATACCATTATGAATGAAGAGGATCACGGCAATGAAACCCGGCAACGAAACCGCGCCGAATCCCGAGGCCGATATTCCCTCGCCCCTTGAAGCCCGAATGAGTCGCTGGCGCCGGCCCCTGGGCATCGTCCTCGGGCTGCTGACGATCGGGTACGCCTGGTCGGTGGTCAGCGCACCCATCGACCATACCCAGGGCGTGATTCAGAAGATCCTCTACGTCCACCCTCCCCTAGCCTACGGCGCGTACCTCGGCTTCGTGATTACCGGATTCGCGGGAATGGTGTTCCTCGGACGCGGGCGGGAGGACTTGGACCGCTTGGCCATCGCGAGCGCCGAGGTCGGCGTGATCTTCTGCACCCTGATGCTCGTGACCGGACCGATCTGGGCCAGGGGAACTTGGGGAGTCTGGTGGTCCTGGGATGCGCGGTTGACCGTGACCCTCCTGCTCTGGTTCGTGTATCTCGCCTATCTGCTGCTGCGCGGTTTCGGTGGCCGGAACCCGCGCACCGCACGCTTCGCTGCGATCTATGGCGTCCTGGGGCTGGTCCTCATCCCGCTGAACTACTACGTGATCGAGATCTTTGGAAGCCGCAGCATGCACCCCGAGAACCTGAAGCAGGGCAGCCTTGGAGACGGGATGGGATTGCCCTTTCTACTGGGCAACCTCGCCCTCGCGGGTGCATTCTTCTACTTGCTCCTCCTGCGTTGGGAGGTTGAAAGCCAGCGAGCCCGAGAAGACGATCAAGGTTCGGAAGCGAGAGTCGGTGGCCCACGCGCCCCGAAAGATTAGACCGAAACAGCCCCGCCACTTCTGCCAGGGCGCCCGCGCGCCGTCACTCCACGGAATCGAGGAGCAAGAACCCATGGCCTACCTTCTTTGTGCCTACGGAATCACCTTCGGAACCCTGCTCGTCTACGGCATCGCCCTCTTGCGCGAGCGCCGCCGACTCGACGACTGAAAAAATTGACGTGAATCGGCGCCGGCAGCCCCCCGCTCTGCCTTCGAAGCTCCGCACTCACCCCTCCACCCTCCATCCCCTCACCCCCCGCCCCCGTGGGGTGAAGGAGGGAGAAAGGCAATTTATGTTGACAGCAGCCCCTCCCAGAGGGTATGAGTTCCTGAGCAGCGGCCAATTCCCAATTGGGGGCTGTTATCCATCGAGATAAAGATTTACACCCCAACAAAAGCCAAATATGAGTCCAAAGCGGCGAATCGCAGGGTTTCCTTGCTTGATTTCGTTATTTGAGCTCGCTGTTCGCTGAATTTTGCTGAATTGCGCTGAATGCGGTTGGATATTGAATAATGAAGCTGAATGAGTCGGTGAGCGGTCCGTAATTGCCCCCTAATGGCTCCGCGAAATCACTTAGACAAAACATGCGGGGTGAGCGGACCAGACGGAAGATTTTGGGAAGACTTGGACAGTGCGACGCTAGAAAATTGGGACAAGATCTTGGTGAACTTGTCCAAGGGTAGGTACGGAGGCGGCAACGAATCGCGACAGGCACTCGACATCGTTGAAGAAGTTTATTTTCCGAGATGTAGGGGTAAAAACGGGATAGCCGGTACGGGTCTTGCTCTTGTTACCTTTCAGAGCCTCCTGAAAACTAAATCGGATTCTCCGACTTTTGGGGAATCCACAATGGGTCGTCGCAAGTTACGCGTCGAGTGATGAAGCTCGCGGGTAGCCGGTAGTGAGGCGGCGCCAGCGCTGGGGATGTTTGGGTACATGGGTACCCTGGCAACTTGGCATCAGGAAGGACGGGGGAAACTGTTCCCCCGCCAGGGAGGCGCTCCGAAACCAGGATGGCCAGCATGAAACGCGGAGTAGGGTATTGCGAAAGCACAGACTGCGAGGATTACGCCAAGGGCGTTTTCCTGCTCAATCATGGAGACACCTTCTATTGCCCCCGTTGCCGTCAGCTCGGAAAGGTGGAGAAGGAGCGTGGGTTCTATACGGGTAATTCGGACATCTTCAAGGAAGTCCGAGTCGAATACAATTTTGATCCCATTAACGGGGTGTATCGCGAGATCGGAATCGTTCGGGACGAGAGTCTCTGGGGTCGAAACAATGTCTACACCCTGCAGTCGCCGCTGATCAAGACCGAGAAGCGCGCACTCAAGGTCGCCGAAGCGATTCTCGCCAACTTGAACCGGTACCGCGGCCTCCTGAATGGCGATGAGATTCCGCGTACAACCGAAATCACCCTCTCCTTCGACGACCCCTTCGAAGAATTCGCACGAAAACTCGATCAACTGTCCAAGGAATGGGAAGCCAGCGGGTTGCGCGAACAACGGGGGTGAGCCTCTCCCGGGAATAGGAGCGGCCAAGACGGGGACTCTCCCTAACCCTCGCGCCCCTCGATCCAACGCATCCGGAGATCGATGGCAACGGCCCGGGCAATCACCGCGACCCCCTGGTGGTCGCTGCGCGCGGCGGGGTTCGGCTCATTGGCTAGAGCATCGGCGATGGGCTGGCGGTACCAGGAGAAAAGCGTGGCCGGCAATTCGCCGACTGACCACCACCGGACCCGGGGAGTCTCCCGACTCGGTCGCAGTTCCCCCTCTCGAACGCGACAGCGAAAGACTCGGGCCACATGGGGGCGGAAACCTGTCCGCGTGTAGTCGCCGACGTGACCGCCGACCTCCACGTCCAGGCCGGTCTCTTCCTGAACCTCGCGCCGCAATGCTTGCTTGGCGGTTTCCCCGGGCTCCAGATTTCCCCCAGGAAGTTCCCAGCCTCTCACATCGGCCCGAACGGAGAGAAGAATCTCTTCGCCTTCGCCGCTGAGGACCACCGCCTGAACGACCACAAGGGGTTCATGCTCGCTGAAGCGGGGCGCCACCAGCCCCCACCAAGCAGTCCGCAGATAGGTCCGCGGAATTTTCGTGAACGCGCGGAGCCGGCCCACACTCAGTCGATGATCTTGTTGAGCGGAGTTTCGACGATGACGCGAGCACCCGCATCCGACAGTAACGGAACCAGATCGCGCACCCTCTCCTCCTCGATAATGACAAATACATCCAGCCAATTTTCATCCGAAAGCGGAGAGAGCGTGGGCGAAGAATCGGGGAGCAGGGAGAGAATCGCATCGAGTGCACTCCGCGGAACGTTCATCGAGAGCCCCACTCGACTCGCCGCCGCAATGGCCGCGGTTAGCAACATCAAGATCCTGTCCATCTTGCCGCGCTTCCATTCGTCGGCGGCTGCTTCACGACTCGCCACGAAGCGTGGAGTGCTTTCCAGCAGAACATCGAGAACCTTCAGATTATTGGCCCGCAAGCTCGAACCGGTTTCGGTCACGTCCACGATCGCGTCGGCTAGGAGAGGCGGTTTGACCTCGGTCGCCCCCCAGGAAAATTCGAGTTGAGCTTCGATGCCTCGGTTTGCGAAATAGCTTTTCGTCAGGCCCATCACCTCGGTCGCCACGCGCTTGCCCGCGAGATCCTCAGGGACACGAAATGGCGACCCCTCCTTCACGGCCAGTATCCAGCGCACGGCCCCGTAATTGGGCCAAGGTGCCTTCAGGTCGGCCAGTTGTTCCACCGCCGCCCCGCTTTCGATAATCCAGTCCAAGCCCGTGACTCCGCAATCCATCACCCCTTGCTCGATATAGCGGGCCATCTCCTGGGGACGAATCAAGATGCACTCGATCTCGGAATCATTGATCGAGGGATAGTAGGAACGGGCAGCGACCCTGATGTCGAAGCCCGCTTTCGCAAAGAGCTCGAACGTCGTCTGCTGCAGGCTTCCCTTGGGCAAGGCAAGGCGGAGTTTTCTCTCTTCGCTCATTTCTTGTAGACCTTCTCCGGGTCGAAAACCTGAACGCCCACATCCACCACCGAATCCGCCTCGACTCTACGAAAGAAGCAGCTGCGCTTCCCCGTGTGACACGCCGCGTCGCCCACCTGCTGAACCTTCATCAAAACCACATCGCCATCGCAATCGATATAGAGAGAATCGATTCGCTGGACATTTCCGCTCTCTTCGCCCTTGTGCCAGAGCCTGCCGCGGCTTCGGCTCCAATAGACCGCCTCCCCGGTTTCAACGGTGAGGCGAAAGGACTCCTCGTTCATGTGCGCGACCATCAGGATCTCGTCGCTCAGCGCGTCTTGTGCGATGGCGGTCACGAGTCCTCCTGACTTCGAAAAGTCAAGCAGGGCAACAGGGTCCATTGAAACCGGTTCCTCCTCGCTGTGCTCGCCCATTGAGTCCCTACTCGGGGGTGCGGGACCCATCCGGCTGCGCGAGGCGCAGACCCTACCCGGCAGTCGCCAAGCGCGCCAGAAGTTCCTGGAGTTCGGCCAAGGTCAACCATTCCTCCCCGGGGGCGTAATCCGCCTTCCCAATGGCCACGGACGGATCGGTCCGGGACAGGATTTGACGCTCCAACAGCAATTCGAGGGCGTTGCCGAAAGTGGACCGGTTGGCGGCCTCGGGATGCCCCGAAAGCCCGAGTCGGTAGGCATTGTCCAAAACCTCCGAACTCCCCTCAAGAATGGCTTCGTGGGAGAGTTTGCCATCCGCGTCGGAGACCACACGGCAGACAGCGGCATAGCACTCCACCACGCCCCGGGTCTGAAAATCGAGACAGGAGAGAATTCCCTGCCCTTCGCTCGTCACGCGCAGTCGATCTGTTTCCGAGGTGATCCAGCCCGCCGCCTCGAAGTGACTCAAGATTTTGCCGACGGCTACTTCCCCCGCTTCATGGGCCGGGGTGAAAAATTCGCGGTAGAGGAGTTGACTCCAGACTTGCACGTCATCCACCAGTTCCTTGGCCGAAGCCCCGGCAAGCAGGGAGCGGGCCAGGACACTCGGAGCGACCAGATAGTGGACAATTGAGTTCCTGTAGATGTCCAGGGCCCGGCGCTTCTGTGGTTCGAAATAGATGACCTCTCCCTTGGAGTCGTCAGCCGCCTTTACCAGATCGCTTCGAATCATAAACGCAATCGAGTCCGCGAAACTCCCCTGATCGGCCCGAAGGGCCGAAGTGATTCCAGCCCCGCCCAGACGCAGCAAGTCCACCAATTGCTGCATTCGTTCGATCAGCTCTGACCGCAAAAGACCCGGATGAGAAAGCCCCATCAGGGCCACCGAGGCCACCGAAGTCGCATTCACCGTGACCGACCAGTTGATTCGCTCGACCAGTCGGTGGCCAAAATCGTCGATAAAACGGCGCTTTTCTTGCTGGATCCGCTCGACAGTCTCCGTGAGATGGGCAGCGGATGCTTTGGCGGACAATTCCGCGGCCAGATCGCCTCGAACGAGACTCTCAAACTCCTGCCTCCGTTCACCCAACGCGTCGGCAAGAGAAATCGGCTCGCCAAAATTAACGTGAACCGATCCAAATCGTTTACTCAGGTATTTCCTGGCTCGAAAGAGAGCAAGCGTACTCTCTTCCGATTTCTTGCCCCCTTCGAGTTCCTCCACCATTCCCCCCTCTTCGACTAGCCGTTCATAGGTCAGTGCGATGGGGACAAAAAAAAGATCCTTCCGGGAGCATTCGAGAAAGGCATCAAGATCCCAACTCAGCATGCCTAACCGGGGTGTCATCGTCCTCCCTGTACGCGAACGCCCGCCTTCGATGAAGAACTCTTGGGTGAACCCCTCGCGTACCAGGTAGGCAACGTATGCGCGAAATACCTGTTTATAGAGTGGGTCGTCAAACGAACGTCTCATATAAAAGGCACCTGCCATGCGGAAGATCAGACCAAACGGCCCAAATGCCATGTTGTCCCGGGCCGCAATATGCGGCGGCACGAGATAACTATTGTAAAAGAGTAATGAGACGATCAAGAAATCAAAGTAGGATCGATGATTGGGCACCAATACCAGCGGATGCCTCTTTGCGTACTCGGCCACCTTGTCGAGACCACGAGTTTCGACATTGGAAAAAAGACGTCGCACGATTGCCCCAACCACCATGGCAAGCACGGCCAGCAGCGTCGAATTCATGCGCGCCGCAATTTCACGGTAAGCCTTGGCCACGTCACGCTCGGCCTTTTCCTGGCTGCCCCTCTTCGTTCCCGCCCGCTCGGCGATTGCCGCCTGGACGCCTTTGTCGGCCATGATCACCGCCAAAATGCGCTGGGCGGATCGCAGGGTGGGTCCTTCGACAACCTTCTCTCCTCGATAAAGGTAGATCAGGAGGGAGCGCCGAACCGTCCGAGCCACACGCTCCTGCCCATCATCACGATGCTCCGACACGTAGCCGAGCAAATCGATGGGCTCGCCGATCTTCACCGACAGGCTCCGGTAGGTCAGGAGAAATGACGAGACCTTCGCCAGGTCAGAAGGTCTGGAGAGCGACCCGTAGTCGAGGTTGAGAAAGCGGTTGGCTGTCCGGGGCCCCTTGCGCCAGAAAATCGACAAGGGGACCACGAATACTTCGTCACCTCCGCTCCAAACTTCGCGAACCACCTCTTGGATCAAATCGAACTCATCCTGGCGATGCCTGAGATTCCACAACCCCCGCCAGAAGGTCTGCAGGCGCTGGGTCCTCAAGAAGAGAAAAAGGGACGCCTTGTCCTGGGAGAGTTGACGAACATGCTGTTGATCCTCTTCGTGCTCAACCGCCCGGGACCGACCGCGTTTGCGCCTAAAAATCGAGCGAAGCACCTCGAGGGTCGGGCGGTAGATGGTGAAGTGAATGCCGTTCGCAAAGCTTGAGAGCCGAAGACCTTCGCGGAGAAAAAGAGTATTGAAGAGCAGATAGTCCAAGCGGCTCGAATAGCGCATGACATAGACAATTGAGCCACGGCTTTCGAGATCTCGCAGTCGCTTCGCCTCTTCATCTCCAAGACAGAAATGCTGGAGATATCGCCGAGCAAACCAGCGAAAGAAGAAGTTGAAGCGAGGCGTCATCGCCGAATAGGGATCGGCCAAGGGCGACGGGGCAGCAGAACCCGAAGCAGCAGAAGGGTGCCCCGGGGACGAGGTAGTCTCGTCCACCCGATCGTGGTTTTCTTCAGACATGACTGCGCATATGTACCATGCAGCCCCAATGCCAGCAACGAAAGAGTTCCGCTTCGATTGAGCCTCTGGCCCAGGAGCGGCCTGAAGCGTCCCGAGCGGCAGACGCCGCTGCCCCCGGAACGTCCAGTGGTCTATTCCCTACTGGGCAGTAGTATTTCGCCAGGCTTCATTGCCTCTGCAATTTCCAGAGGCGTCCAAAGGCCGCCGTCTTCGGTCTTCGTAATGCCTGGGGTTGTCACCACCTTCATCTCGGCGATGCGTCCGCCGCCACAGAAAAAGGTGTTCCCCGTTATGTCCTTGGACAGGTCACTGGCCAGATAGCCGAGCAGAGGCGAAACGAGGCCGGGCGCCATTTGTTCCCGCATTGCGTTGGCATCAAAGCCCGGTAGATCTTCGGTCAACCGGGTCAACGCCACAGGGGCGAGGATGAAACAGCGGATGCCGTACTTCTTGCCCTCGATGGCCAGGCAACGTGTAAAGCCTGCGATTCCTGCCTTGGCAGCTCCGTAGTTGCATTGACCAAAATTACCATTGAGTCCCGACGTCGAGGACGTATTGATGACGACGCCGCCGTTCCCGGCCTCCTTCATGTGATTGAAGATCGGGCGCGTCACGCAATACGTTCCCTTGAGGTGAACTGCGATTACGGAATCCCAGAGATCTTCCGTCGTGTTGGAGAATGATTTATCCCTGAGAATCCCTGCATTATTGATCACACAATCAACTTTGCCAAAAGCATCCAGAGCCGTTTTCAGGATTCCCTCACCGCCATCAACCGTGGCAACGTTGTCGTAATTGGCCGCGGCCTCGGACCCCAGGGTTTTGATCTCATCGACAACCTGATCGGCCATCGCACTGCCCTCTCCCGTTCCATCTCGAGCCCCCCCTAGATCGTTGACCACGATCGCGGCGCCCTCCTTGGCCATGGCAAGCGCGTGCTCTCGCCCGATACCGCCACCAGATCCCGTAATGACTACGACTTTCCCGTCGAGCAGACCCATAAAACAATCTCCTTTAATCTCGAGTTGACGTCCAATAGTTGGCTGAATTGACTGAGCGCCCGAATCTGCCTGGGCGAAAGCGACGGCCCGGTCCATCTCGCGGAATGACCCGAGGCGAGGGTCGAGACTAGCCGACGACTCGCCGGGCCTTCAAGCCGTTGGCCACAATGTTTGATCTGCGCAGAGCGCCGCAGGAGCGGACAAATTAGTTGAAAAGAATCGTTCGCAGGCGCGAGAAGGCCTTAAAACCGAGACTCTCATAGAGCCCCAGCGCAGGCCTATTCCCCACCACGACGGCGAGTTGAACGTGCTCCGCTCCGGCCTGAACCGCCTCGTCAACCATCCCCAGTATTCCGGCCCGCGCATATCCCCGGCGACGCTGATCGGGCCAGGTGTAAACACCCTGGATCAACCAGCCCTCGGGGCGACATACATCCGCATACCCTACGAAGACCGGCTGGCCGGCAACTTCAAGTAATCGGGCGCGGCCAATCCGTCCCCGAACCCAGCGACGAAATCCATGGGGATCTCCATAGAAGGGATCCGGGCGATCCTCCTCGCGCAAACTGGATCGAGCGGCGAACACGAGCGCATCGAGGTCACTGGATTCCGCTCTCCGCAAAGACGCCCCTGACGGTAGGACCCGCGGCCCCTGACGGAGGCCTTTTGTCGCGAGTACTTGGCACTCCTCATACCGATCCAAGAGCGCATTGCGGCCAACAGAGCGCAGACTCTCCCAAACCGGTCCCACTGCATGGGCTTGGCTCTTGATGAGGCCCGCTTCCAGGCGTGAGAGAAAGGGCAGCACGGCAGCCAGGGTCTCTGATTTCAGACCATCCTCGAGGATCAGGCTGGGCCGCAGCGAGGCAACGCCCACAATCTCCGCCCCCCGCGAGGCCACCACCACCTCGCAGTTACGAATCCCGACACCGGGATCCTCTTCGGTGCTGGCAACGAGATCCATCAGCAGGAGGTTGTGGCGCGGTTCGTGACGAAGGCGAGCGAGCACCTCCTCCGTCTGGTGCGGCACCATGAAGTCGGCCCTGATCTGCCCTGCCTGCAAGGAAGCCATCAGACGTCGAGTACCACCAGAACCGTACCCTCATCCACGGTTTGGCCCTCTTGCACACGAACTTCCTTCACCGTACCACGGCAGGGCGCTTCCACCGGGATTTCCATCTTCATCGACTCGAGAATCAGCAGGACTTCCTCTTCTTCAACGGTGTCTCCCACTGTTTTTTCGACCTTCCAGACATTTCCGGCAATTTCCGCTTCGATCTCGATCAATTCGCTTTCCCCTCGTCCTTCCGGCACGTGAAACTCTCACGAGGAGAGGATGCGCTCGACGCTCCCCCGGAGCAAGACCACCCCTTCCCCCCTCCTAGCCTCAGCCTGCTAGGATCCCGCGCCACCGGGGGAAAGCGTGCTCGAAACAGTAAGCCAGGGATTCCAATCAGCGACCGAGCGCCTGAGAGGCGTTCGTGAACTACACGAGTCTAATATTGACGAAGCCCTCGGGAACGTCCGCATGTCGCTTTTGGAGGCGGATGTCGACCTTGGCGTGGTCAAGGGCTTCCTGGCTCGCGTCAAGGAGCGGGCACTCGGAGAGCGGGTCGAGACCCGGGTGCGCGATGCATCCGGCCGGACGGTCAAGATCACGCCCGGGCAACATTTCGTCAAGGCCTGCGAAGACGAACTGGTCCTACTCATGGGGCCCGTGGATACCAGCCTCGTACGGGACGCCGGGGCAACATCCATCATGCTCGCTGGACTCCAGGGCGTAGGTAAGACCACCGTCGCAGCGAAACTGGCGCGCCACCTCCAGAAGCAGGGCCGCAGGCCCCTTCTGGTCGCCGCCGATATTTATCGGCCCGCTGCGGTCCAGCAGTTGATTACCCTCGGCGACTCCATTGAGGTTCCCGTTCACAGCGGGACCGAGGGACAGAGCCCGCCCGAAATTTGCGCGGAAGCCCATCGCCGAGCACGAAGCGATGGTTTCGACGCAATCATCTATGACACGGCTGGCCGTCTCGCCCTCGACGATGAACTGATGACGGAGCTCGAGAATATCAAGCGTTCGGTGCAACCCGCTAATACTCTTCTCGTGTGCGATTCGCTCATGGGGCGAGACTCCGTCAACGTCGCCCAGGCCTTCTCCGATCGAATCCCGCTGGACGGAGTGGTACTCACGAAATTGGACGGCGATGCCCGCGGCGGGGCAGCGCTGGCCATTAAGGCCGTCACGGGCGTCCCTATCAAGTTCCTGGGTACAGGTGAAACACTCGACAGGCTTGAGGAATTCAGACCCGAGGGACTGGCCTCGCGAATCCTCGGCATGGGCGATGTTGTCGGGCTTGTTCGAGATTTCGAGGAGGTCGTCGACGAGAAGCAAGCTGAAGCCGACACCGAGAGAATACTCAAGGGCCAGTTTACCCTGAACGATTTACTCACCCAACTTCGCACGATTCAGAAGATGGGTCCGCTGCGTGATGTCTTCGCACGTATGCCCATGTTCGGTTCCATGGCCGACAAGGTCGAAGAAGGCGACCTTGCAAAAGTAGAGTCAATGCTTCATTCGATGACTCAACAAGAACGCGGCAAGCCGGACATCATCAACAAGAGCCGCGCCAAGCGGATTGCAGGGGGAAGTGGGCGCAGGCCCAAAGAGGTTCTGGATCTCGTCGACCGCTTCAAGCAAATGCGCGAGATGATGGGCTCCCTGGGAAAACAGGGGGGACTTCTCTCCCGACTCCCCGGGATGGGGCAGATGACGGGCGGCGCCGGACCGGGCGGTGCGGGCATGGGCCCGAGCACCCTGCTTTCCGGCGCAGGAGGCGGGGGAATGGGATCAATGCTAGCCGCCCCCGTCCAGCCACGGAGCGTCAAATCAAACCAACAACGAAAAAATAAACGGCAGCAAGCTCGAAAGTCTCGACAAAAAAGCAGGAGCAAGAAGAAGAAGAAGAAATAGCGCCCCCTTTCGATGCCTGCCGGGGAACAATAACTCCTTGAGCGGAGACCGACGCTAGGGCACGACGACGGAATTGACGAGAGCTCAGAATCGTCGTGACTCCGGCCTAGGCGGTCTCAATGCCCCGGCCGGGACATTCAATCACCCCGCTCAAATGCTCGTTTAGAAAGCTTGTTAAGAGAAGGGAGCCATGAAGCTTTTCCTGCAAGTTTTCGCCTGTCTTCTGTTCCTGCCCATCCTGACCCCCGTTGCGGAGCCCGTGGCACGAAACACGCTGCTCTTCGTCGAACCCACCGGACTCGAACCGGACATTCAGTTCTGGATCAGGATCTACACCCGGGTGGGAAAGCAGCGCGGACTCCTTCACGACTCCAGGAATATTCATATTGTCTACGAGGAGTTGGAACTGCCCGAGAACCTGTCCGTCTCGGGTACTGAGCGTCATGTCGAAAAAAGCAAGGACCGCTACCGCAAGATCCTGAAAAGGCTCGCTCTCGGGAATCGCAAAAACCTCACTCACGAGGAGCGCCGGATACTCGAGCTCTTCCCCCCAGAGGTCTCGAACAAAACTCTGCTTGGCCACACGAAGCGCATTCGTTTCCAACTCGGGCAGGCGGACCAATTTCGTGCCGGACTCGTTCGGGCAGGCGCATACGCCGATCACATCCAAAAAATCCTGCGGGATATGAACCTGCCCCCCCAGCTCGCGGCACTCCCCCACGTGGAGTCGTCCTATACGCCCGGAGCCTATTCAAGGGTGGGCGCCGCCGGCCTCTGGCAATTCACACGTCCCACCGGGCGCCGGTACATGCGGGTCGATCAAATCGTCGACGAAAGACTCGACCCCTACAAGGCGACCGCCGCCGCCGCCCGCCTTCTGGCTCAGAATCGCCGTTCCACTGGATCCTGGCCCCTGGCCATCACCGCGTACAATCACGGCGCCTCGGGAATGCGCCGAGCGAGCCGAAAGCTCGGCCACCGGGATATCGAAAAGATCATTCGCGAATATAGAAGCAGGCGTTTCGGTTTCGCCTCTCGCAATTTCTACGTCGAGTTCGTGGCTGCATCGCGAATTGCCGAGAACCCGGAGCACTACTTCGGAGTCCTCGTAGTCGACCCGCCGATTCTCTACGACAGCGAGCCCCTTCCCTTCTACGCATCTGCTGAAGCTGTATCGCGAGTTCTTGAAGTGGACATAGAAAGCCTCAAGGCCGCCAACCCAGCACTGCTTTCTCCCGTTTGGACTGGCCAGAAGAGGATCCCACAGGGCTTCGATCTCAAGATCCCGGTCTCGGAATTGGCCCAGCCCCTGGGCAGTGCTCTCGCCTCCCTGCCCCAATCCCAGCGCTTCGCGACCCAGACCCGGGACAACTACCACGTGGTCCGTCGGGGCGAGACACTTTCGCGAATCGCACAAAAGTACCGAGTTCCCATTCGCGAACTCGAAAATCTGAACAATCTACGCAACAGGAACAGAATCCGGGTGGGGCAAAAGCTCAGCCTACCCATTGAGCATGCGTCTACATTCCGCCCGGAGGGGAGACGGGGCGTTGTCCCTTCCGCACTTCCCGAGGATGGCGTCTACACGATCCGCAGGGGCGACACATTAACCTCGATCGCCCTTCGTTTCGGCATCGACGAGGAGGACCTTGCACGGGTCAACAACATTCGGAATCGCAACCTCGTCCACGCCGGCCAAGCGCTCCAGTTCCCCGGCCAACCCGAACCCCAAAGGCCCCCTGTACCTTCCCAACCGGAACTCCCGGAAAATCCCTCAGAGAGCACCGACTTGACCCCGATGGAGTCACCGGCCGGCCAAGAGAAAGCCACCCGCCCGGGTTCCGAACTCGCCCCCCTCAACCTACTGGCAGATCCCGCCGACTACCGAGTGAACGCCGACAGCACGATCGAAGTGCAGTTTGGAGAAACCCTGGGACACTACGCCGAGTGGCTCGACATTCGCGCACAGGAACTGCGGGTGCGCAACGACCTGCAATTCGGCGAAGCACTTCCGATCCACAGTCGACTCCGACTGGACTTCAGCCGGGTACCCAAGGCTATCTTTGAAGAACAACGGATTCATTTCCAGAGGGCCGTTCAGGGGAAATATTTTTCCGAATGGGAGATCACAGGCACGACGACCCACACTCTGAAGCTTGGCAACTCCATCTGGGACCTGGCCCACCAGCAGTTCAAGGTTCCGCTGTGGCTACTTCAGCAATACAACCCCGACGTCGATTTTGAAACCGCTTCTGCAGGGGTCGAAATCATCTCACCCATCGTGGAGAGACGTTAGGCCGCCGTATACCCATACGCCTAATTCAAGGGTGAGATCAGAGGATGACGGACTTCGCCTGGGGCAGGTGGCGCGCGGCCAATTGGCCGCACGCCGCGTCGATGTCCCGCCCTCGATTCCGCCTCAAGGTGACGCGCAGGCCAGACCTGTAGACCTCCGCAGCGAATGCATCACAAACCTCTCGGCTCGGGGGTTCGTAGTCCGCATCCGGGTGAGGGTTCATGGGGATCAGGTTCACCTTGCACGGAATACCTTCAAGAAGGAGAGAAAGCCTCCGGGCGTCATCGAGACTGTCGTTCGTGTTCTTCATAAGAGTGTATTCGAAGAATACCGGCCTCTTCTTAGTGATTAACTCTTCTTCGCGGAGCGCTCCGAGCAGAACCTTCAGGGGGAAGCGCTTATTGAGCGGCACCAACTCGTCTCGCACGTCATCAGTGGTCGCGTGTAACGAAACAGCGAGGTTAATTGGACCAATTTCAAGCAAAGGACGAATCTGGGGCACGATTCCAGAGGTCGATACTGTGATCCTCCGAGGAGCCATTCCCAGGCTCCTGGGTTCAGTAAATATTCGAATCGACTCTTTGACTGCCGCCAGATTTAGCAGAGGCTCTCCCATACCCATGAAGACAATATTCGTAATGACATCATCGTCGGCCAGTACCTCTCTAGCGCGTATGAACTGGTCGACAATTTCGGCCACGCCAAGATTCCGCTTGAGCCCCATTTTCCCAGTCGCACAAAACGAACACGCCAAGGGGCAGCCCACTTGGGTGGATATGCAGAGGGTATTGCGGCGCTCTTCGGGGATCAGCACGGCTTCCAGTACTTCCCCATCCCACGTTTCAAGAACGAACTTTTTCGTCCCATCGGCAGAGGTCTGGATCGCGCGTGTCTCCAGCGCCCGGCACTCCCAGGTTTCAGCCAGCCCCCGCCTCAACTCCAGGGGAAGGTTTGTCATGGCATGAATGTCATCCACGCCTCGGGCGTAGAGCCAGACCATGACCTGATCCGCCCGGTAGGCGGGTAGGCCATCTGCTACAAAGCGTTCACGGAGCGAATCGCGTCCGAAGCTCTTGAGATTCGGACGCTTTCCAGCGGAAAACTGCGGGGCGATCCCATCCACCTCAGCAACCCGATCCCGAGACTTGCCTTCGCCGGCCCGCAAAGAAGTGCAGAGGCCTGCCCGCCGCCCGCCAATCGATCTCGTAGCCCGTCTGGATGCGACCAGGCACCTCGGGCAGCCATTTGTCGGGCGCAAACGCATTCTCGAACAGGGGTTCGCCAGCCAGAACTTCCCCAATCTGGTGGGCGTAGGGAACATCGTCCGTAGCCACGTGCAAGACACCGCCTACAACGAGGCACTTTGCCGCATTTTCGACGAAGCCTGCCTGAATAATCCGGCGTCGAGCATGCCGGTCTTTCGGCCAAGGGTCAGAAAAATTCACCCAGATCTCGTCGAGAAAGTCAGATGGGAGCAAGTCGCTCAGGACAACTTCGCCTCGCGCCTCGATCAATCGAACGTTGACAAGTCCGGCGCGGCCAACCTTTCTTGCCATTTTCAGAACCCGCTTGAATGAAATTTCGATTCCGAGGAACGCGGTCGCAGGGCGCTTGGCCGCCATCTCCAGCAGAAATTCTCCCCGCCCGAAGCCAATCTCCAGAACGCGTTCCTTAGGGTTCTCCAACTCCGAACTGAAGAGACCATCGAAACCACGCTCTGCCAATTCCAGTGAATCGGAACGTCGGTCGGTTCCCGGTATTTCGTAGTTGAGGGATCGAGCCATTTGGAGTTTCAGCCCTGTCCGATCTTCAACGTACCTTGCCAGGTACACGTTTTCATCGACCACCTTGCCCTCTGAAAAAGAAAAGGCAACCGGAGTGCGGGATTCACCGACGCGCCTAGCAGGTAGCCGATCCGATTAGAGTCGCTTGGCGAAGTCGATTCCGCAATCGATACGCAGAGAATCAACCACGTGCCGGATCACGAGGAGAGCAGAGCCATCGACAGTGACATTGTCGACGATTGGCACATTGTTTCGATCCGCCTGCTCCAGAAGGTACTGTTGGATCTTGAGGATTTCTTCGAGTCGCTCCACGTAGCGCGCCGCGTTCCGTGCCCGCTGTCGTTGTGCACGCGCTTCAAATTGGCTCTCGAAAGCTTTCTCATCCAGGAGTCCAACCATGAGAAAGAAAACGTGAGCCCGATCGGCGTATTCCGTCAGGTCGATCAAACCTGGCACCAAGGCAACTCCGTCGAGCACTAGACTGGTATTCTCCTCGATGGCGCGATCGATCATCGCGCGTACCCCCACCGAAACGGTTGTCGCCTGGGAAAGAAACCCGTCAATCACGGGATCGTCCTCGTGGCCCAGCGCCGGCAGTTCACGGTAGGCGTCAAAAGAAGAGACATGGATCGCCGGAACCAAGTCAGCGGACAGCATGATTCGCATAATGTGACGAATCGAGTCCGTCGAAAGCATTCGGCTGACACCCAGGCGCTGAGCAACAGCCAACGCCAATGAGGTCTTGCCCACACCCGCCGTCCCACCAAGCAGAATTATCACAGGCTTGTCGGGCTCCTCGAACTCCCGCCAGACCAAGTAGCGCTCGGCCACGCGTTCGCCAAAGCGATCCAGCAGCGCGTCGAAGGCCAGTTCTCGCAAGTCGGCCTGGGAGACCTCATCTCGCCCCTGAAGGATCAACCCCGTTTCAATTTGACGAGCGACCTCAAACGCATCATCGGGCACCAGGGAAGCCGCCAGCAAACTCTGGGACAAAGTGCCCTTTGAGAAATGGGTACTCCCCCGATTACCCACAACTCGTATCGCGGTGGGCAGTGGAATGGGTGGCTCGTTTTCAGGGGCGTCGCCCAAGATCTCCTTGACGATTTTGCTCAACTCGACTCGCTCCACTGTTCCGCGGCCTTCAATCTGTGCCGCCACTGTCTGGGCTGCAGAATAGGCATCGTCAAAGCTGACTCCCTTCGCCATCAGGGCATGGACCATGATCCCCCGCATATAGGGACGGGCAACCCCCGAGCCCTCCACGACCAGAACCCTTGATTCGGCTTGCTCAGAGTTCATCGAAGCCAATTCGCGACGCAACTCTTTCGTCGAGTCGGCACCCTCGGTCGTCGCATCGATCCCAGAATCAGTAACCGCCTTGGGGCCTGGCAAAAATGCTCCCTCTTGTCCCAGCTCAAACCAAGCGCGGTACCCGCTGGCACTCAACGACACGTGATCCGATTGGCCAGTCAATGGGCCAGTCGATGGCGTGGGGGCGATAAGGCCCACCACCGATGATTGGCCCGTCACAGTTCGGAGGAGAAATCCCTTAATCGGACCGCTTATAAGACCTAATCGTTCAAAATAGCTCTTTTTTGGGTTGACTTCTAGGTCTCTACGGCCTTATCTCGCGTATCAGAGGGAAGGTCGTCTGCCCGGATTTCCCTTATTCGACGTCGGGTGGGTTAGTCGCCCAGGTCGACCCTGGAGCGGGGCAGAGTGGGGACACGGGGCGCATTGATCGCCCTGACAGAGAAAGGCGGCGGACAGTTTGAGTTCCGCAGGTCGTTCTACTAGAGCGCGATACGACGCGTGGCAGAATCGCGCGAAACAGCCTTCACTGCCCAAATCTCCAGTGCAGCCTGAAAGCGACCCCTTGGACCCGGCAATTTTCAGGACCCGGGACGTGCTGCAACTGCTTGCCATTTCCCGGCGCCAGTTGCAGTACTGGGCGCAGACCAATCTGGTGCGACCTTCTATCAGGACGCAAGGGGGGCACCACAGGTACACCTTCGAGGACCTGATTGCGCTCAAGGCCGCCAAGCGCTTGATCGACGCCGGGGTTTCAGTCCAGCGAATCCGGAGCAGCATTCAGGCCCTACGAGAAATTCTCCCGGAAGTCGCGTGGAGGTCCCGAGAAATAACCCTCGTGGCCACAGGGGATGTGCTGTTGGTCCTCAGCGAGGGCAGCGATGTTCGTGCCATTCGGGGAGGTGAGTGGATATTTCGAGTGGGTGACTTTCGGCGCGAACTCGATGCATGGCGCGCACTACACGTCCCTCGGAGCGTAAAGCGAGCAACGTCAGCCGAGCAAAACAAGCGCTCATTGAAAGGGGCTTGAAACTCTTGGGGAAAGGTCTCCGACCCGAATGAAAAAGTGACCACTGCGGTGAATTCCTCTAGCACTTTGGACCTAAGAATGGAAAAGGGATGGACACTTCCCTGCACATGTCGAGCAAAAAGTAAATTGGACCGAATCGACAGCACGCCAGATGCCTAAAAGTTCTCGAGTAATCGGGGGATGCGCTATGCGAACGATCAGCATCGTCAACCAAAAAGGGGGCTGCGGGAAAACCACGACGACGGTGAACCTTGCCGGTGCTTTGGCGGCAGACGGCTTCTCTGTTCTGGTGGTTGACATGGATCCCCAGGCCCACGCAAGCCTTGCGCTCGGCATAAACCCGGACGAACTCGACGAGAATCTTTACGAGGTTCTCGTCGAACCCGCCGGAGCGACCGCACTCAGCCGAATCATCCTCAATGTCTCCCACGGAGTCGATCTTGCGCCTGCTGGAATCGTGCTCTCGGCCCTTGAGCAGAAACTCGCTGCAGAACACCAAGAGGCGCGCACCGAGAGGCTCTCTCGGGCGCTGGATTCCCTCAAGCCCGACTACGACTTCATCCTGATCGACTGCCCACCCGCAGTCAGCCTCCTGACTTTCAATGCTTTGAGGGCTTCCCAGGAAGTCATCGTACCGCTGGAAACCAGCTCCTTTGCCGTTGACGGTGTCCAAAAGCTCCTCGAGACGATCTCCCTGCTGATGGACCGTGTCGGGCACTCCCTCTCGGTTCGAGTACTGCCGACTCTCTACGACGGGCGAACACGCTATGCCCGCGAAACCCTGGGCGAAATCAGGGAGCTTTTCCGGGATCTGTGCTTCGACTCGGTCGTCCGACTCAACGTAAAAATTCGCGAAGCCGCGCAAAACGGCAAACCCATCAGCCTATATGCGCCAAAGGCCAATGGCGCTCTGGACTACGCGGCCTTGGCCATGGAGGTGAGTTTGGGTGGACCACAAGTCGTCGCCTCAACCACCGCCGATAACGCGGAATCGAGCAACCCAGAGAAGCGGGAGGTCGTGGTGGAATACCGGGACTCGGATGCCGGCGACGTGAGAATTGCCGGCGACTTCAACGACTGGGTGCCCGACCGGAACGTCCTCTCCCGAGTCGAAGCCGAGGGGCGAACACGGGTATGGGTCAAAGTGCTGAGCTTGCCGCCCGGAACCTACCAATACCGCTATTTCGTAGACGGCCAGTGGAGGGTTGACCCAGCGAATCAGAACAGCTCAGCAGGACCGATGGGACAGACCAACTCAGTTCTCCACGTCCGCTAGTCTCTGCGCTTGCCTCGCAACCTCGCCGACGTCCTTCATCACTTCGGACCCGAACTGGCTAAGCCGGACGCGCCCGAGGGTAGGCTTGCCCAAAAAGAACCGAGACCTTCCTCGCAACCCTCACCGCCTCAAATCGTCGGCGTTCCCATCGGCGACCGGGACGTAGTTCGCGCGGCTTTCACGTGGAACCTCGCCGTAGAGGTGGCACGCCTCGGGGGGGACGCCTTGGTCATCTCACCCGACGATGTCAGCCCCTCTCCCCTCTGGCCCCAGGCCGGTGCGGGCCCTCTGGGCGTCGAGTTTCGACCAACCTTGGCGAAGGATCTCAAGAGCCTCGATCAGATTGCCCGAGAGGCCGCCGCGGGGGCGCGTGGCGGAGCCGAAGGCGGGCTGATCTTTGTCCGCATCCCGCCATCGTGGCTCGACGCCGGGTGGAAGAATTGCGCGCTCCTTCGCTGGACCCTGCTCTTCACCTCGTCCAAAACCTCGGACCTACAGGACACCTTGAAAACTGCCAGAGCCATCGTGCAAAAGCAGTCCCAGGCCCGAGTGGGAATCACAATCCACGGCGCCGAGTGCCGCGCGGAAGCCGAGACGGCCTTCGCTCGTATAGCCCAGGCCGCTCGCAAGAACCTCGGACATGATGTGCAGAGCTACGGACTTCTGGTCGACGCCCTGCATGTCTACCGAGCCATCGTGGCCCAAAGGCCCATCGGCCTCGCCCACCCCCAATCCCCCGCGGCAAGGGCTCTTCGCGACGTAGCCCAACTCCTGCTGACCGACATGCTCCGGGGACTGCCTTGACCGAAATTCAAAAAACCCAGCCCCTATCCATCGACTACCTACGAAGAGGGGTAAAGGCACAACTCCACCAGCTGGATCCGGGACTTCGCGTAATCGCGGAAAACATCATGGGACTGGCCTCGCCCATCGATCTGGTGACGGTCAACGATCACGGCGACGTGATCCTGATGCTGCTGGCCCTAGAGGGCGAAAGTGATGCCGCGCTTTTAACCCGTTCCCTCGCCCAGCGTGCATGGGTTGCAGCGCGCGTGGGGGACTGGGCCAAGCTCGCACCCGAGTTGAAAATCTCTCCAGACACACCGGTTCGAGCCATCCTGCTGGCCCCGAGCTTCGCGACAGAAACCAGAGCCGCATCCCGCAGCCTACGCGCGGGCATCGTCCAATTGGTCCGGTACACCGCTGTGCGAGCTGGACCCCATTCGGGCCTCCTACTGGAAACCGTCGGCTCCAGAGGCCCTTCGAGCCCGGAGGGACAACAAGGCCCGGTCAGGAAATTCACCGTACCGGAGACCGCCCCGCCACTACCCGCCTTCCGGAGCAATCTGAGAGACAGCGACCTCGGACTCAAATCCGATACCGAAGAATCCCTGGGCGAGTAGAGGCCGTTACCTCGGCCGAAGGATGTGCCCGGGGCCCCTTCTTGACGCCCTCGTCCGTCCCCCCGGGTAGTTAAATGTTTTTTGAGCGATTCGAATATTTTTTTGACACCTCCATGGACCCCAGGGACACAACCCAATGAGAGTCCCTGCGACCTTTACTGGGCGCAGCGGCTCCTTGGGATCTGAATCTGGGAATTCAGGGGGACAGTCGAATGCGAGAACAGGCAAACAGGAACGAAACGAAGCCCAGTGGGGCTCCGCAACACGCGCCCACCGAGAGCTCGGCACCGAGTGCCTGCCCAGTGGGCCCGGCATCGGCCAATCAGCCCGTGCAGGAATGCAGCGACCTAGAAATTGTGGACAAGGTCCGCAAGGGCGATCGCGAAGCATTCGAGATCCTCTACGAGCGGTATTTCAAGCGCATATACCGCTTTATCGATCGACGCATGGGCATTCGAGCCGATGTGGAAGAGACGACCCAAGAGGTGTTTATCGCCGTCTTCTCCTGTCTGGACTCCTACCGGGGCGAAGCCCCGTTCTCGGCCTGGATCTTCGGCGTGACTCGCCGAGTGATCGCCAGCCGGTTCAAGCGCAAGCGCCATCCTACGGTTCCTCTGATGGAAGAGAACTCCGAGAGCAACACCGCCCACGCCAGCACTCGACCCACTCCGCTGGAGGAATACGAGTGCCAGGAGCGGATCGAGGAAATGAGTTCCGCTGCCCACAAACTCACCGATGAGCAGCGCATGCTCTTTCGCCTGCACCACATCGACGACCGCCCCATAAGCGAAATTGCTGCAAAGCTCAAGAAGTCCGAGGACGCGATCAAGTCAAATCTCTATCGCGCACGCAAGTTGCTGTTGCCGCGCTGAGGACCCCAGAACATACGGATTCTCCCGGTAACCGGCGGGCGAATAGCCTATAGGCCGGGGCTGCTACCGTTTGGCCCGATGCCCACCCGGAGACTCAGCCTTACCCACCCGGCTCAACCCCAAAGCCAAGGAGCTCTCTCGGTCTCGCTCACCCCCGGCCCGCTCTCGCTTGGCCAGCGACTGGAATTCACCGCGCGGGGCGAAAGAGTGACCGCCCGGGTCCGAATTCCTGTGGAGAGCGCACCGCCCTACCCCCTGGCGATATTCATCGACGATGCCGACCAGGAAAGCCCGAGCCCCGAAGCCGAACGCTGTCTCGCCCGAGGAATCGCCACCGTTCAATCGAACTGGCCGCTTCTGGGTTCTCGGCGCAGTCCAAAGATGAGCCGCCAACTCCTCGCGGAACTCGCCCAAACAGGAACAGGGGAGCCTTCGGTACTCATTCGTCAGTTCCTCGCCCAAGCCGAAGAAGAATTCAGCTGCCTGCTCGACGCGACTGCGGCCATCCGGGAAATCGATCCCCTCCGAATCCTCCATCTCGAGTTCTCTCTCACGCCGATCCCCTCAGCCAACAGTCAGGGCGAGGCCTCATCCACCCGGGCGAACGAGGCTATTCGCCACCGACAGGGACAGGGACAAGCCGAGAAAGCTATCGGGCGCGAGAGTGCGCCCCCAGTACTCGCCAGATTTCTGAGGATTCTGCGAGGCTGAGCCTCAAGCGAGTACCCCCCAAAGCCGATTGGGGTAGAGTGCAAAAAACCCCGGAGGAACCAGCGTGAAGCGATCCATTAGAAAGTACACCACCCGTCTTCGACAAGTCGCCGGGTTAGTGACCGTGCTCTTCGGCCTCGTCGCGGTACTCGCCTGCGCAAATGCAGGAGATAACGCGAACGATGACTCCGTTTCCGACCAGCCTCCCATCGCTCTGGTCAACGGCGATCCCATCGCCCTAGAGGACGTCGACCGGCGAATCAAAGACAGCCTCTTCGCCGAAAAATTTCCCGGTGGCAAGGGTGATGCCGCGCTGTACGAAGCTCGACGCCAAACCATCAACGAAATCATCGACGAAAGGTTGATTGCGCGAGAAGCCGCGACCGCCCAGCTGAGTGAGACGGAATGGATGACCGCGAGAATCACGGAACTTCCCGAAGTCACGGACGCTGAAGTCCAGACATTCTATACAGAGAATCAAAATCGCTTTGCCCCAGGAACCACCCTCGAGACTCTGGTGGTTCCGATTCGTGAATACCTCGGTCAGATCAGGGAGACGAGCATTCGCGAAGGACTCCGAGACGAAGCAACCGTAGTGGTTTCGCTTCCCAGGGAGAGGAAGACCGTTGCGCCCCTCGGTTACGCCCTCGGACCCGAAACCGCGCAGGTAACCATTGTCGAGTTCAGCGATTTCCAATGCCCCTATTGCTCAAAAGTCGTTCCGACAATGAAGGAAATCGCCGCCCGGTATCCCGAGCAGGTCCGAATCGTTTTTCGTCACCTTCCCTTGAGCTTTCACGACAACGCGCGAATCGCTGCTTACGGCTCGATCTGCGCGGGAAATCAAGACCGCTTCTGGGAATACCACGACCTTCTCTTCGCCAACCAGAGAGCCCTTGGGCGCGAGCAGCTCTCCGGCTACGCGACGACCTTGGCCCTGGATATGGAAAAGTTTGAGACCTGCATGAGCGCCCCGGAAACCGAGGCGCTGGTCGCCACAGACCTCAAGGATGCCGCACAACTCGGGGCTTCGGGAACGCCCGCTTTCTTCGTCAACGGCATATTCTTGAGCGGCGCCCAACCCATCGAGGCCTTTGACGAACTCATCCAGGAGGAAATCGCCAGACCCCAGGGGTGAGCCCCGAGGCCTGGATGTCCTCTGTTCTCAGGAGCCGAGTTCCTCGACCCGCGCGAGAATCCGGTCTCTCTCCAGAACCATCTTCGCCTCGCTATCGGCCTCTAGGTTCAGCCGCAGCACGGGTTCGGTATTCGAAGGTCGCAGGTTGAACCACCAGTCCGAATAGCCCACCCGAAGGCCATCGAGTTTCGACACCGATGGAGCCCCCAAATGCTCCTGTTCTATCGTCTCCAGCACGATTCCCGTATCCCGAACCCGACGGTTGATCTCGCCGCTGGCATGGTATCGGCGTAGGGGAGCGATGATCTCCGAAAGAGGACGTCGCTCGACATCAAGAACATCCAGAAGCGCGACAAAAGCCGCGATCGCATCATCAGCAATCAGGTCATTGGGAAACCGAAAATAGATATGGCCTGAGAGTTCCCCGGCGAAGACCGCTCCGGACTCGCGCATATGAGCCTTCACGAAGGAATGGCCGACGCGACACATCTCGGCCCGGCCCCCCGCCGCTTCGACCTCCTCGGCTACGGCTCGACTCGACCGCAGATCGTAGAGCACGAGACCGCCGGGCTTTCGAGCGAGTTGGTGACGCGCCATGACGGCGGTCATCAAATCCGAGGCGATGGGACGCCCCCCTTCATCGACGAAAACCGCTCGATCGGCATCGCCGTCGAACGCCACGCCAAAGTCGGCCCCCACCCGGCGCACAGCGTCTGAGACCTCGGACAGGTTCTCGAGTTTGAGCGGATCCGCCTCGTGGTTGGGAAATGTCCCATCCGGTTCGAAGTACAGGCGTTCCACGGTTAGGGACAAGCGATCGAGCACCGGCTCTAGGCCAACGCTCGCCATCCCGTTGCCGCAATCGATGGCAACCCGCGCCGATGGACGCCCCGCGCCCACCGAAAGAGCCTGGCTCGCGTAGCCGACTCGTACATCTCGCTGTTCAACGGTGCCGAGACGGGCCGCGGACGCAGCCGTCACACGCTCGGCCACCCGCGCCTCAATTTCCTTAAGCCCCGTCGCCTCACCGATGGGAATGGCCTTCTCACGACAGATTTTAAAGCCGTTGTACTCCGCAGGATTGTGGGATGCCGTCACCATCACGCCGCCCCCGGCGGCCAGGTCTGCCACAGCAAAGTAGACCATGGGCGTTGCCGCCAAGCCCAGGTCAATGACTGAAACGCCCTCGTCGGTAATGCCGCGAATCAGAGCCTGGCAGAGTTCAGGCGAGTGGACCCGGGCATCCCGCCCCACGACAAGCCGCTCGGCACCAATGAAATGAGCCGTGGCCCGCCCGACCCCGTAGGCGATCTCAGCGTCCAGCTCTCCGGGAACGACTCCTCGGATGTCGTAGGCCTTGAAGATTGCCACTCCGGACTCCTTAAAAAGATCCCCAGGGAAACAGGGAGATGGCTATCAACTCGAATCGGGGGCATCCTACGGCTTGACCCGGGAGGAAGCCAGCGGCACTTTCGGGTCCTGAAGCGGTCAGAATCTCAACCGCGATGGAGTGCGCGATGTTTGGACTCGGCGCCACAGAACTCTCAATCATCCTCGTGATCGTCGTCGTCCTCTTTGGAGCCCGCAGGCTTCCGGAGATTGGCGCGGGGGTTGGCAAGGCGATCAAGAACTTCAAAGCCGGAGTTTCGGGAGAAGATGAGATCGACGTAACCCCAGACAAAGAGGAAGTGACGAGGAAGAGCAGTGAGAACGGCCCTGGAGGGGGCTGAGCGCTCAGGGCCCAGAATCTTACTCGTTCTCCAGCGATCGGCCCACGGCCGGACCCAGATCCAACGCGAAGTGCACGGCGTCATCCGGCGGGCGCGGGATGATGGCTTGGATCGCCACCGACTGCCCCGGCGGGAGTACGGTTAATGCGAGGGCCCGCGCCGCCCGGCCCTGGGCGCTCTTCAACCCAGCCAGCGGCAACTCGCGAATCTCGCTCTCCGTGAGTCGAACCCCCATCGGCGCCGAGGGCCAGACCAACCGGCGCCCGTCCGGGCCCACCAGCGAGACCTCCAGGATGGCCCCGAGAATCTCCGCCGAACCCGTGGGGTTGTGCAACTCGCCGGTAACGGCCAAAAGCGTCCGACCCGCCATGGTGTCCACCCACTCCCCCTTCAGGCCCTCGGCGAGCAGGCGACCGACCTCGATGGTCTGATCCGTCGTCCGCACCGAATCGGTGGTCTCTTGGACCACGCTCAGCAGGGCGAGAACGACCAGAACCGCGGTCAGCCCCCACCCCAACCCTCGCCCCATGGCGCGAAACCGCTTGCGAAATCCGGGTGAACGGGGTTCCACCGCCGCGTCGCCCCGGTGGCTTCCCGCCGGCACAGACGCGAGCGCGACGGCACCAATCGCGACCTTGGACTCGGGCACGGCCCCGGGCGACTCATCGCGTGGGTCCCGGGGGCCAGCCCTCTCTGAAACTTCGTCCGCAATCTCTGGAGCCGAGTTCTCGGCCTCGTGCTCCAGCGAAGCCCGCCCCACTTCGCCGAGCCGATCAGGGTCTTCCTCGGTCGCGTCCGGCGAGGCGCCGAGGTCCGAAAAATCGTCCTCAGCCAGAGGCGTAGCCTCTAGGATCTCGTCGGAATCGTCGAATTCCAAAGCTGGCGCGGCCTCCTCGGATTCCGTGAGCGGGGAAGCGTCGAAAGCCAAATCTTCGATGGAACCGGAGGCATCCGACGAATCCCCGGGAGCCGGATCACCGCGGTCGCCTCTCTCCTCCCCCCCCGACTCGGGCCCCGCTTCGGCCAAATCAAACGCCTCGGGCGACTGAGATTCCGAAGCAACAAAGAAGACAGCCTGACAGCTTGAGCACCTGACCTGAACGCCCTCTTCGGGTACGCGCAACTCGTCGAATTCGAATTGGGCCTCGCAGTTCCGGCAAGTAATGATCAAAAAATGTTCCCCGACTCTCGCTCCACGCGAGTCGCCCTATCCTAGCCCGGCCCTTGGGATCCGCGCGGTGCGGCGGGGCACGATTTTCCCTCGGCCTGCGCACGCGCCCTAGACCGAGTACCGTACGCCCATGCAGATAGATCGTGGACTGCGCAGTCCTCCGCCCCCGGACACCATCGAGCAGGCCCTCGCGCGTAGCCTCCAGCACGCACGCAATTCGGCCGCCGAAGCCCTCATGGCGACCCGGGCGCTGATGGATGCGTTGTCGATTCTGCTGGCCAACGAACCCGTGGTTCGCCACGCCCAGCCCAATTCACCCATTGCCAATTTGGCGGGGGCCATCGAGCGCTGGGCGGGAACTCTGCGCGGCCCGGAGCCCGACCGTTCCTCCCCCGGGCTGCCCGAAGTGCTCAAAGCCCTGGAAACCGAGATCGGCCGATGGGCGCTGAGAGCGCAGAAAGACTCCAACGCCCGCACGGTCCTGCATGCCTTTCTCGGGATGCGCGAGATACTGTGGGAATTCAGTCCGCCCGCCGAGCGACACATGCCCCACAGTACACCCCATCGGAAACGCCCGGTGCGAAGGCCCCAAACACCGGTCATGGATGCCTTCAACTCGTAGTGGAGGTCCCCGAAGTGCACGCGAATGGCGTTGGGACCCCCCTCCGATTTCCGCGCGGAAGCCTGCCGAGTGCCCCTTGTGCTAGGGTGCCCGGTGCGCAGGCAAATCCCTACGACCTGGCAAACCTCAAAGGTCGAGTGAGTCGTTCATGGCGATCCTGATTAAGCGCTACGCGAACCGGAAGCTCTACAACACTCAGACCAGTCGCTACATCACGCTCAAGGGCATCGCCGAACTCCTCGATGCCGGCGAAGAGGTACGCGTCGTCGACAAGCAGACGGGCGAGGACATCACCTCTGTGGCCTTGTCCCAGATCCTCGTGGACAGCGAGCGGTCGCATACCCAGCCTCCGGACAGCCTGCTTTCCCAGATTCTCGGAAGAGGGGGCGACGCTCTCTACGATGCCCTCCGCAAGGGTGTCGACGATGCGAGCGACGGCATCGGCGATTTTCAGGAGCGCGTTCGCCGCATGGTGGGCGTGGACGATTCCGAGGGGAAATCCGACTCCAATTCCGGAAGCAAAGACGACCCCGCTAACAATCCCGATCGTAGCCGCCAGGGTTTCTTCCACTCCCCGCCGGAACTCGACGATATGGTGCAAAGATCGGTCGAGCGGGTCTTTCGCCTTCTCGACCTGCCCCGCCGGTCGGACGTCGAGTCACTCAACCAGAATCTTGAACGGATGGCCGGTGCCGTGGAAGCTCTTGAGGAAGCATTTGCCCAGCGTGACTCGACGGAAAGTGGGGCGGCTTCCGTCGGCGAACCGCCCGAATCGAACTAGTCCTCGCGCAAAACTCCTCTGGCACGGCGAACGACCGCCGGCGCACCTTGAGGTAAAAAGTGACTTGAGGGGCCGCGTCGCCCGAGCGCGTTAGGATCCTTTACTTCCCGGGGCTGGCCCCCGTCCAGAGGAGCCCGCCATGCCCGCCGTACTCGTGGAAAAAAAGAACCACACGCTGGTCGTCACCCTGAACCGACCCGAAAAAAGAAATGCCGTCAACTCCGAGGTGATGTGCCTACTCTACGACGCCTGGCGGGAACTCGACCAGAACGATGAACTTCGAGTTGCCATCTTGACCGGCAAAGGGAACACCTTCTGCGCGGGAATGGACCTGACCGAAATTCCAAAACTCCGCACCGGTCAACCCGAAAACGAATTCATGGAGCGGGTCATGAAGGAACCAGCGCTGATATATGGTGCTTGGCTCAAGACCAATCGACCCGGCAAGCCCGTGATCTTGGCTGCGGAGGGCTTTGCTCGGGCCGGCGGAACCGAAATTCTTCAGGGCACGGACATTCGCGTAGCGGGCGAGAGCGCGGTTTTCGGCATCACCGAAGTTCAGCGAGGACTCTTTCCCATGGCGGGATCCGCTGTGCGTCTGCGCCGCCAGATCGGCTATGCAGTCGCCGCCGAAATGCTTCTGGCAGGCGAGGATCTTCCGGCCGGGCGCGCCCTCGAACTCGGGCTGATCAACCACGTGGTCCCGGATGGCACGGCCCTGAGTCGAGCGCACGAAATTGCCGAGCGAATTGCGACCAACGGTCCCCTGGCCGTGCGCGGCATTCTCGCCACTCTACGCGAGACCGAAACTCTCGCCGAAGAAGACGCATTCGTGATCGAACAGCGACACGGCCTGAAGGTCATGGCGTCCGAGGATGCCGTCGAGGGCCCCCGTGCATTTTTCGAGAAAAGGGCTCCGGAATTCAAAGGCCGTTAGCCCCCAACGCGAAGTGAGGGCGTCACAAGGGAGCCCTAGCTCTCCCGCTCCTCCATCACGCGTTCCACGGTGTCCACAATGGCCACCGTGCGCGGATCGAGTTCGATGTTCAACCGGTCGCCCAGTCGCTTTTGTCCGAGCCGGGTGAGGCGCAAGGTCTCCGGAATCAAATGCACAGCGAAGGACCCGTCAGCCGTCGCATCGCAGACTGTGAGACTCGAGCCATCGACGGCAATGAACCCCTTATTGAGGACGTACTTCATCCACGAAGGCGGAACCCCTATTCCCAGCACGCAAACGTGCCCCTCTTTGCGGGCGAGTACGACTTCGCCTTGGCCGATGACGTGACCCGAAACATCGTGCCCCCCCACCTCGTCGCCCACACGCGCGCTGCGCTCCACCGCGACTTGGTCGCCCGCCTGCAACGCACCCAGGGTGGTCCGGTCCAGGGTCTCTCGAATTGCGTCAAAGGACACCCGGTGCCCTTCAATGGAAACCACTGTCTGACAAACACCGTCGATGGAAACGCTCGCACCGATTTCGAGGCCGTCCACCCGCTCGGCGTCGAGATCAACGGCATAGGTCAAAAGATCGAGCTCGCGGTGAACCGAAGTCACCCCGTATGTGCCTTGAACGATCCCGGTAAACATTTGGCCCTTTCTCCGCCCAAAGACAGCCCGGAGCGGCCTCTCCGGACACGGATTTGAACTCTGAATGTCGCTGCCCGCCCGCCTCTGCGCAAGCACACAGGATGTCGGCTAGGGTCGATCGGTGCCTGTTCACGACACCGATACCCTCGTCGCCCGTCTGGACGAGTTTCCCCGGGAGAGGCTCGCCCACCTCCCCACGCCCCTTCAATTCCTGCCCCGCCTCACCGAAGCCCTGGGCGGACCACCCCTCTGGATCAAACGAGACGACTGCACGGGATTGGCCATGGGTGGAAACAAGGCGCGCAAGCTCGAATACCTGATGGGAGCAGCTCGTGCCGAGGGCGTCGACGGCGTGGTCACCTTTGGGGCAGTCCAATCCAACCATGCGCGGCAAACCGCAGCAGCGGCGGCGGCCTTGGGATTGACTTGCGATCTCATCCTCGTCACCGATGTCGACTACCGGGAACCCGCCTGGGAAGTCTCGGGGAATCGACTCCTCGATGAACTTCTCGGAGCAAAAATTTATCTTGAGAACGATGTGGCCGCGGCTGGCCAACGGCTGAACCTCCTTCTCGAAGCAGCCCAAAGCAACGGCCGGCGACTCTCCGTCGTCCCCATCGGCGGATCCAGTGCCACGGGTGCCCTGGGCTATGTGGGCTGCGCGGCAGAGTTGATGACGCAGATCGCAGATTGGAGTACCGCCCCCAGCAGCCTTGTCCACGCCACTTCGAGCCTCGGCACCCAGACCGGGTTGCTGATCGGCCTGCAGGCGGTGGGCAGCCCGATCTCCCTGCGAAGTGTCAACGTATCCGCCCCCGAGGATCGACCAAGCTCCGCCGAACTGCGAACTCTGTGCGGTGCCACGGCATCGCTCTTTGGGCTTGAGCCACCGGCCGAGGACCGCCTATGCATCGAGGGAGGGTTTCTCGGAGCAGGCTATGGGGTGCCCACCCAGGCGATGCAAGAGGCCGTCGAATCCCTCGCTCGACTCGAGGGGATCCTGCTCGATCCGGTCTATACGGGGAAGGCCATGGCCTGGCTCTTCCATGCCATCCGCCAGGGGCGTCTAGACAACGAGCGCCCGGTAATTTTCCTTCATACCGGGGGCGGCCCCGGGCTTTTCGCCTACCAACAATTCCTGGCGGCGCGCCCAGCCCACTGATTCAGCGCCTCGGCGAGCGCCGGTGCTCCAGGCGAGTAGACAGTTCCATCCCCCAGAATCTGCCCACCCCGGTCAGAGCGAAGGATATGGGTGTCGTGACGCCGGGTCCGAGGTGTCTACGCTCGCCCAGACAGGCCGGGTCGGATAGCTTCGCGCCCCATGCCC